>NZ_JBNDMO010000008.1:0-330177 GCF_050436625.1 Paraburkholderia sp. GAS334 | reverse complement strand
TGCGGATTGCCCGTGTGAAAGTAGGTAATCGTCAGGCTCCCCAGCAGCAACAGAAACCCCACCCCACAAAGGTGGGGTTTCTGCGTTTACCGCCCCCCAAAAAGCCCGCCACCGACCCGCCATCTGGCCGCTCCCGCTGACCCACCCGCCCGCCATCCGGCCGCTCCCGCAGACTGCGTATTCCACGTGCGCAGACTGCCCGCGTTCAATTTATTCACCTTCCGATTTCATAGGTGGAGCAAATGTCTGGCATTGACGTGATCGCCTTACCGTCTGCGAATGGCCTTCCATTTTTGAGCTCATAGTCAGCGCCATTCAACCTTGGCAATTGTCTTGAGTCGCAGCGCCATCCTTACCCGCGCAATCCTTGGGACCCAAAAAAGTGCCCGTTCGCGATAGCGAAATCCCATGTACGATACTGTATATCCATACAGTTATTTCGTCATTCGATGACATCCGCTGTTTCCGTTCCTGAGGCCATTCATCCGTCGCTCTGGCGTGCGTCGCAGCTCGCGCGCGTGCGCGGCGGCATGCTGGATACGGGTTACGCGGCCTTGTCAGCGGAGTTGCCGGGAGGCGGCTGGCCACTTGGCGCGCTTGTCGATCTGCTGGTCGAGCAGGCCGGGGTGGGGGAGATACGGTTGTTGCGGCCCGCGCTGAGCGCTCTGGGCAACCGACCGATCGTGCTGATGCAACCGCCTCATATCCCTAACGGCTTGGGGCTGGAGTACATCGGGCTTCCCCTGAAGCAGTTGATGCGGATTCGGGCAGCAAAAATCACTGATGCGCTGTGGTCGGCAGAACAGATCCTGCGTGCGGGAAGTTGCGGCGCGCTGCTGTTCTGGGCACAGCACGTCAAGACGTCTTCATTGCGGCGCCTGCATCTGGCGGCGCAGTCGTCGGAAACATTATTCCTTATGGTCCGGCCCCTGGCTGCAGCCCAGGACGCCTCTCCGGCTGTATTGAGGTTGGCCCTACGGCCAGCCGGAGACGGTCTGACCGTCGACATCGTGAAGCGACGAGGTCCAACACGCGCGGAACCCCTGTCCATTCCCCTGCAACCCACGCCCGTTTTGTTTTCCCGTCATGCGCGTCTTTCTCGCCGTCCAGTTATACCGGTTGCAACTCGAGGTCTTTCGGCCGAGGTGGTGGTCTGATGGACGCCAGGAGCAGGCGCATGGCTGTGTCGTGCTGGAGAAGGACAAGGTGCTCATTGCCGATGGCGTGGCAAAAGCGGCGGGTGTACGTGCGGGCATGAAGCGCGGCGGTGTGTTGACGCTCCTGCCCGAGACGGCGATGTTCGAACGCGATCCGGCGCGCGAGCAGGCCGCGCAGGAGGAGGTCGCTGTCGCTTTGATGAAGTTCTCACCCGACGTGACGTTGTGCGAAGAAGCCATTGTCTTGATCGACGTTGGCGCAAGTTTGAGGCTATTCGGAGGCGTGTTGCGTCTGTGCCGGGACGTCAGGGCCGTGCTCGCCACACTGGGTTTCAGCGCAAGGATGAGCGCTGCGCCAACGGGGCAAGGCGCATGGCTGCTGGTGAAATACGGAAACCGGCGCATTCTCAAGTTTCACTCGCTCGAGCGCCAGCTGGCGACGTTGCCGCTGCTGTCGGTGGCGGAAATCCGTCCGTTTGCCGACTGGTTCACGGGCCTCGGTTGCGAAACGATCGCCGACGTAAGGCGTCTGCCGCGCGCCGGGCTGCAGCGTCGTTGCGGCGAGCATCTGCTTGATTCGCTCGATCGCGCGTTCGGTACAGCGCCGGAACTGTTCGACTGGTTCGAATTGCCGCCCACGTTCTCCGCGCGTATCGAGATGTCGGACCGCATCGAGCACGCGGACGGCGCGCTGTTTGCAGCCCACCGGCTTATCGTTCAACTGTGCGGCTGGCTGTGCGCAAAGCAGCTCGCGCTGACTGCGGCCACGCTCTCACTCGAACACGAACGTGGACGGCAGGCGATTCCTCCCACTGTCATCGACATCGCGCTCGGCGAGCCGACCTGGCAGGAAGAACATCTGATCCGCCTCATCAAGGAGCGGTTGGGTCGCATCGAACTGGATGCACCGGTTATCGCGCTGCGGCTCGATGCGTCGAATGTCCAGGCTGCCGAGCCGGCGTCTGACACGCTGTTCCCAGAACCCGGCGGCTCCCCGGAAGATCACGCGCGTCTCATCGAGCTGCTGGTCGCGCGGCTCGGCGTCGAAAACGTGTTGCAGGCCGCACCGACTGCCGACTACCGGCCGGAAGTCGCCAATCGCTGGACGCCGATCGGCCAGGCATCGAAGCGCGCGTTGCTGCCCGCCGGATTACCGCGGCCAACCTGGCTGCTCGAAACGCCCGTGCTTCTGCTGATGAAAAAGCATCGGCCGTTCTACGGCTCGCCGCTCAGGATGGTGTCGCCGGGCGAACGCATCGAAGCGGGCTGGTTCGACGGCGAACTCGTGACACGTGATTACTTCGTCGCGCAGGCCGAAGACCAGAGCTGTTACTGGATCTATCGCGAGCGCATCAGCAGCCGCGACGCGGAGGACCCGCGCTGGTTCCTTCATGGCCTCTTTGGATGACACGCCATGGATCTCTCATTCACCCCGCTGCCGGACTATGCCGAACTGTTCTGCTTTTCGAACTTCACGTTCCTGCACGGCGCATCGCATGCAGAGGAACTGGCCACGCGCGCCGCGCAACTCGGCTACGCAGGACTTGCGATCACCGATGAATGCTCGCTCGCGGGCGTCGTGCGCGCACACGTCGCGGCGAAGGAAGCGAAGCTGCCGCTCGTCATCGGTGCTTACTTCAGGCTGGTGAATGCGGACGGAACGCCTGCCTTCGGCCTGATTCTGCTGGCGCAGAACCGGGAGGGCTACGGCAATCTATCTGAGCTGATCACGCTTGCCCGGATGCGCGCGCCGAAAGGCGAATACCGGCTGACGCCGCAGGACCTGTCCCGTCCAGATGCGGAATACGCGCATCTACGCGGCGTGCCGGACTGTCTTGCGATTCTCGTGCCAGATTTTCCTGCGCAGGAAGACGCGCTGAATGTGCAACTGGAGTGGTTTGACCAGACGTTTTCCGGCCGGGCATGGTGCGGTCTTGTTCTGCATCAGCGGGCCATGGACGACATTCATCGCGGCGCCATCGAATACGTCGCGCAGCATCACGGCGTGCCGGTAGTCGCGCTCGGCAACGTCGTGATGCACGTGCGCTCGCGCAAACCGCTGCAGGACACGATGACGGCGATCCGCGTCGGGCGACCGGTCAACGAGTGCGGGTACGACCTGTCGCCCAATGCCGAGCAGCATCTGCGCTCGCGTCTGCGGCTCGCCAACCTGTATCCGGAGTACGTGCTCAGCGAGACGATGAATATCCTAGCGCACTGCACGTTTTCGCTCGATGAACTGAAATACGAGTATCCCGACGAGCTCGTGCCTGAAGGCTTCACGCCGACCGAATATCTGCGGAAGGAGACGTATATCGGCGCGCACCGGCGCTTTTCGTCCGGCATTCCGCACGACGTGCAGGCGCAGATCGAATACGAACTCGAACTCATTGCCGATCTGAAATACGAGCCGTATTTTCTGACGGTCTACGACATCGTTCGCTATGCGCGAAGCCAGCACATTCTGTGTCAGGGACGCGGTTCGGCGGCCAATTCGGCGGTCTGCTATTGCCTCGGTGTCACCGAAGTCGATCCGGCACGCGGCAACATGCTGTTCGAGCGTTTCATCAGCAAGGAGCGCGGCGAGCCGCCGGATATCGATGTGGACTTCGAGCATCAGCGGCGCGAAGAAGTCATCCAGTACATCTATCGCAAGTACGGGCGTCATCGGGCGGCGATTGCGGCGGCCGTGTCGACGTATCGCGCGCGCGGCACGTTGCGGGAAACCGGCAAGGCGCTTGGCGTCGATCCGCAGATTGTGGATGCGGTCGCGAAGTCGCATCAGTGGTTCGACAGCGGTGCCGATCTGCTCAAGCGTTTCGCAGAATCCGGGCTGAATCCGGAGACGCCGATCATCCGCGCGTGGGCATCGCTCGCGGCGCAACTGCTTGGGTTTCCACGGCATCTGTCGCAGCATTCCGGCGGTTTTGTGATCAGTCGCGGCAAGCTCAGCCGCCTTGTCCCGATCGAGAATGCCGCGATGCCGGATCGTAGCGTCATCCAGTGGGACAAGGACGATCTTGAATCGCTGGGTCTGCTCAAGGTCGACGTGCTCGCGCTTGGCATGCTGTCGGCGATCCGCCGTACGCTCGATCTGGTCTCGGAGCAGCGCGGCGAGCGCTTCGACATGCAGGACATTCCGTCGGAAGATAAAAAGACCTACGACATGATTTCGCGCGCCGATACCGTCGGCGTGTTCCAGATCGAATCGCGCGCGCAGATGAGCATGCTGCCGCGTCTGAAACCAAAAACGTTCTACGACCTCGTGATCGAAGTCGCGATCGTCCGGCCCGGGCCGATTCAGGGTGGCGCTGTGCATCCGTACCTTCAGCGGCGACAGGGCTTCGAGCGGGTCAGCTATCCTAGGGAGGATCTGAAAGTCGCGCTTGAACGCACGCTTGGTGTGCCGATTTTCCAGGAGCAGGTGATGCAGATTGCGATCATCGCGGCCGGTTTCACGGCGGGTGAAGCGGATCAGTTGCGTCGTGCGATGGCGGCATGGAAGCGCAAGGGCGGTCTGCAGAAATATTACGACCGGATCGTCAACGGCATGCGCGAGCGCGGTTATGAGCAGGGTTTTGCCGAGGCGATTTTCGAACAGATCAAGGGCTTCGGCGAATACGGCTTTCCGGAGAGTCATGCGGCCAGTTTCGCGTTGCTCGTCTATGTGAGCAGCTGGCTGAAATGCCATGAACCGGAGGCGTTTCTTGCTGCCATGCTCAACAGTCAGCCGATGGGTTTTTATTCGCCATCGCAACTGGTTCAGGATGCGAAGCGGCACGGCGTCGTGGTGCTACCGGTCGATGTGACGGTCAGTGGCTGGGATTCGTCGCTCGAACCGGTGGGCGCTGAGCGGCCCGCGGTGCGGCTCGGGCTGTCGCTGTTGCTCGGCATGCGTGATGGCGCGGCTGAACGCATCGAGATCACGCGGGCGGTGCGGCCGTTCGGGACCGTCAAGGATCTGGCGCGCCGCGCGCAACTCGATCGGCACGACCTTCAGGTGCTGGCCGCGGCCAACGCGCTGTCGTCGCTGGCGGGGAACCGGCGCGAGGCGTTGTGGCAGTCGGTCGCCGCGGTGCCGGATCGCGACATGCTGGCGGCCGCCGCCGTCGAGGACGGGACGCCGATGCTCGGTGCGCCTTCCGAAGGCGACGATATCGTGAGCGATTACCGGTCGATGGGTCTGACGCTCGGGCGACATCCGCTGGAACTGCTCAGGCCGCAACTGCTTGCCAACCGGCTGCTGCCGGCGAAAACGCTGAATACCTATCGGAACGGCCGGCTCGCGCGGGGCTGCGGCATCGTCACCGTGCGGCAGCGGCCCGATACCGCAAAGGGCGTCATCTTTCTCACGATCGAGGATGAGACCGGCAACGTGAACGTCATCATCTGGCCTTCTCTTCTAGAGAAGCAGCGCAAGGAGGTGCTCGGCGCTTCGTTGCTCGGCGTGCTGGGCGTATGGCAATGCGAAGGCGAAGTGCGCCATCTGGTGGCGCACACGCTTCTGGATATGTCTCATCTGCTGGGCAATCTGCCGTCTGTGAGCCGGAACTTTCATTGAAGGCGGGGGGCCCTTTATTGTATTGAGCCGGCGGGCTTCTTCGTGCGCTTGGTTTGCGTCTCAAGTCGGGCGGCCGTCATCGAGCCATGGAAACTTCGTCAGCACCTGGCGGATGGCAATGTCGAATGGCGTCCGGCGACCGATGCCCAATGCTTCGAGGCGGCTCGAATCCAGATGGCAGTTGTGCGGACGCGGCGTCGCGTCGGTTGGCGTATGTTGCGGCGTGAGTTGCGCGTCGAACCGCAATGCGTCGGCCAGATGGCGCGCGATATCGTGCTTCGTCATCGGTTCGTCGGCGGACCACTGCACGATGCCGCTCACGGCTTTGTCATGCATGTGACGTTCGAGCAACTGCCTGATGACGACCGCGACGTCCGGCGTGAAAGTCGGATAGCGGATCGCCCACGCGTCCATGACGGCAGGTTGCGCGCCCACTGAGGCACGCGCCGATGCAGCGATCGCCGGCACGAGGCTCGTGACCGCCGATTCCCGCCAGTCGACGATCGGCCCGTACAGCAGCGGCAGACGCAGCACGCAACCGCGCTCCGCCGTGTCGAGCAATGCCTGTTCGCCCTCAAGCTTGCTGCGACCATAGGCGTTAAGCGGTGCAGGCGGATCGTCGTGCCGATAGGGCGGGCGGCTGCCGTCGAATACGTAGTCGGTAGAAATCGACAGCACCCAGGCACCGTGCCGGTTGGCCGCGGACGCAAGCGTGCGCACCGCGTCGACATTCAGCGCGCGGGCAAGCGCAGGATCGTTCTCGCAGATATCCGGCCGCCGCTCGGCAGCCGCGACGACGAGCGCATCCGGCTTTTCGCGCGCGACGAACGCGTCGACAGCCAGCGTGTCGCGGACGTCAAGTACATCCATACGCGGGCCGGGCCGCCGGAAAGCCGTCGAAACGATCTGCCAGCCGGCCTGCTGGCCAAGTTCATCGACAATTGCGCGACCGAGCAACCCCGACGCGCCGATGACGGCAACCTTGAACATGCGCCGTCCCTCAGCTGCCACTGACTGGCGCGCCGATGACCGTGTAACCCGCTTCGTCGATCGCGGCTCGCAGGATCTCCGCTGGCCGGCCAGATTCGACCGACACCCGCCCCGCAGCCAGATCGACCTGCACCTGCGCCGATGCGTCCTGCTCACGGATGGCCTGTGTAACGGCTGCGACGCAATGCTGGCAGCTCATGCCCTCTACCTTGAATTCGATCATTGATGCGTTTCCTTCTAACAATGCGGATGTTGAAACAGTTGAATTATGCCTGCCGTGTCGATATGTATCGGGATGGTAGACCTTCCCATAATGGGAAGGTGTAGCATCGAATCAGATTGCGGAGGTTGAACATGAATATTGGTGAAGCGTCGCGGGCGTCTGGCGTCACGGCAAAGATGATTCGTTATTACGAGAGCGTGGGTCTATTGCAGGCGAAAGCACGCACGAGCGCCGGATACCGCGTGTACGGAGTTGAGGAAGTGCACTCGCTGCGATTCATTCGTCAGGCGCGGCGACTGGGTTTTCTGGTCGAAGATATTCGCCGGTTGCTGGCGCTGTGGCACGACCGTTCACGCGCGAGCGCTGAGGTGAAGTCAATCGCGCTCGAACATGTCGCGGATCTCGACCGGCGGATCCAGGAGTTGACGGATATGCGGGACACGCTGGCGCATCTGGCGGCGAATTGTCACGGAGATCATCGCCCTGACTGTCCAATTATCGAGCGGCTGGCGGACCCCGAAGCGACTTCAGCGGCGCATTATCATGCGGAGTAAGGGTTGCGTTGCAACCGTTTGATGGACTCCGGTTGCGCCGCCTTCATTTGTTGCGCTATTTTGGTGCATTTCCGGGTCCAGCATCTGACCATGCAGCGGAAATTTGCTCGCATCTCCCGGTAAATCAGTTATTTAACGTCGAAAAAAACATGCACCATTCCAAAACGGAATGCCCAGTATTCGACCATTTCACTAGCAAGCTTGCACCAGAAGGCTATAATCGGGTTAACCCTGTTAAGGGAAATCCCTGATGCCAACTTCCACCAGGGACTCAATCTGATCCTTGGAGAAACATCATGTTTGCATACCTCGTCGCAACACTGAGCAACTGGTTTGAAACCGCTGAACGCGACCGCCGCGAAGCGTACCTCGCCTCGTCGTCCGATATCGTTCAGCTCGAGCAACGTATTCGTTCGCTCGAAGCCAACGGCTACTCGCTGTAAGTAAGTCTGGCTGGCGGCGGATGTGCCGCGCAGCTGATGTAGCAAGTGGAAAGCCCCGTATTGACGGGGCTTTGTCACATCTACGGCGCGGCAATGGCGCGAAGCCATGACGACCGACTAGCCGGAACGATGCAGTCACGGTAAGGTAAAGTGTTCCTGCCGCGCGCCGATGGGTCCGCTGGCGGCCCAAAAACTAACCAGAACCAGAACAGACCATGCCCCTGCGCCGATCGATTCGTCTCATCTTCATGAGTGTTGCTGCGACGCTGCTGACGTCGGCTGCTTTCGCCGCGTCCGGTGGTCAGCCGCTGATTCTGGATACGCAACGCGGCATCAGTGACGGTCAGAGTGGGACCGTCCTGCAGAACGCGCCGCTATCGCACGCACCGATCGTGCAGGCGCAGCCGATTGCTGCACCGACTGAGCTTCCCACGAATTCGTCGACGCCGATCATCGTCGCACCGTATGTCGATCTTCGGGCCGGCGGAGGCGGATCGCCTTATCCTCGTCCGCAACCTCAGCCGCAGCCCCGTCCACGCCCGCGCCCGGTGCCGCCGCCGCAATAAGGCTGCGTTCCTCGCTTCGAATCCAGCCTGACGCAGGTCCGCACCATTGGGGTTTCGGCGCATGGCGTAGGGAAGGCCGCG
The DNA here is from genome assembly GCF_050436625.1 of Paraburkholderia sp. GAS334. Classification (NCBI taxonomy): domain Bacteria; kingdom Pseudomonadati; phylum Pseudomonadota; class Betaproteobacteria; order Burkholderiales; family Burkholderiaceae; genus Paraburkholderia; species Paraburkholderia sp. GAS334. The sequence goes on along the minus strand of NZ_JBNDMO010000008.1, from coordinate 321,602 downwards.
CAACGACAATCGTTGCCGCGGCCTTTGTCCTTTGGGCGTCGTCGCTTAAACAAATCGAATAGACCGGATTAGGAGACAACGAATGTCTAACCGCTGGATGCAGCACGCGGCCTGCGTGTGCATTGCACTGCTCGCGCTCACCACGATGCCAGCCGTAGCGAAAGATGCTCCCGAGAAACCGGTGTTGACGATGGCCGTCGGCGGCCTGCCTGGTCTTTACTATCTGCCTGTGCTTGTCGCGAGTCAGCTCGGCTACTTCAAGGACGAAGGGCTTGACGTCACGCTCGAGGATTTCGCGGGCGGGTCGAAGGCGCTGGAAGCCGTTGTCGGCGGGAGCGCGGACGTCGGCGCGGGCGCCTTCGAGCACACGCTCTTCATGCAGGCGAAGGGCCAGCACTATCGGGCCTTCGTACTGATGGGGCGGGCGCCCCAGATCGTCGTGGCTGTGACGAAGTCGAAAGCCGGCTCGATCAAGTCTCTGGCCGATTTCAGGGGTGCGAAAGTCGGTGTCAGTGCACCGGGTTCGTCGACCGATCTCGTACTGACCGTCGCGCTACGCAAGGCCGGCGTGCAGCGCAGCGAGATCTCGGCGATCGGCGTCGGCAGCGGCGCGACCGTTCTGGCGGCCGTGAGCAACGGGCAGATCGACGCGCTTTCGAACGTCGACCCGATGATGACGAAACTGCAGCGCGCTGGCGAGATTACGGTGCTCGTCGATACGCGGACCGTCAAGGGCACGCAGGACGTGTTCGGCGGCACAATGCCGGCCGCGACGCTGTATGCGCCAGAGTCGTTCATCCAGAAAAATCCGAAGACGACGCAGGCACTTGCCAATGCGATCGTCCGCGCGGATCACTGGCTCCAGAAGGCAAGCGATGCCGATCTGGTGAAGATGGTACCGGAGGCGTACCTGCTCAACGACAAGGCACTCTATGTCGACGCGTTTCACAACGTTCGAGACGCGTACTCGCCTGACGGCCTGATGCCCGCCGACGGGCCGGCGACCGCGCTGCGCGCGCTGTCGTCGTTCGATCCCCGGCTCGACCCGACGAAGATCGATCTGAACGCGACCTACACCAATGACTTCGCGCGCAAGGCGGCGACGCTCGTCAAGTGATCAGCCGCGTTGACGGCAGGGTGCGCTGCGCCTTAGCGCTCCATGCTCCGGTGGCGAGTGAGCTAATCGCCGCGATATTCGATCTTGAACTGCGCCGCCTTGTCCTGTCCGAGCACATCGACGAGCCAGGGCAGCGCTTCCTTCAACATCGCCGGCAGCGTGTAGGGTGGATTCAGGATGAACATGCCGCTGCCGAAGAGCCCAAAGCCGTCCGTCGGCGGATTGCTGACCGTCAGCGAGACATGCAGCCAGTTTTTGTCCTGCAGGCGCTTCAACTGATCGGGAAAGCGCTGCGATTCCGGACGCGTGACCTGTGGATACCAGACCACATAAGTGCCAGTCGCAAAGCGCGTCAGGCTCTCTTCGACACACTTGAGCGTACGCGTGTAATCGCGTTTGTCCTCGTAGGACGGATCGATCAGCACGAGTGCGCGGCGCGGCGGCGGCGGCAGCAGTGCCTTGATGCCATCGAAACCGTCGCCTGCATAAAGCATCGCACGCCGGCCCGCGTCGCGAAAGTTATGGCGCAAAACGTCGATTTCGGTGGTGTGCAGTTCGAAGAGACGCATACGGTCCTGCTCGCGCATCAGTCGCCACGCGAGATAGGGCGAACCGGGGTAAAAGCGCAGTTCACCGTCGGCGTTCAGCGCCGACACTTCGTCGACGTATTCAGCCAGCATCGCGGGCAGGTCGTTCCGGGCCCACAGCTTGCCAATGCCGCTGTCGAACTCGCCGGTTTTGGTCGCATAGCCTTCCTTCAACGAATAGACGCCAGCGCCTGCGTGCGTATCGATGTACCAGTAGGCCTTGTCCTTCTGGGCGAGATAGCGCAGCAACTGGATGACGACGGCGTGTTTCAGGACGTCGGCGTGATTGCCTGCGTGAAAGGCGTGGCGGTAACTGAGCATGACGAAGCCGGGCTGGAAAAGGTGCTGGAAAGAGTGGCGCGAGGTTACGCGAGATGCGATTGCTACCGGGTTTCCCTGCAAACGCGAAACCCGAACGTGCCGCGCTGGATGAACGGCCGGCATGTGCCAGGCGTGCCGCAAACGCGGGCCGCACATTGTACGCGACGCCGCGCCGCGGCTAGCCTCGCGGCCGGATGCGTCAACCACCGCACGCGGCCCCTGACGCGACCGTCAGTGACTCACTGATACGCGTCGCCAACGATTTCTTCGATCTTCTGCTTCACTTCGGGTGTGATCCTGCCGACAACTTCCTGCGCCTTCATGTTCTCGGCAATCTGTTCGACGCGTGATGCGCCGGTGATGACCGTGCTCACGTTTGGGTTCGTCAGGATCCACGCGATGGCAAGCTGACCGACGGTACAGCCGAGTTCATCCGCCACACCACCCAGCTTTCCAACGATACTGTTCTTGCCGGAGTCCGTCACCTGCTTGCGCAGCCAGTCGTAGCCCTGCAGTTGCGCGCGGCTGTCGGACGGCACGCCGTCGCGATACTTGCCGGTCAGAAGACCAGAAGCGAGCGGGCTCCACGTCGTGAGGCCAAGACCGATGTCTTCGTACAGGCGCGCATATTCCTGCTCGACCCGCTTGCGATGAAACAGGTTGTACTGCGGCTGTTCCATGACAGGTTTGTGAAGATGATGCCGCTCGGCAATTTCATACGCGGCGCGGATCTCGTCGGCGCTCCACTCGGATGTGCCCCAGTACAGCGCCTTGCCGCGCGTGATCATGTCGCTCATCGCCCAGACCGTTTCCTCGACCGGTGTGTCCGGATCCGGACGATGACAGAACACGAGATCGACATAATCGAGCTGCAGTCTGTGCAGCGATGCATCGATCGCGTTCAGCAGGTACTTGCGGTTGAGTGTGTGGTATTGATTCGGCGCTTCGTGCAGACCCCAGAAGAATTTCGTCGACACCACGTAGCTGACCCGTGGCCACGCCAGTTCTTTCAGCGCCTGCCCCATGATTTCTTCCGACTGCCCGGCCGCGTAGACCTCGGCGTTGTCGAAAAAATTGACTCCAGCATCCCGCGCGGCCGCCAGCGATTCGCGTGCGGCCCGGCGATCGACCTGATTGCCGTACGTCACCCATGAGCCGATAGACAGTTCGCTGACCTGCAGCCCGGAACGTCCGAGTCGTCGATAGTTCATGCATTCCTCCTTCGAGAGTGGTTCAGCCGCAACCGGGCCCGGGAAGAAACCGGGACCGGAGCCAGAACTGCACAGCTTAAACCGATCCGCATTTGTGCGTCAGACCGGTTGATTCATGCACAATAGCGGAGTTGGTCGCAGTGCAGCATTCGGCCGAAAGGCATATGCCTTTCGGCCAGCTTTCCGCTGCCTGCGCGCTATGGTGTCATTGCTCATCAACTGCATGGAGGTTCTTGATGTCGTCATCGAATACGAGTCTGAATGGGAAGGTCGCGGTCGTCACGGGTGCGGCGAGCGGCATCGGAAAACAGATTGCCTTGACGCTGTCGGCAGCGGGCGCGGCAATCGCCATTGCGGATCTGAATCAGGACGGCGCGAACGCCGTTGCCGAGGAAATCAACAAGGCGGGCGGCAAGGCGATCGGCGTGGCGATGGATGTCACGAACGAAGACGCGGTCAATCAGGGCATCGACAAGGTGGCGGCGGAACTGGGCTCGGTCGACATCCTCATTTCGAATGCCGGCATCCAGATCGTCAATCCGATCGAGAACTACGCGTTCTCCGACTGGAAAAAGATGCAGGCCATTCACGTCGATGGTGCGTTCCTGACTACGAAGGCCGCGCTCAAACACATGTACAAGGACGACCGCGGCGGTATCGTGATTTACATGGGTTCAGTGCACTCGCATGAAGCCTCGCCCCTCAAGTCGGCATACGTCACGGCGAAGCATGCGTTGCTCGGTCTCTCGCGCGTCCTTGCCAAGGAAGGCGCGAAACATAACGTCCGTTCGCACGTCGTGTGTCCGGGCTTCGTGCGCACGCCGCTCGTCGACAAGCAGATTCCGGAGCAGGCAAAGGAACTTGGCATCAGCGAAGAAGACGTGATCAAGCGCGTGATGCTGGGCGGCACGGTCGACGGTGTGTTCACCACGGTTGAGGATGTCGCGCAGACCGTGCTGTTCCTGTCGTCGTTCCCGACCGCTGCGCTAACGGGCCAGTCGTTCATCGTCAGTCACGGCTGGTACATGCAATAAGGGGCTTCGTATGGCGCAACGCAATGTGAAGCAGGCTCGCGCCGGTGCCGCGGAAGATGTGGGCGGAGGGCGGGCCGGTTCGGCCGCCGACGCCCGCGTCGGCCAGCGTATCCAGCTGCCGCAATATGAGACGGTCGCCCTCATGCTGCAGGGCGGCGGGGCGCTCGGCGCCTATCAGGCCGGCGTGTATCAGGGGCTCGACGAGGCCGGCATTCATCCGAACTGGGTCGCCGGCATTTCGATCGGAGCACTGAATACGGCGATCATCGCTGGCAATGCGCCAGAGAATCGAGTGGCACGTCTGCTCGAATTCTGGGAGACCATTTGTCGGCCCGCTTTCGGCCCTCCGCTGCCGGCCTTCATCGAGCACGCGTTCTTCAACTCAAGTGATGCAGTGCGCAAGGCGTTCACGGCCATGCAGGCGGTCGGTGCGATGGTGGAAGGGCAGAAGGGCTTTTTCGTACCGCGCTTTCCGCCGCCCATGCCCACCATTTCGGGTGCACCGCAGCAGGCGAGCTACTACGACACCGCGCCGTTGAAGGCCACGCTGGAACGGCTGTGCGATTTCGACCGGATCAACTCGCGCGAGATGCGCGTGTCCGTAGGCGCGGTGAATGTCGGCACGGGCAATTTTGCGTACTTTGACAATACGCATACGAAGCTGCGTCCTGAGCATTTCATTGCGTCGGGTGCGTTGCCACCGGGCTTTGCGGCGGTCGAGATCGATGGCGAGTATTACTGGGACGGCGGATTGATGTCGAACACGCCGCTCCACGAGGTCCTTCAGACCACGCCTCGTCAGGACACGCTCGCGTTTCAGGTCGACTTGTGGAGCGCGCGCGGGCCGGTGCCCGATAGCATCACCGACGTCCAGGGCCGCATGAAGGACATCCAGTATTCAAGCCGTACACGGCTCGTCACCGACATGCTTCAGCGTTCCCAGCGATTCCGGCATGTGCTGCGCGAAGTGCTTGACCGCGTGGCGCCCGAGTATCGGGATGACGCCTGGTGCAAGCTTGCCGAAGACCTGTCCTGCTCGAAGCGCTACAACGTGTTCCATCTGATCTACCGGCATAAGGAGTACGAAGGCCACTACAAGGACTATCAGTTTGGTCTGTCGACGATGCGTGAACACTGGGAGAGCGGGTTAGTCGATATTCGCGGTTCGCTGGCACAACCGGACTGGCTGGCAATGCCCGATAACGACGCCGGCTTCATCACGCACGATATCCATCGCGATACGCGGTGAGATCGGCGGTTGGGTTTCGCGATCGTAGTGATCGTAGCGATCGAAGTGGTTGATCCGATCGATGCGTCTGTCGAAGGCGTAACAAACGCGCAGAGAGCACGTTTGGGGCCGCATCGTCGACGGTTGACGGCCGCATCAAGAGCACGCAGCAGCCGCAAAAAAAGCGCCCCAGAGACACATGGGGCGCTTTTCAAACCATCCGCAATGATGTTAACGCGTCGGCGGCATGCAAACAGTCACACCGCTCGCGCGCATCGACCGCCTTACTTCAAAACATGCGCAACTGCGTTCGCGACCACGTCGAGGTTGCGTGTGTTGAGCGCAGCAACGCAAATTCGGCCGGTGCTCACGGCATAAATGCCGAATTCTTCGCGCAGACGATCCACTTGCGGCGCGGTGAGACCCGAGTACGAGAACATGCCGCGTTGCGCGTTCACAAAGCTGAAATCGCGTGCGACGCCCGCTGCCTGCAGACGTTCGACGAGGCCGTTACGCATCGCGCGAATACGGTCACGCATTTCGCCGAGTTCCGCTTCCCACGTCGCGCGCAGTTCCGGCGAACCGAGCACAGCTGCGACGACGGAACCACCGTGCGTCGGCGGGTTCGAGTAGTTCGTGCGGATCACGCGCTTCAGTTGCGACAGCACGCGGGAGGCTTCTTCCTTGCTCGCCGTGATGATCGACAGCGCGCCGACGCGCTCGCCATACAGCGAGAACGACTTCGAGAACGACGACGACACGAACACGTTCACTTCCAACAGCGCGAAGAGACGCACAGCCGCTGCGTCGGATTCGATGTCGTCGCCAAAGCCTTGATAGGCGATATCGAGGAACGGCACCAGGTTGCGCGCCTTCACCACTTCGACGATCTGCAGCCACTGGGCGGACGTCAGGTCGACGCCAGTCGGGTTGTGGCAGCACGCGTGCAGCACGACGACCGTGCCGGCGGCATAGCTGTTGAGCGCCGTCAGCATGCCTTCGAAGTTCACGCCTTGCGTCGCCGCGTCGTAGTACGGATACGAGACCACCTCGAAGCCCGCGCTTTCGAACAGTGCGCGATGGTTTTCCCAGCTCGGGTCGCTGATCGCGACCTTCGCGTTCGGGTTCACGCGCTTCAGGAAGTCCGCGCCGATTTTCAGTGCACCCGTACCGCCCAGAGCCTGCGCAGTGACAACGCGGCCGGCTGCGATCAGCGGCGAGTCGTTGCCGAGCAGCAGCTTTTGCACGGCTGCGTCATAGGCGGCAATCCCTTCGATCGGCAGGTAGCCGCGCGGCAGGGCTGCTTCGATACGTGCTTTTTCTGCCTCGCGGACGGCCCGCAGCAGCGGAATCTTGCCTTCTTCGTTCGTGTAGACGCCCACGCCCAGATTCACCCTGGTCGTGCGGGTGTCGGCGTTGAAGGCTTCGTTCAGGCCCAGGATCGGGTCGCGGGGAGCAAGTTCGACAGCGGAAAAAAGAGACATGATGGTTCGGCAGTAGTGAAAGGAGGGGCGGGCTTCCAGCCTGGCCGGTCGGAGACACATCGCAGACAGAGGCGGCGGGCGCGCAACTTGCCATTGTATCGAATCCCAAGCCGTTTTTCGGCCCGCGATACGGGTTTCACCCGCATATTTGCCATCGGCGACGCGCAGAACGGCGGGGAAAAGGCCGCAGAAAGGCCACGCGAAGGTCACCCGGAAGGCGTACGAAGACACATGAAGACACATGAAGGACGCACACCCGCTGTTCCGGCAACGCATTCAACCGCTGGACATGCCGATCCCGCTGTCATCGCAGCGCTTCTGCTGTCGCCGCGGGGAATAGCGCCGGAAGCCGCGCCTGATGCCGTCCTGAAGCAGCCCCCGGTCCGCAAATCGACAAGGGGCTAAAATAGTCCTTTGCTTCCGGCTGAGGATGCCGCTCCCATGTCCGAACACCATCTGCGCGAAGTCGATCACACCCTCGACGAATCGAAATTCGTCACGTTCGAGGGTTCACCGTTCCAGCTTTACCAGCCATTCCCGCCCGCCGGCGACCAGCCGACCGCGATCGAAACCCTAGTCGAAGGCGTCAACGACGGCCTGTCGTTCCAGACGCTGCTCGGCGTCACCGGCTCTGGCAAGACATTCACGATGGCGAACACGATCGCGCGGCTTGGCCGTCCGGCTATCGTTTTTGCGCCGAACAAGACGCTTGCGGCCCAGCTTTACTCGGAGTTTCGCGAGTTTTTCCCGCGTAACGCGGTCGAGTACTTCGTCTCGTACTACGACTATTACCAGCCGGAAGCGTACGTGCCGCAGCGCGACCTGTTCATCGAAAAGGACTCGTCGATCAACGAACATATCGAGCAGATGCGTCTGTCGGCGACGAAAAGCCTGATGGAGCGGCGCGATGTGGTGATCGTCGGGACGGTGTCTGCGATCTACGGTATCGGCAATCCGTCCGAATATCACAAGATGATCCTGACGCTGCGCACGGGCGACAAGCTCGGCCAGCGCGACGTCATCGCGCGCCTGATCGCAATGCAGTACAGCCGCAATGAAGCCGACTTCCAGCGCGGCTCGTTCCGTGTGCGTGGCGACACGATCGATATTTTCCCGGCTGAGCATGCCGAGATGGCGGTGCGCGTCGAACTGTTCGACGACGAAGTCGAGACGCTGCAACTGTTCGATCCGCTGACGGGCCGCGTGAAACAGAAGATTCCGCGTTTCACCGTCTATCCGTCGTCGCACTACGTGACGCCGCGCGAGACCGTGATGCGCGCCGTCGAAACGATCAAGACCGAACTGCGTGACCGGCTGGAGTTTTTCTACAAGGACGGCAAGCTTGTCGAAGCGCAGCGGCTCGAACAGCGCACGCGGTTCGACCTGGAAATGCTGCAGGAACTGGGCTTCTGCAAAGGCATCGAGAACTACTCGCGGCACTTTTCGGGCGCCGCGCCCGGCGAGCCGCCGCCGACGCTCGTCGATTACCTGCCCACCGATGCGCTGATGTTGCTCGACGAATCACACGTGCTGATCGGCCAGCTGAACGGCATGTACAACGGCGACCGCGCGCGCAAGGAGAACCTGGTCGACTACGGCTTCCGCCTGCCTTCGGCGCTGGATAACCGGCCGCTCAAGTTCAACGAGTTTGAACGCAAGATGCGTCAGGTGGTGTTCGTCTCGGCGACGCCCGCCGATTACGAGAACCGGACAGCGGGGCAGGTCGCCGAACAGCTGGTGCGTCCGACGGGCCTCGTCGATCCGGAGATCGAAGTGCGTCCGGCGACGAGCCAGGTGGATGACATCCTCGGCGAGATCAACGAACGTGTGAAGTCGGGCGACCGCGTGCTCGTCACGGTGCTGACGAAGCGTATGGCTGAGCAGCTCACTGAGTTCCTGTCGGATCATGGCGTGAAGGTGCGTTATCTGCACAGCGATATCGACACGGTCGAACGCGTCGAAATCATCCGTGATCTGCGGCTCGGCACGTTCGATGTGCTGGTCGGGATCAACCTGCTGCGTGAAGGGCTGGACATCCCGGAAGTGTCGCTGGTCGCGATTCTCGATGCCGACAAGGAAGGCTTCCTGCGCGCCGAGCGCTCGCTGATCCAGACGATCGGTCGCGCGGCGCGGAACGTGAACGGCAAGGCGATTCTGTACGCAGACCGCATCACCGATTCGATGCGTCGCGCGATCGATGAAACCGAGCGGCGGCGCGCGAAGCAGATCGCCTTCAACGAGAAGATGGGCATCGTGCCGCGCGGCGTCGTGAAGCGGATCAAGGACATCATCGACGGCGTCTACAACGTCGACGAAGCGCGCGCCGAACTGAAGGAAATGCAAACGCGCGCGAAGTTCGAGGACATGTCCGAGAAGCAGCTGTCGAAGGAGATCAAGCGGCTCGAGAAGCAGATGATGGAGCACGCGAAGAATCTCGAATTCGAAAAGGCCGCGCAGGCGCGGGACCAGCTTTCGCTTCTGCGTCAACGCGTGTTCGGTGCGAACGTCGGCGATCATCTGACCGGCACGAACTGACGCGGATCGCCGGCGCAAACCGATGCCGTGCGGCGCCATGCCGCACGGCATCGCCCTGTGCGGCTGGCGTTCGCGGTCACAGTGTGCGGCTTCCGGGCCCCATTCCGGAAGGCAGCCGCCAATGCCGGTGCGGCATGGCTTACGCCTGACAGCTGGAACGTCTGTCCCCCGTCCGCAAAACCCGGCTTAAAACCCTGCGCCCATAAGGCTTTCGGCGCGTCGGCATTTGTCGTCCAGATCGAAGGGTGATAAACTCCGCATGTATTGAGAATGGTTCGCATTAGCGTTCTTTATTGGCGTCGTGAGGACGTCTGTGGACAGAAGGCAGATCTTCGCCAGTGCGGCTCTATTCTCGATCCCAGCTCATAAAAACAAAGGAGTTTTAATGCGGATTTCTTCTTTCGTGCGCGGCAGCGCCGCGGTTGTGACGGCTGTGGCCGCGTTGTCGGTGTCAGCCGCCGAGTACCCGATCGGCAAGCAGCACATCGAGGGCGGCATGGAAGTCGGCGCGGTCTACCTGCAGCCGATCACCATGGAACCGGAAGGCATGATGCGCAAGGCATCGGATTCTGACGTCCACCTCGAAGCGGACATCCACGCCGTCAAGAACAACCCGACCGGTTTCGCCGAAGGCGACTGGATGCCGTATCTGCAGGTCAAATACGAGTTGTCGAAAGTGGGCTCGTCCCAGTCGGTGAAGGGCGACATGATGCCGATGGTCGCAAGCGACGGCCCGCACTACGGCGACAACGTCAAGATGTTCGGTCCGGGCAAATACCACCTGAAGCTGATCGTCGAACCGCCGATGCAGATGGCCCATATGTCGTTCGGCCGTCACGTCGACAAGGAAACCGGCGTGGGCCCGTGGTTCAAGCCGTTCTCGATCGAGTACGATTTCACCTTCGCCGGCATCGGCAAGAAGGGCGGCTACTGATCAGCCGCGCATCGCCTGACATGAAACGCGGCCTGAGTGCCGCGTTTCCGTGAAGGTCACGGAAGCCCGAAAGGCCTCAAAAGGGCGCCAGAAGGGCCCGGAAGGCGCAGAAAAGCGCAGGAAAGCGCAGGAAGGCTCAATGAGAATCAACAGGAAGATCGCGATCCTGGCCATGACGACGTCGCTCGTCGGCGTTGCGCATGCCGCGGATCTGCCGACGTTCAAGCTCGAAATGAACGACGGCAAGCTGAATCCGGCGCGCATCGAAGTGCCGGCCGGACAGCGCATCAAGATCGAAGTGCACAACGTGGGCAAGGGCGCTGCGGAATTCGAGAGTGTGCAGTTGCGCAAGGAAAAGGTGCTCGCGCCGGGTGCCGATTCATTCGTCGTGATCGCGCCGCTGTCGCCGGGCGAGTACAAGTTTTTTGACGATTTTCACCAGGAAGCACAGGGCGTAATCGTCGCGAAGTAAGCATGCTTCGATGCGGGCGCGGGGCGACAGCGCAGCGCTGTCGTCCGCTCCATTCGCAAACGGGCGGGAGAATTTCGATGGGTCAGGTGTTGTTCATCGTTTGGCGGGAAAGTGTCGAGGCGCTGCTGGTCGTCGGCATTCTGTATGCGTGGCTGAAGAACGGCGACGAAAGCGCGCGGCGCGGGTTGCCGTATCTGTGGGCGGGTGTCGCGGCCGGCGTGCTGGCGGCGATTGCGCTCGGTGCGGCGCTGGTCGGTTTCACTGAAGTGCTGTCGGGCGACGCGCAGGATTATTTCCAGACGGCGATGGTGCTGATCGCCTGCGTGCTGATCGTGCAGATGGTGCTATGGATGAAGCAGCACGGCCGCACGCTCAAGCGCGACATGGAAAAGTCGCTGCAAAAGAGTACGCAGGACGCGAACTGGTGGGGCGTTGCCGTGCTCGTCGCGCTGGCGATCGCGCGTGAGGGCAGCGAGACGGTCATCTTCCTGTATGGCCTGGGTTTTGGTCAGTCGGGTCATGTCGACGCAAGCCAGTATCTGGCCGTCGTGATCGGCCTCGCGCTGGCGTTTCTCACGTTCTGGCTGCTGCAGATTGGCGGCAGGATCTTTTCGTGGCGGCTCTTTTTCCGCGTCACGGAAATCATGCTGCTGTTTCTCGGCGCGGGTCTGTTCCAGACGGGCATCGACAAGCTGATCGACAAGGAAATCCTGCCGACGCTGCTCGACCAGGTGTGGAATACGTCGGCGATTCTCGATGATTCGAGCACGTTCGGCTCGCTGGTCGCGACGCTCACGGGTTATCGCGCGCATCCGGCGTTGATGAACCTGGTCGCCTACGCGCTGTACTGGGCAGTCGTCTGGCTGCTGGTGCGACGGGCCAGTCGCGGTCCGGCGCAACGGACGGCAGGACGCACGGCATGAGTAGCATCGCGTCCGGTCGCGCTGGCCTGCTCGCGGAAGCCGGACAATGGATGCAGCGCCACGGCGCTGTCGTCCGCGGCATCCAGTGGGTCGTCGTTGCGGTCTACGCGTTTCTGATCCTCGTGCCTGCAGTGATGCCGCTGCCGGGCGACACGGCGCATCTGTGGAACAACCTGACGCTTGCTGCACAGTTCGTGTTCTGGGGCATCTGGTGGCCGTTCGTGCTGCTGTCGATGGTGATGCTCGGGCGCGTGTGGTGCGGCGTGCTGTGCCCCGAAGGCGCACTCGCTGAGTTCGCCAGCAAATACGGACGAGGCCGGGCCATTCCCCGCTGGATGCGATGGGGCGGCTGGCCCTTCGTCGCGTTCGGGCTCACGACGATCTACGGCCAGATGGTCAGCGTCTATCAGTATCCGAAGGCCGTGCTGCTGGTGCTCGGCGGCTCGACGTTCGCCGCAATCATCATCGGCTTGCTGTACGGGCGCGAGAAACGCGTCTGGTGTAAATATCTCTGCCCCGTCAACGGGGTTTTTGCGCTTCTGGCGAGACTCGCGCCGTTCCACTTCAAGGTCGACGAAGAAGCGTGGCGCCGTTCGTATAAGGAAGGCGAGCACGGTCATCGGGTGATTCCGATCAACTGCGCGCCGCTCCTGCCGTTGCGCAACATGAAGGGCGCCGCGGCGTGCCATATGTGCGGCCGTTGCAGCGGACACCGCGACGCGATTGCACTGACGTGGCGCTCGCCGTCGACGGAAGTGGTCGATCTCGGCGACAGGCAGGCGAGCGGGTGGGACACCGCATTGATCCTGTACGGTCTGCTCGGCATCGCGATCGGCGCGTTCCACTGGACCGGATCACCGTGGTTCGTCGACCTGAAGACGTTCCTCGCGACGTGGCTCATCGATCGGGACATCACGTGGCCGCTCGAGACCGACGCACCCTGGTTCCTCTTCACGCACTATCCGGAGCAGAACGACGTCTTCTCGTGGCTCGACGGGTCGATGGTGATCGGCTACATCGTCGCGACCGGCCTCGTGTACGGTACCGCGCTGCTGGCGCTCCTGATGATCGGCACGCGCATGCTTGGCCGCTTCAGCTGGGTGCGGCTGCATCACTTCACGCAAGGGCTGATTCCCATCGCGGGCACCGGTGTGTTCCTCGGCCTCTCCGCGACCACGCTTTCGCTGCTGCGCGCGGAACACGTGCCGCTGTGGTGGGCCTCGGAAGTGCGGATCGGGATTCTCGTCATTGCCAACGCCGGGAGCGCGTGGCTCGCGTGGCTCGTGACGCGTCGCTACAGCGCGCGGCTTTTCCAGCGCGGCCTTGCGATGGTATGGTTCATGGCCGCGCTAGCGGTCGTCGACAGTGCGTGGTGGCTGATGTTCTGGGGCTGGACGCGCTGACGGCATTTTCAGTCAAGAACGAGGCCCGACCGTGAGAACCAAACCCGCATTAACCGATGAAGACGTCAGGAAAATGGCCGCCGCAGCCGAAGCGCATGCGGCCGCCAATCAATGGAATGTGACCGTCGCGATTTTCGACGACGGCGGTCATCTGCTCTATCTCCACCGCGGCGACAACGTCGCGCCCAGCACGGTCGAAATGGCGATCGGCAAGGGCCGCACAGCCGTTCTCGGCCGGCGCGAAACGAAAGTCTACGAAGAGATCATCAAGCAGGGCCGCACGGCCTTCCTGAGCGCGCCGCTGGTCGCGATGGTGGAGGGCGGCGTGCCGATCGTCGTGGAGGGCGAAGTGGTCGGCTCGTTTGGCGTGTCCGGCGTCAAGTCGGAGCAGGATGCGGCGATTGCGCGTGCCGGGATTGCAGCGCTCGGACTCGGCTGAGGGGTCTTTTCCGGCGTCGGCTTCGGCTTCGGCCCGACGAGTCGATCGACGCAACCCGCAGAGACGCTTGCCAGAAGCATAAGAAAAAGCCGTATGGATGTTCATCCATACGGCTTTTTCAACTTCCTTCAGTCGCGATGCGCGCGCTCGTTGCGCATGCGCACTGCAGTGAGAACCAAAAAAAGCGGCCTGGCTGGCTGCGACGGCTGGCCTGGTGTCTGCACGAAGGGGTCTAGATCTCGCGTGCAAGCCGTCGATGGCTGGCTACTGCCCAACACCTCCCGGAGAGGTGGTCCCCACAATACCCGGTACGTACTGCCTGATCTGCCTGTTTGATCGCGTTACTTCGTCAGGATCAGCTTGCCGAGGCGCGTGGCCCGAAGCTGATATGTTTCGCCGTTATACGTGATGCTGACGTGACTGCGTCCCTGCAGCAGTGAATCGCTCGACACGGTGCGCTCGACTGATTCCGGCTGGCTCTGGGCTGGGCCCTCGCTCCGGCTGCGGCTCCTGCTGCCGTCGAGGTCGCGCGCCGGCATGGCGGGCTTCGGACGGCTGGTCAGCGCGGCGGTCGGCGAACGGCGCAGGCTGAGCGTGGAAGAGCGCGTGAAGTCTGTCATTCGTGGCATCGGTTGGTTGATTCGATGGATTTATTCTAAATGATAACAATTCCCATTTACAAGGTTGAGTAATTCATCGGAATTGCGTTTCGATAGGGATGATCGTTGAATGCAGCTGGAGCGTTGCGGAAGGAGGAAGAGCGGAACAACGCGACGGCGCAACCACGCCGTCACGCGCATACACGTCAACACTGATTTAGTGCAACTGTGCCGGAACCTGACCGCCGCCCTGCACAAACTGGCGGATGAGCCGCACCGTATCGATGTCCGACTCGCGATACGCCGATTTCACGATCTCGCTTGTCGTGCGCTCGTCTTCGGAGTCGGCGGTCGGCAGGGTGGTTTCGTATTTGAAGCGCAGAAACAGTTGCAGCTCATCAGGCTGCTCGATCGTCATCGTCAGCGATCCGCCGACGTACGACTCCGTCGCGAGGATGTCATAGCGCACGCTCTCACTGGCGAGCAGCGTAACGCGGTCGCGCACGGTGGCCTGTCCGTAATGCAGTTCACGCTCGAGTGTGCTGTCGGTACGCGACAGGATCGTGCAGCTGTCGAGACCCAGCACGAACAGCTGTGGCTGCTCGGCACGCAAGACGAGACCTTCCCACAACTGCTCGCGAGTCATGGTTTCGACGAACGGATTCAACGGATCGTTGATCTGGATCAGATGTTCGAAATTCAAGACGACAACTTCCTCTTAAGACGCTGCGCGAACGGCATCGATGGCACGGGCGCCGGTCGCGCATGCTGTATCAGGCCGCGGTAAGCCCGGTGCGGACCGAGATCGGATTCGTCAGGATCTTGTGCACCGGACATGCATTGGCAATCTGCAAAAGTCGTTCCCGCTGCTCGTCGGACAGGTCGCCTTCGAGCGTGACCTTGCGATCGATCGTCGTGCCTGCGTCGCCGGTTTCGATCGACAGCATCACGCGCACGTCCGCGAGCGGCCAGCCTTTGCGCTGCGCGTACATTTTCAGCGTGATCGACGTGCATGCGCCGAGGCCCGATAGCAGTAGTGAAACGGGTCCAGGACCGCGATCGCCGCCGCCTAGCGATTCGGGCTCGTCGGCGAGCCACGTGTGCGCGCCGTCGTCCAGCAGAACCTGGAAATTCGTCGAACCGATGTGGGCGATGACTGCGGGCTCTACCATGCGATCTCCTGCGAGGGAACGGGCGGAGCCGCGCGCTGCGAATGCGGCGCGCGGCATGAGCCGATATTGTGAACGAATTTGCGAAGCTTCGGGCCGCGCTGCCTCAGCACGCTGTCGAACGGCGCCGGGGGCGGCGCGCAGGAGCGCGAAACGTGAGCGATGCCGCGGAGATCAGTGCGTGATCTGTCCCATCCGGCCGGCCTGGTAATCGATGACTGCCTGACGGATCTCGTCCTCGGTGTTCATCACGAACGGACCATAACGCACGACGGGTTCATTGAGCGGTACGCCGCCGAGGAGCAGTACGTCGAGTGGTGTGTCGCCGGCGGCGAGCGTCACGGTGTCGCCGTCGTCGCTGAAGACGACCATCGTCCGCGCGTCGACCTCGCGGCGATCCTCGCCGTAAAAGCCCTTGCCCGACAGTCCGTACGCGAACACGCGAAACTCGCGCGGCACCGGATGCACGACGCGCGCGCCCGGTTGCAGCGTGAAATGCTGATACAGGATGGGCGTGCGGGTTTCGATCGGCGCCTTCACGCCGAGCGCTTCGCCGGCGATCACTTTCACGCGCACCTTGCCGTCCGCCGATGTCGCGACCGGAATGCCCGCCGACGGCATCTCCTGATAACGCGGCGCGATCATCTTGTCGCGGCGCGGCAGGTTCACCCAAAGCTGCAGGCCGTGCACGCGGCCGCCCGTCGCGACGAACGACGGATCCGGCATCTCGCTGTGCACGACGCCGGCGCCCGCCGTCATCCATTGCACGTCGCCTTGCCGCAATGTGCCCGAGTGGCCCGCCGAATCCTTGTGACCGAATTCGCCTTCGAGCACATAGGTGACCGTCTCGAAGCCGCGATGCGGATGATCCGGCGCGCCTTTTGCCTCGCCGGGCGCGTAGTCGACAGGACCCATCTCGTCGAGCAGCAGGAACGGATCGAAATCCATCAGCATGCGCGTCGGAAACGGCCGGTGGACGGTGAAGCCGCCGCCCTCGGTCGTGCGAAGTGCGGGATACGTGCGCTCGATCGTGCGTGTCGTGCTCATCAAAGTCACCTCGGAAAATGGGGAATAGCATCATTTTTGGAACATAGCGCTATTATAGGGACGCATTTTCGTGGTGCCAGCCGCTATCTAGCAATGGATTGTTCTATGAGTGGAACGATGAAATGAAGATCGATTCGCATAACCTGAACGACCTGATGTACTTTTCGCAGGTTGTCGAGCACGGCGGTTTCTCGGCGGCGGAGCGGGTGCTCGGCATTTCAAAGTCGCGCCTGTCGCGGCGCCTGACCGAACTCGAAGCGTCGCTCGGCGTGCGTCTCTTGCAGCGCTCCACGCGCAAGCTCGCGTTGACGGAAGCCGGCCAGCTTTTTTACCAGCACTGTCAGGCGATGCTTTCGGAGGCGCAGGCGGCTGTCAACGTGGTGCAGCAGTTGCGCTCGTCGCCGCGCGGCACGGTTCGCGTGAGCGTGCCGGTCACGATCTCGCAGACGATCCTGTCGGAGATCATGCCGGAGTTCATGCATCGCTATCCGGAAGTGCGGGTTGTATTTCGTGTGACGAACCGCGTTGTCGATCTGTACGAAGACTCCATCGATGTCGCGTTGCGTGTGCGCTCGGAGCCTCCGCAAAGCGCCAACATCGTTGTGCGGCCGCTGTGGCGCACGCAGCAGATGCTGGTCGGCGCGCCGAGCCTCCTGAACCAGAATGCGCCTCCGCTGGAACCAGCCGACCTCGCGCGCTTCGAAACGCTCGACACGCCGACCACCGACGGACGTCACGTGTTCACCCTGATCGCGCCCGATGGCACGCGTCATCTGCATGAGCACGAGCCGCGTCTCGTGACCGCCGATCTGATGATGGTGCTCGAAGCAGTGATGGCGGGCGTCGGCATCGCTGCATTGCCGGAGATGATGTACGGCGCCGCGTTGCGTTCAGGAAAACTGTCGCCGGTCATGCCGGGATGGACGCTGCCGACGCCGCAACTCTATGCGGTGTTCGTCTCGCGCCAGGGCATGGTGCCGGCCGTGCGGGCGTTCGTCGATTACCTGGTCGAGATGCTCGACGAGCAGAGCGGCACGTATGTCACGAAAGAATGCCCCGATAGTCGCCCAGAGACGCGCGCGTTGAAAAAAACAGACGAGCGGAAAACGGCCGACATCGCTTTTGGCATTTAAGCGCGGGCAGTGATCGGTACTTTCAATGGCTGTTTTCTTGAATGCGCGCGCTGCCGGGCGTATATTGAAATCCCTTCGCTAAGGAGTTCTCTTATGCGAAAACTCATGGCCGCTATCATAGCGAGCCTGACAGGGCTGAGCGCGCTGTCCGTGTCGACCACGGCTGTCGCATGCGGTGACTCCGGCTACTCCAATGGCAAGTGATCCCGCCGCCCGAAGGCGCCGAGTGCGCACAAAAAAAGGCCTTCATCTGACGATGAGGGCCTTTTACTTTGTCCGCCGCGTTTAGCCTGCAAATACAGGGGCTTTCTGCTTTTAAAGACCGCAACGCAGCAGCGTATTACTTCTTCGGTTCAGTGACGAAACCGATCTTCGTCAGACCACCGGCCTGCGCTGCGGACATCACTTCGGCGACCTTTTCATACGCGACCTTGCGGTCCGCGTTCAGATGCAGCTCAGGTTGCGGATTCGCCTGCGCGGCTTCCGCGATCTTCACGCGCAATACATCGTCGGTGACGGGCCTGTTGTCCCACAGAACGGTGCCGTCGGCCTGCACGTTGACGGTGACCTGCGCGGGCTTCGTCTCTTCTTTCTGGCTGCTCGCATGCGGCAGATCGATTTTCACCGCGTGGCGGATCACCGGAATCGTGACCATGAAAACGATCAGGAGAACCAGCATGACGTCGACGAGCGGCGTCATGTTGATTTCGTTCATCAGACCGTCGTCATCGTCGCCGGCAAAGGGGCTCATTGCCATTGGAGTGCCTCGCTCAGTGAGTACGCGTTGCGAGGCGCAGGCCGTCGCCGCGCTTGCTTGACGACAGGCGCGCGCCGGTCACGAAGAACGCGTGCAGGCCGTGCGCGAAGCGGCTCAGCTTGCTGACGACTGCCTTGTTCGCGCGCGTCAGCGCGTTGTAGCCGAGCACCGCCGGAATGGCGACGAAGAGGCCGAACGCGGTCATGATCAGCGCTTCACCCACCGGGCCCGCAACCTGATCGATCGACGACTGGCCGGCCGCGCCGATTGCGAGCAGCGCGTGATAAATGCCCCACACCGTGCCGAAAAGGCCCACGAACGGCGCCGTGCTGCCGATCGAGGCGAGCACCGCAAGGCCGCTTTGCATGCGCGCGACGCTTTCGTCCATCGTGTCCTTCAGGCAGCGCGTGACCCAGTCCGACACGTCCATGCGATCGTGCAGATGCGGTTGCGTCTGGTGATGGTGATCGGCGGCTTCCTGGCCCGACAGCGCGAGCGCGAGGAACGGATTGTCGAGCGGTGTCGACGCATGCGCGCCGAGCTTCTTCACGCCGTCAGCGAGGTCGTCGGAATGCCAGAATGCCTGCTCGGCGTTCTTCGTCAGACGCTTGAGGCGCATGACGTTCCAGCTCTTCACGACGATCACCGTCCACGACAGCACCGACATGATCACGAGCGTGAGCGCGATGCCGCGCGTCACAAAATCCCCTTGCGCCCATACGTGGGCGATACCGTAGTTTTGCATTGCAATTCCTTTGTGAAAATCGGGATCAGTCAGTCAGGCTGAAAGAGAAAGGCTGGGTATAGGTCGCGCGGATCGCTTCGCCATTCTCGATGTACGGCTTGCACGAACTGCTGTGCATCGCAGAGACGGCGGCGTCGTCGAGCCGGCTGAAGCCGCTGCTCTTCTTCAACTCGATGCTTTCGATCTTGCCGGTCAGCCCGACGACGAACTTCACCATCGCCGTGCCGCTTTCATTGCGGCGTTTTGACAGCACGGGGTAATCCGGCTGCGCAATGCTGCAGTCGAGATGGGCGACGTTCTTCGGTGCAAAGAGCGCCATCGTCGGCTTGCCGATCGCGGGCGCGGCTGCTTCAGCAGGTGCGGGTGCCGGCGCAGCAGGCGCGGGGGGCGCCGGCGGCGCGGGTTGTGGCGCGGCGATTTCGTGCTGCGACGGTGCAGCGGCTTCTGGAAGCGGCGTCGGCGTCGGTCTGGACACCGGACGCGGCTGCACCTTCGGCTTCACTTGCGGCACAGGCGGCGTGGGTTTGGGAGGCGTCGGCGTCGACTGGATCGCGACGGGCGCGGCCACGGGGGCGGGGCTCAGCAGTTCGGCCGTGATCGTGCGCGACTCGATGACGCGCGACACCGGTTCGTCGCGTGCGAGCAGGACGGCCGCGAGCAGCACGGCATGCAGCCCGACGACCGCAGCGATGGCCGTGACGACGCGAGGATTGAAGCGGGCGGACTGCGCCGGAGAGAAGCGGGCGGGGACGGTATTCGAAGCCTGCATGTTAGCGGAGCCGGACGGCAGCAGACGTGCCGCCGATGCAATGCTTCAGGCGACACAGCGTCATTTTCGGAAGATCAGCAATGAGATGCACAGGGTAGTCAGAAAACCGATCAGCAATTCCATCTCGAACTCCTTTTAAAGGATGAGCGGTAGCTGGCTGGTGACAGGACTGGCTTGCTGACGGCGGGTGGATCGAAACAGCGGATAACAGTGGGGCGCGGCGAGAATCAGCCCGGCAACGATGCCAGCAGCGAGGCCAAAAAACGCGGCCTGGAGGACGCCCCCGGGATCAGGCAGATCAGGCGGCCTTGCGCTCGTAGAACGTCAGCGGCACCGGTTGCGCATGATGTTCGACACCGCAGCGGCTTGCGCAGACGCCGCTTTGCGCCATCACATCGCGCACGGCTTCTTCGCATTTGCCGCAGCAGCTCGCGACGCCCAGCTCGAACTGAAGCTCATCAAACGAATCGATGCCTTCCGCGATGGACGCGCGGATCTTCCGGTCGGAAACAGACTTGCATACGCAGACGATCATGGTGTGGTGCGATAGCTAACGTTAATGCGAATTATTATCATTATGTTTCGGACGTTTGGCAAGCGGGATATCCGGATTTTTGTAACAAAACCAGCCTGTTGGGAGGGTTTCCCGGGACGGCGCTGGGGTGTGAGCGGGCGGGAAGGGCGCAGGCGGCGCGGAGAAGACCGACATCGGGCGGGCCGTGGGAAGACGTTGGGCGGCGCTTTTTGGCCCGCTCGCCGCCGCTGCCGGCACGGAATTGCCGCTTCAGAGGCCTGGAAGCGCCTTGTGCAGCGCCCGGAGGCACTTCAGAGCCAGCGCGGCGGCAGAAAGAGCAGGCTCAGGCGACCTGAGCGTCGGGCTCGGCGGTACGGCGGGACGGAATGTGGACGCGTTCAACCGGCGCGGCGAGCTTGAGGAGCGTTTCTGCGAGCTGCTGCAGATGCGCGCCGTCGCTGGTCGAGAAAAAACGGGGAGGAGCAGTGGCTTCGGGGCCGCCAGCGGCGCGCAGACCGTGCTGGTCGAGCACGCGCTCCAGTTGCCGCGCGATTGCGACGCTGGTATCGATCAAGGTCAGCCGGTCACCGACAAGATCGCGGATCGCCGCGTCGAGAAACGGGTAGTGGGTGCAGCCGAGCACCAGCGTATCGGCGCTGGCATCGAGCATCGGCTGCAGATAGCTTTGCAGCAGGGCGCGCAGTTCGGCCGAACCGACGTCGCAGCGCTCCACGGCCTGCACCAGCCCGTGGCCCGGCTGGCACAGAAAGCGGCAGTCGGCCGCATAGCGTTGCAGCAGATCCTGGAAACGGGCGCTGCGCAGCGTCACCTGCGTCGCGAGCACGCCCGCAACGCGCGTCTTCGATTGCAGCGCCGCCGGCTTCACGCCCGGCTCGACGCCGATGAGCGGAATCGACAGCCGCTCCCGAACCAGCGCGATCGATTGCGCCGTCGCCGTATTGCAGGCGACGACAAGTACCTTCGCGCCCTGTTTGACGAGCCATTGTCCGATCGCGAGCGTGCGGTCGGCGATGAAATCGTCGTCGCGCTCGCCGTACGGCGCGTACAGCGAATCCGCCACGTAGACGAGCGATTCGTCTGGCAATTGCGCGCGCACCGCGCGCAGCACGGAAAGGCCGCCTAGTCCCGAGTCGAAGATGCCAATGGGCGAGCGTGCCGAAGACAACAGCGTCGAAGTGTCGGAAGAAGCGGAAACAGTACGCGAACCGGATGTCGTGCCGTTGATCGCCGGATCGGCGGTCATGCGCGAAGAAGCGTCCTGCGGTGCGGTCATATGCGAGCGGAAGAAACGGGCGAAGGGCAGAGGGGACGCCGTTCGCGCCGGTGCGAGTGCATGTCGCGCGAACGGATTTCCGTCACTCTATCAGGACTCGATCGAGCCCATGCCGGACTGCTGGTAGTTCTGGATACCGACCTTGTCGATGAGATCCAGTTGCGTTTCCAGCCAGTCGATATGTTCTTCGGTGTCGTCGAGAATCTTCGTGAAGATTTCACGCGAAATGAAATCGCGAACCGATTCGCAATACACAATGGCTTCCTTGCACGTGCCCTGCGAAATCTGTTCGAGCTTCAGATCGCATTCGAGAATCTCTTTTGTTTCCTCGCCGATCAGCAGCTTGTGCAGGTCCTGCAGATTCGGCAGGCCATCGAGCATGAAAATACGTTCGATCAGCAGATCGGCATGCTTCATTTCGCCGATCGACTCGTCGTATTCATGCTTGCCGAGCTTGTCGAGACCCCAATGCTTGTACATCCGTGCGTGCAGGAAGTACTGGTTGATCGCGGTCAGCTCATTCTTTAGCTGCGAATTCAGATATTCGATGACCTTCTTGTCGCCTTGCATGATTTTTTCCTTTTGGGGCTCGGGATTCTGATTCTTTCAACAATAAGCGCCATGGCCGAAAAAGCCAAGAGCGCACATATTCGCGCAGTTCTCTCAAGCCGCTATGAGCGCTTCGTCGAATGAAAAAGCCGGGGTGCAGTTCACAGGACCCCGGCCTTGATCAACGCATCATGACGCTTAAACCGTGGCGACCGGAATCTTGCCGATTTTCGCCTGCCATTCCTTCGGGCCGGTCTGGTGCACCGACGTACCCGACGAATCGACCGCGACCGTCACCGGCATGTCCTGCACGTCGAACTCGTAGATGGCTTCCATGCCGAGGTCTTCGAATGCGAGCACCTTCGCGCTGCGAATGGCCTTCGATACGAGGTAAGCCGCGCCACCGACAGCCATCAGATACGCTGCCTTGTGCTTCCTGATCGCCTCGATTGCAACCGGGCCGCGCTCGGCCTTGCCGATCATCGAAATGAGGCCTGTTTGCGACAGCATCGTCTCGGTGAACTTGTCCATGCGCGTGGCGGTCGTCGGGCCAGCCGGGCCGACTGCTTCGTCGCGTACCGGATCGACCGGGCCGACGTAGTAAATCACGCGGTTCGTGAAGTCCACCGGCAGCTTTTCGCCCTTCGCGAGCATGTCGGCGATGCGCTTGTGCGCCGCGTCGCGGCCCGTCAACATCTTGCCCGACAAGAGGAGCGTCTGGCCCGGCTTCCACGAAGCGACTTCTGCCGGCGTCAGCGTGTTCAGGTCGACGCGCTGGCTCTTCTCCGTGTCCGGTTCCCACTGAACTTTCGGCCATGCATCGAGCGAGGGTGCTTCGAGCTTCGCGACGCCCGAGCCATCCAGCGTGAAGTGTGCGTGACGCGTGGCCGCGCAGTTCGGGATGATCGCGACCGGCTTGCTCGCAGCGTGCGTCGGTGCAGTCATGATCTTCACGTCGAGCACGGTGGCGAGACCGCCAAGACCCTGCGCACCGATGCCGAGCGCGTTGACCTTCTCGTGCAGTTCGATACGCAGTTCTTCGATCCAGTCCTTCGGGCCGCGCGCGATGATGTCCTGGATGTCGATCGGATCCATCAGCGATTCCTTCGCCATCACCATCGCTTTCTCAGCGGTGCCGCCGATGCCGATGCCGAGCATGCCCGGCGGGCACCAGCCGGCGCCCATCGTCGGCACGGTCTTCAGGATCCAGTCGACAATCGAGTCCGACGGATTCAGCATCGCGAACTTCGACTTGTTCTCCGAGCCGCCGCCCTTGGCTGCAACCTGCACGTCGACCTTGTCGCCCGGGACGATCTCGTAGTGGATCACGGCCGGCGTGTTGTCCTTCGTGTTCTTGCGCGCGCCTTCCGGCGGGCTCACGATCGACGCACGCAGCACGTTGTCCGGATTCAGGTAACCGCGGCGCACGCCTTCGTTGATCATGTCGGTGACGCCCATCGTGGCACCGTCCCAACGCACATCCATGCCGACCTTCACGAACACCGTGACGATGCCGGTGTCCTGGCAGATCGGGCGGCGGCCTTCGGCGCACATGCGGCTGTTGGTCAGGATCTGCGCGATGGCGTCCTTCGCGGCCGGGCTCTCTTCGAGTTCGTACGCGCGGCCGAGGGCCTGGATGTAGTCGAGCGGATGGTAGTAGCTGATGTACTGAAGCGAATCAGCGATGCTCTGAATCAGGTCTTCCTGTTTGATGACGGTCATGGCTAGCTCAGTGGGGACAGTGGCGCTTGTTTTCTGGTCGCGGGCCTATGCGGTCAGTCGTGCGCCTTCAGGGGAGTGGAACCGTGTGAAACCACGGCATGCAGGGCCGTGGGTTCCTGAAAATGTTTGGGGTGCGTGTGTGTGGTCAGCCGGTCGACCAGCGCCATCACAACAGCCGACAGCAGGAACGCGACGTGGATAATCACCTGCCACATGACCGTATGCGTCGAATTCTGGTCGGGGCTGATGAAGGTCTTCAGCAGATGGATCGACGAGATGCTGATGAGCGCCATCGAAAGCTTCACTTTCAGCACGCCCGCGTTCACGTGATCGAGCCACTCCGGTTCATCGGGATGACCTTCGACGCCGAGTCGCGACACGAACGTTTCATACCCGCCGACGATCACCATGATCAGCAGGTTCGAGATCATCACCACGTCGATCAGGCCGAGCACGACGAGCATGATGCTGGTTTCATCGAGCGACAGTGCTGCGGTAACGAGGTGCCACACTTCCTTGAGGAACAGCACGACATAGACGCCCTGCGCGACGATCAGGCCGAGATAGAGCGGCACCTGCAGCCAGCGGCTCATGAAGATGACGGCGGGCAGCGGACGCATGGGGCGGCGTGGCGGATGGGCGGAATCGTGGCGCGGTGCGGACATGGGCGATAGCGGTGGCGTAAGCGAACGGACGCATCAGAAAGCGGGAACACGGGCCGGTTAATGCGTGGCCGTGGCCGTGGCCGTGTCAGGCGCGCTATTGTACAGCGTCCTCCCGGTTTACCCGGATGAGGCGGGCAGTCAGGATGCGACGGGTGGCACGCGCTTCACCTTCAGGCTCGCGAGCGCGATGCCCACGACGACGCACGCCAGCGCGAAACCGTGTGCGAGCTTCGGCCGCTCGCCGAGGAAGACGATGCCGTACGTCGCGGCCGCGACGGGCAGCACGGCGCTGAACACGCCGGCAAGCGAGCCAGGCACGTGCCGGATGCCTTTCATCCAGAGCCAGAACGAGAAGATGCTGGCCGAGAGCCCGTACCAGAGCACGAGCGACCAGATGGGGAGCGGCACGCTTGCGTAATCGAAGTGCGCGAGCGCGGTGACGCCGAGCGGCAGCATCAGCAGCAAGCCGAACAGATGCGTGTACGCACAGATATCGATGGGCGCGAGCGTCTGCGTCAGCCGGCGCGACAGGATCACGTAAAGCGATTCGCAGCAGACCGCGCCGAGCACCATCAGGTTGCCGGCGAACGAGCCTTCCGTGGCGGCGTCAGCAGTTTGATCCGCATGCGCGAGATTGATCACGACGACGCCGATAATCGCCAGCGCGATCGAAGCCAGCGCACGGCCATCCGGTCGCTCTTTCAGAAAGAGCCATGAAAAAAGCGCGACGACAGCGGGAATCGTGCTGGTGATCACGCCTGCCGCGACGGCGCTTGTCCGGTGCACGCCGTTAAGCATCAGCAGCGTGAAGCCGAACGTGCCGAACAATGCCTGCAGAAAAAGATTGAGCCATTCGCCCGATTTCACCCGACGCAGTTTCGATATGCGCAGGAGCGGCCACAAGACAGCCATCGCGATGGCGAAGCGCAGCAACGCAAAAAGAGGAACGGGAATGAACGCGACGATCGACTTGCCGATACCAACGTTGCTGCCGACGAGCAGCATCGCGACGATAAGAAGCACGGAATAGCGGTTCAAGCTGAAATCCGGAAAGCCTGGGTATGACGCGGGACACGCGAGGTTGTAACGCGGCGTGTGCAAGGCGATCGCAAGCCGGGGTCGCGGGTTTTGAGTTGCGGGCGTAAGTTTACCCGACCGGTCGGACGGATGCCTGTTCGTCATAACGCGGACACCCGGGGCGATGCTTGTCGCCCGGGTGACAGTCGACATTGTCACACCAGGTTGAACCCTGGTATCGATCGTTCTCAATTGCCTGACCAATGCAGCAAACCCATGCCAACACACGGCAGCTTCAGTTAACATTGAAGTCAGTGCCCAGATGCATGAGCGCCGCAACGCGGATCTTCGCGCCTGCGTAAGTGCCCGGTAAGTTGCGGCCTTTATCGTGACTGGCAAATGGCCGGTCATGGCAACGGGTCGAAAGCATGATGCAGTGCGCCATGTTTTAAAGCGGGTGCACTGGCAGGAGACATTGCGATGCGCGGCACAACGAGCATGTGCGCTAAACACGCGTTCGCATTTTCAGGTTTCATCTTCATGAAGGGGTAGTCGATGTCAGCGATTGAATCGGTTCTTCAGGAACACCGCGTCTTCCCGCCATCCGCCGACATGTCGGCGCAGGCTTCAGTGTCCGGCATGGATGCGTACCGCGCGCTCGCCACCGAAGCGGAACGCGATTACGAAGGCTTCTGGGGACG
The DNA here is from genome assembly GCF_050436625.1 of Paraburkholderia sp. GAS334. Lineage (NCBI taxonomy): Bacteria > Pseudomonadati > Pseudomonadota > Betaproteobacteria > Burkholderiales > Burkholderiaceae > Paraburkholderia > Paraburkholderia sp. GAS334. The sequence goes on along the minus strand of NZ_JBNDMO010000008.1, from coordinate 295,233 downwards.
TCTCGCGCGCGAAACGCTCAGCTGGAAGAAGCCCTTCACGAAGGTGCTCGATGAATCGAAGGCGCCGTTCTACACATGGTTCGAGGACGGCGAACTGAACGCGTCGTACAACAGCCTCGACCGTCACGTCGAAGCCGGCAACGGCGAACGTGTCGCGGTGATCTTCGAAGCCGATGACGGCACCGTCACCAACGTCACTTACGCTGATCTGCTGCAGCGCGTGTCGCGCTTCGCGAATGCGCTGAAGAAGCGTGGCGTGAAGAAAGGCGATCGCGTTGTCATTTACATGCCGATGTCGGTTGAAGGCATCGTCGCGATGCAGGCGTGCGCGCGTATCGGCGCCACGCATTCGGTCGTGTTCGGCGGCTTCTCGTCGAAATCGCTGAACGAACGGCTCGTCGACGTCGGCGCAGTCGCACTCGTCACATCCGACGAACAGATGCGCGGCGGCAAGGCACTTCCGCTCAAGAACATTGCCGACGAAGCCATCGCAATGGGCGGCTGCGAAGCCGTGAAGAGCGTGATCGTCTATCAGCGTACCGGCGGCAAGATCGCGTGGAATGAAAGCCGCGACCTGTGGATGCATGAACTCACGCAGGCCGAATCCGATCAGTGCGCACCAGAATGGGTCGGCGCCGAGCATCCGCTTTTCATCCTCTACACGTCGGGTTCCACCGGCAAGCCGAAGGGCGTGCAGCACAGCACCGGTGGCTATCTTCTGTGGGCCGCGCAGACCATGAAGTGGACCTTCGACTGGAAGCCCACCGACGTGTTCTGGTGTACCGCCGACATCGGCTGGATCACGGGTCACAGCTACATCGCGTACGGGCCGCTCGCGCTCGGCGGCACGCAGGTCGTGTTCGAAGGCGTGCCGACGTATCCGAACGCCGGCCGCTTCTGGGACATGATCGCGAAGCACAAGGTCAGCGTGTTCTACACGGCGCCGACGGCCATCCGCTCGCTGATCAAGGCCGCCGACGCCGACGTGAAAGTGCATCCGAAGAGCTATGACCTGTCGTCGCTGCGTATCATCGGTACGGTGGGCGAGCCGATCAATCCGGAAGCGTGGATGTGGTATCACGACAACGTCGGCGGCAAGCGTTGCCCGATCGTCGACACGTGGTGGCAAACCGAAACCGGCGGTCACATGATCAGCCCGCTGCCGGGCGCGACGCCGCTCGTGCCGGGTTCGTGCACGCTGCCGCTGCCGGGCATCATGGCCGCGGTCGTCGATGAAACCGGTCAGGACGTGCCGAACGGGCAGGGCGGGATTCTTGTCGTGAAGCGTCCGTGGCCGGCGATGTTGCGCAATGTCTGGGGCGATCCGGACCGCTACAAAAAGAGCTACTTCCCCGAAGAACTCGGCGGCAAGCTGTACCTCGCCGGCGACGGCGCGGTGCGCGACAGGGAAACGGCCTACTTCACGATCATGGGCCGCATCGACGACGTGCTCAACGTGTCGGGCCACCGTCTCGGCACGATGGAAATCGAGTCGGCACTGGTGGCGAATCCGCTCGTCGCGGAAGCCGCGGTTGTCGGCCGCCCAGACGACACGACGGGCGAAGCCGTGTGCGCGTTTGTCGTGCTGAAACGCGCGCGTCCGGAAGGCGCGGAAGCCGTGAAGATCGCCAACGAACTGCGTGCATGGGTCGGCAAGGAGATCGGTCCGATCGCAAAGCCGAAGGACATCCGTTTCGGCGAAAACCTGCCGAAGACGCGCTCCGGCAAGATCATGCGGCGTCTGTTGCGTTCGCTCGCGAAGGGCGAAGCGATCACGCAGGATGTGTCGACGCTGGAGAACCCGGCGATCCTCGACCAGCTTGGCGAGTCGCTTTAAGCGTTGCGTGTTTGTGGTCAGCGGCGCGGTTGCCGCTCTGCGGGTTGCCGCTGCGAGTTGAGCTGATCCACAGGCCGCATCGAACGTTGAATGAAGCCACTGCGATGACAATCCTTATTGCCTGAGCAGTGGCTTTTTGATACATAGGCGCATGGCTGCGCCAAACCACACCGCTCATCAAACAATCAATCCGCTGCCCGAACCGCCTCCGGTTTCGGAAGCGATGGCGCGCGCGCATCGGCGTTACTGGCGCTTTAACCTCTGTCTGATCGCGACGCTGATGACGATCGGCTTCGTCGTTTCGTTCGTCGTGCCACTGGCCGCGGGCCGGCTGGCCAGTGTGCGCTTCGCCGGGTTCCGGCTGCCGTTCTACATGGGCGCGCAGGGCGCGATTCTCGTGTATCTCGTGCTGATCGTCGTCTATATCGTGCTGATGCAACGCGCCGATCGCGTCTTGCAGCGCGCTTTCGAAGCGGACGCTGCTGAGCGGAACAACTGAGCCGATGAAGCTGACCCATCGACTCATTCAGTCATACGCGCTCTATACGCTGGGCTTTCTGTTTTTCATCTACGTGCTGTGGCGCATCGAGCGTGCGAAGGGTGCGGGCACGTGGATCGGCTACGTGTTCCTGTTCGTGCCGATCGCTGTCTATGCGGTGATCGGGTTGTTATCGCGCACGTCAGATCTCGTCGAGTATTACGTGGCGGGGCGGCGCGTGCCGTCTGCGTTCAACGGCATGGCGACGGCCGCCGACTGGTTGTCGGCGGCGTCGTTCATTGGCCTTGCGGGTTCGCTGTACGCAACCGGCTACGATGGCCTTGCGTACATGATGGGCTGGACGGGCGGCTACTGCCTCGTCGCGTTCCTGCTTGCCCCGTATGTGCGCAAGCTGGCCCGCTATACGATTCCCGATTTTCTCGGCACGCGCTTTTCGAGCAATGCGGTGCGCGGGCTCGCCGCGCTTGCCGCGATCCTGTGTTCGTTCGTGTATCTCGTCGCGCAGATCCAGGGCGTCGGGCTGATCGCGACGCGGTTTATCGGCGTCGATTTCGCCATCGGCATTTTCTGCGGACTGGCGGGCATTCTCGTGTGCTCGTTTCTTGGCGGCATGCGGGCGGTGACGTGGACGCAGGTCGCGCAGTACATCATCCTGATCGTCGCGATCCTGATTCCGGTGTCGATGATTGCGCATAAGGACGGCCTCGGCTGGGTGCCGCAGTTCAACTACGGCCGGTTGATGGCGCGCGTTGAAACGCTGGAGCGCCAGGTGCGTGACGCTCCGCCCGAACAGACTGTTCGCGACAACTACCGGCGGCGCGCGGCCGCGATGCAGACGCGGCTCGAAGCGTTGCCGCAATCGTTCGTCGACGAGAAGAACCGGCTCACGCAGGAAATCGCCGATCTGCGCCGGCACAACGGTCCACTTCGCGACATCAACGAACGCGAGCGGGCGCTTGCGGCGTTTCCGCGCGACGCAGCGGCGGCGCATATCGTGTGGACGCAACAGCGCGACGAGATGCTGATGCGCGCGTCGGCGCCGGTCCCGATGCACGACGCGTTTCCGGCTGCAAGCGAAGAGGAGCGAAGCATTCATCGACGCAATTTTCTGTCGCTGCTGCTGTGTCTTTCGCTGGGTACCGCGAGCCTGCCGCACATCCTGACGCGCTATAACACGACGACATCGGTGGCGTCGGCGCGCAGGTCGGTCGGCTGGACACTGTTTTTTGTCGCGCTGTTTTACCTGACCGTGCCGGTGCTCGCGGTGCTGATCAAGTACGAGATTCTTTCGAGTCTGGTCGGACACCGTTTCGCCGATCTGCCGCAGTGGGTGATGCAATGGCGGCGGATCGAGCCGTATCTGATCGGGATTTCGGATATGAACGGAGACGGCATCGTGCGCTGGAGCGAGATCCAGATGCAGCCGGATATGGTCGTGCTGGCCGCGCCGGAAATCGCGGGGTTGCCGTATGTGATGTCTGGGCTGATTGCGGCGGGCGCACTGGCGGCGGCGCTTTCCACCGCCGACGGCCTGCTGCTGACGATCGCCAACGCGTTATCGCACGACGTCTACTATCACATGGTCGATCCGTTGGCATCGAGCCAGCGGCGGGTGACCATTTCGAAGATCCTGTTGCTGGGCGTCGCGCTGTTTGCTTCGTATGTCGCTTCGCTGAATACCGGGAATATCCTGTTTCTGGTGGGCGCCGCGTTTTCGCTGGCGGCGTCGAGTCTCTTTCCGGTGCTGGTGCTGGGCGTGTTCTGGAAGCGCACGACGCGCCTCGGCGCCGTGGCGGGGATGCTGGCGGGGCTCGTCGTCTGCATCTACTACATCGTCTCGACGTACCCGTTTTTCACGCAGCTCACGGGCTTCACGGGTGCGCGCTGGTTTGGCATCGAGCCGATCAGTTCCGGTGTGTTCGGCGTGCCGGCGGGGTTTCTGGTGGCGATCGGCGTGAGTCTGGTGGATCGCAGGCCGGATGCGTATACGCGGGCACTGGTGGACTATATCCGGCATCCGTAGGGCGCCGATCCGGCTGCCGCGCAAGAGGGCATGGCGAACGCCCCAGAGTTTGCTATAATGCGCGTCCCGCCGGAGAGATGGATGAGCGGTTTAAGTCGCACGCCTGGAAAGCGTGTATAGGTTAATAACCTATCCGGGGTTCGAATCCCCGTCTCTCCGCCAGGAACAAATTTAAGCCCATGATTTCATGGGCTTTTTTGTGGGCGCGTGATTCTTGCCCACACTTCTCCTCCCATTTGCACAGCAGGCTCTGGCGGCGCGTTTCAGAGTCGCGCGCGCATCGTGCGCGCATCGTTTCAGCCTGAACCCGCTATCTACCAGCAACCCGATAACTCGCTGGAGCTTTGGCAGTTCAGCCGCTCTACCCCCGGGGAACGAGGTTACGCAATCTGTTACGGCGCTCGGCAGTGACGGACGATGCGGCGAGCAATCTGTCTACCTCAGCGCGCTGCTGGGGTGAAGCGGTATAGCACCGCTGGATGAAGCGTTCGAGAAATAGCATCGCACTTTCGTCAATGCGACGGAGTCGGAACTGCGTGTTGTAGTAAGCCCGGTATTCCTTGTTCGCTCTCAAGTCCTGGATATAGCGTGCCCGGAGGGCAGGGTCGGGGATATCTGCGGGATCGATCTCGCCCGTCCCGTAGACCCTGACCCCCGAGACCGGCGACGGGACACCTCTCACCGGATCCTTCGCCTGATCCCAGGCAGGGTCGATATGCTGATCCAGTTCGACAAGAAACGTCAGCGACGCCGATAGCGCGTCCCGGCAGGATGCTGCATGAGAAGGTTCCGCATCGCGTTGGGCGGCTTCCACCAGATCGAGTGCCTGGTGAATGAGTCCCGGGTCCTGCTGCTTGCTGAACTCAGAAAATTTCTGCTGGATCTCTTTCTCGAGCGCTTCCATATCAGTCTGCCTTTCATTCCCTTCTCTGCGCAGGCACGGACAGACACGTACAGACACGTACAGGCTCCGCCGATCGAACGAAGCGCAGAGCTCATCCAGATGAGTTTCAGCATCCGTTCGAGCTTGACGTTGCGTTCACGCTGGTCTTTCCTTTCGCCTCGCCTTTGACGGTCGTCAGGGTATCGGCGTCGGCTTCCAGAGTATGGACCTGGGAAACCGGCGCAAAAGGATGTACACCTCCGCTGCCGACCTTGTACTCGTGCGGAATGTTCAGAGACACACTGCCCGGTGCGTAGGGGGGGCCCGTTGTTGTGCAGTACCCGGAGTAGGCACAGTCATCGTTCAGTGTCTGTGTACCCCGACCCGCTACTACCGTATTGGTGACTGGAAGATCGGGACATGGCACGCCACCACCACCGGCACCACAGTGTCCGGTCTTGAACGGGTTGCACGAGTACTCACCCGCAGTGGGAACGCCGTTGACATCCATCTCGTGATAAACGACGTTGTAGAAGTTTACGTTGTCTGGCAGAAGATACGGCCGCATCCGTATGCCGACATTGGGATAGCCCTTGTCGTGCTGCATGGCGCCCGTGCGCGCCATGAACACACGCGAGGGCGCTATGATCTGGAACGTTATGGCGGCAGTTCCCGCAGTCACGATAACTGCCTGCGCCGTGTCCGGGGCCTTGAGGACTACCGAGGGACCCGTAACCGCAGACAGGCTGCCGCCCGTCGTCGTCCATGTTGTGCTACCGCCGGTGTAAGTGAGGTCTACCTCTTCACCCACACCGATGTCGGTACGCGTCCGCGCACCGGGAGAGGTTTGCACTGTTTCGCTAATGATCTTTTCCGAAGGTTGCGGGCGCTTCTTCAAAATGCGGTAGAGCACGTAGATCAGCAACAATAGCAACAGCAGCGCGACGACAACAGCGACGATGATGACAACGGTGGTGCTGACGAAGAAAACGCTGCCGCCAATGATGATGATGACGGTTCCGCCCACGACGATCACCGAACCGCCTACCAGCGCAACGAGCGCGGCCAGCAGGGCAAACAGGGCTGGCAAAGCCGGGCCGAGATACGCCGGGGTGGGTGCGAGGGTGGGCGTGGGATTGAATGTGCCCGTCTCGTGCGCGGGTGTTCCGCCGGTGACGAAGCTGACAATATTGCTGACGATGCGACTGACGAAACTGTTGATTCCGTCCAGAACGCCCTGACCAAACCGAACCAGCTGGTCTACGGGGTTATCGATGAGTGCATGGACGTGCGTGATCACCTGATCCAGCGCGCTGGTCAGCGCATCGACGGCGGACTGGACGAAGCTGCGCACGACCTGCACCGCCTGCGTCAGGGCCTGAGTCACTTCGCGAACCTTGCCCGTGATCAGTTGGGTAACCTGCGCCACGGAGCGGCTGACGTGATCCACGATCTGCGATGCCGTGGCGGAAATGCGCTCGAGAACGGAAGCGAGAATCGCTGAAGACCGCTCCTGAAAGATCTGGATGATGGTCTTGTTGTTTTGAACGGCTTCGTCGGCTGGTCCCCCGGGCGCTGGATTGCCGGCGCCGGCGGGTGCGGGCGCAGCACCTCCCTTTGCCTGACTCTGCGGGACAAGCGACTGAAGGTGCTGGTCGCGATTGGAATGGATGGCGGAGATCGCATGCTGCTGCGCCTGGCCAATCGCCTGGTGAGTCATTCGCTCCAGACGGGCGATCGTCGGCAGTACGGAGCCATTGAAGATCTTTTGCAGCGCCGAGATAACCTGCGTAGCCACTCGCTGCAGGGTTTGCGCGATAACGCGGATGACTCGCTGAATGGCGTTGCCGACTTGTGCCAGCGCGGCATCGGCAAGCCTCTCGAAGACGCCGATCATGGAGGTGACCAGCTGCTGCCCAAGACTCAGCGCGGAGCTGATGAGGGACTGAAGGCGCGGTAACCCGGAAGTGACAACGTCCGCACCGCGCCGCAAGACACCGCCAATTGCTGAACGAATCTGCGCCACGCCTGGAATGTCAGGAAGCGGGAACCGATTCACCACACCGGTGATCCCGTCGGCAATGCCGCGCACGCGCTCTTGCACAGAACCGATGGTGGTTTTGACGGCACCCTCGATTGTCCCTCGTACGCGATCGGCCTGCGTTCGGGCCGTGCGGGCCGCATTCATCACCACGACCTGAGCGGACTGCATGACGCCGGCAGCGGCGGCGGAAATCTCTGCCTGTGTGCCCGAGATCAAGCTCCGAACGCCGGCGGAAGACTGCCCAAAGAAACTGGCAAATCGACCGCGGAGGCCGCCGAGCACCGCGCTAACGTTCTTGCGGTTCGTGTCCGCGATCTTGAGTATTTGCGCTTCACTGCGGACTGAGTCCGCTTTGATCAGATTGGCCTGATCCACCGCGTTTCCATTGATGAGCGCGTTCGCCGCAGGCGCGCTCGCTGCCGCTTTCGCTGCGGCGGGTCCGACTACCGCATCGGCCGGGGCCCTTCCTCCACCATCGGAACCGTTGTTGTTTTCGGAGGAGTCGGGGAAGCCCGATGGGGTGAACGAGGGAACAGGATGGCGCTCGACGGTTGCCAAAGCAGTTGCTTCTTCCTCCTGGTGGCGTTCGCGTGTGTGCGGCTGGGCCTCGCTGCTGGCTCGCGGCAGATCAGAAGGCAGCGCGGGAGTTGCATGCGCGACTGCTGGGCGGCTAGCGGGGGGCGCGGTCTCCGACGTACCGTCGGCGTTCCGCGCGGCGGGCTCTGCCTCTTCGGAGTTGTACAGCAGTCTCAGGACGGCGCGGTTGCCGCTGGTCGATTGCAGCCGCTGAATTTCGGCAATACGGGCCGCAGTGCGACCTTTGCCGGTGGAACTCGCGCCAGCGGTCAGGCGCGACAGCTCCATGCCATGCGTTTGCACGTTTCGCGCGAGTTCTGCCTGCAACGTACGCGGCTGCGAACGCGCGTCCGGCGTGCGGTTGGCCGGACGGTTCTCGCCGACGGTTCCAACCTTTCCCATGACCGAAACTCGCGCCGCTCCGAGCATCTCGACTCCTCGCGCCGGGCTGCCACAGTGATCGGCCGTGATGCCCGTTACGGCAGTATGAAGAGGTGTCCGGTTTCTCGCAATGGGTCCCTGGTCAGCGGTGCCTGGGACTTCAACGACTGGGAAGCCACGCATGCGCAACTGTGCGCTAGACCACATACAGTACCGGCTCGGTCTGGAGAAGCCCGCACTATCGCCTATTGTCTGCATTATCCAAATCAAGCGCTTCAACCATCGGCGCGCGACAGGTTTGCTGACAGGATGAGAAATCTATGCGGAATGGGTCACTTCAACAGGTCGAGCGTGGCGATGACGTCAAGACGTTGCAGCAGTCACTTCGATTGGAAGCATCAAGCAACCGGACGGCTCACAAGCCGATGGTCTTGATGGCGCGCTCCACCATGCGCGCGGCGGCAGAGTGTTCCGAACAGGTTAGCGAAGGGTCGCCGTCTGGACATCCGTTTGATCTTTACGACAATCGCAAGGACCGCGAAGACGCATGTCAGCGCGGAGTCACATTAATTCCGGATTCATCCGGCGACCGGACCGCATTGCGGAGCCAACCCGATGGCCACTCCTGCTATCACTAACGCGCCTGTCATTGAAGCCGAGCCAGGCACTTTCGACGAGCTCATTTTCAAGCGCGATCTCAATGAAGTGCATCTGCTATTGGATTTCATTTCCGGTCGGCCCGATGTCCATATCACGGATCTCGGCGACGTCAGGTTTCCGGACCGCAATGGTGCCAACGGCGCTTTCCTGTCGGCGTACCAGCTTATAAAACGTATCTGCGAAATGCGTTATCCGCCACAGGCTGTGCAGGACGCGACAGACAAGGCGGACAATTCGGCGCTACTTCTGTCTGTGAAAGACAAATTGAACGCGATCGCGTATCCGGCTTCCGGCGTGACGATCGCTTATACGTACATTTTTCTTGCAGAAACCGATAAATCCAGACGCGGTAACACGTTGCGCCGGAGCCCTCAGACGCGCGGCTCCGTCGCCGAAACGGCGTATCCCGGCTTGATTGCAAGCGCGAAGCGATTTCGCTACTTCCATAAAAGCGTCGCGTGGATGGGTGCTCTCCTTACGCTGTTCGCGGCGTTACTGTTGTGGCTGGTCGTGTACGGCGTGCAGTTGACCTCGCGGTTCGAGGAAGACCAGAAGAGCGCGGCCGACATGACCAGTCAGATCTACGTGGAAGTTGACAAGGAAAATGCAGCGTCGCCTGTCGCGCAGCAAACGCACGACAGCGTTCCAGCGCGGTGCCACGCGGACAAGATCGGCCAGCAAAGTAATCGGATCAAGCTGCTGTGCAACCAGTGGTCCTACTATCAGGCGCGCTACGACAAGTCGATCAGCGACGCCGCGATGTTTGCGAACCGATGGCCATCAAGCTGGCTGATGAAGCCATTCCCGACTTCGCCAGGACTGGAGGCAAAAGGCGACGACGGATATGTCGCGAAGCAGGAGAACATCCAGTCGATCACGCTGGTGCTTTCCGCGTACGCGAGCTACGTGTTGCCCGTGATGTTCGGCGTGGTGGGCACAATGGCGTCGTTTCTGCGCGACATCGGCAACCGCATTACCGGCAGCCTGCTCGCGCCACGCGACGAAACGCTCGCCATCATCCGTCTGATTATCGGCGCGATTGCCGGGCTCGCGGTCGGGCTGTTCTTTACGCCAGCGTCAGTCGCGGCCCAGGTGAGCTCGGGGGCCGGCGTGCTGACGTTGTCGGCGTCAGCGATTGCGTTCCTCGCCGGCTATGGTGCCGACGGGTTCTTCAGGATGATCGACGCGATAGTCACGCGCGTGTTCAGCCTCGATCATCCCGACAAGGCGCAGACAACCAGGTGAAATGCACGTGGCGCGGCGGGGCCTCGCCAGCGGCGAAAGTCGGGGAGGTGTCGTAAGCCGCGAGGCGGAAATACGCTGGATTCCTGACCTGCCCATGAATTCCGAGTTCGATCGCGCCTTTTGGATGCGCCACTTTGAGTCAGGTGGTGTCGACGGCTGCGTTCTAATGTCGGTGCTGCCACCACCAACCGACAACAGGAATCAAGATCGTTGCCGACAACCACTGCCAGTTTGCTTTAGCAAATTTCGTTACTCGTTGAGCGGGCGTCACCGTAACGAGGATGGACTGACTGAACGTTCGAATGGTTCGGTGGGCGGGCGCGCCGTCCACGGTGACGAGTGCGTCCAGGTTCACGCAAAGATTGAACTCGCCAACCGTCTTCGGCTTGACGGTCCAGAGCCAGATGGTCGGCTCGTTGCTACTGATGGCCTGTGTTTCCAGAGAGTTGGCGGTGATATCGAAGTCGGAGCCGGTAAGACGGGCGCTCATACGATTCGAAATCCTGACCTGCGCGTATTCCACTACGCCACGGGCGGTGATCAATTTCGCTAGTGCGGCCGAAGGCAGGTGTAGATCAAGAACCAGTTCTATCCTGGCGCTATGGTCGATGTTGATGGGGCTGGGCGAATTGAATGCGATGCCGCCAAGCGGCATCTTCGCGATCGCTTCGTCGACTGAAGAAAAAATGGATGGCGGCGTTGGCGACGCATCGTCACGGAATGAGTCTGGTGGACAGGCCGCCGCTTCCACGCCGGTATCGAATGAGTCAGGCGGGCGGCTTACCGGCCGCGGTGGTGGCGTGCCTGATCCTCGACGTTTGATTCGAGGCAACGCCAGGCCTAAAGCTGCAATCAAGGCGAGCGCAAAGGCTACTAGCTGTGTCCATCTCATGACTGCCCCCAGGTCAGGTCTCCAGGTTGATCTTATGCCCTGGTTCCGCTTTATGGCAGCACGCTTGATTTACTCTACCTGAACGATTGATCAATCGACATTTTCAACAACGCGGCGAACTTGAGTGCCCTGCGGCCTTTCGAGAAGGGTCCCTCACACACACTCGTTGACGTGGCTCTGTTTACCATCGCGCCTCGCGTGCGGATTGTCGCGGTGTTCAGTAGAGCCCGTCGACAGCAGCGCATGAGCAAATGTCGGCGACTTCTAGAAGCGGTGACGCAGGCCAGCCGTCACAGCGATCTGACCGTTGTTCGACGAAGCGGCGCTGAGACCGTTAATGTATGCAACCATGCCAGAACCTTCGTTGACAAGCTGATATTCGCCTTGCAGATACACGTCCGTGCGCCTGGATAATGCGTAGGCAGTCTGCAGGTTGAATTGATTCCAATGCATGTGTACGCCTTCGATGCTTCCCCGTGTGTACGTGTACGAACCGGCAACGGTGAGAGCCGGCGTTAAGGAATAGCGGGCATTCGCTTCGATGTTCTGAAAACGACTGCTGCCGCCGCCAAGGTCGACGCCACCTGTTACCCCCGACTGACCGCCGCTGATGCCAGGGTCATCTCTCAGGTTTGTTTGCGCGTATGCAAGGCCTGCCGTTATCGGGCCGAACGTGCAGTTTGCGCCAGCGCCCCACGTTTGCTGGCGGCCAGCGAGGAATGTGTTGTCGCCGGAAACGGCACCGCTCGCGTTGAATGTTGCGCCCGGATTCGTGTTGCTGTTCAGTTGAAGATAGGCGGCTGCGATATTCAGGCAAGCGTAGTTGTACGCCATGCCAAAGCTGTATGCGCGGTTGTTCGTGAATTGACCCGCCGCGTTCGAGAAGCCGTACAACGCGCCGAACTTGAAACCGGCGAAGTTCGGGCTCTGATACTTGACCGAATTGTTGATGCGGAACGAATTGGTCAGGTTGTCGTTGTCGAACGGATGGGCGAACTGCGTGCCGCCATATTGCGTGCCCGTCAGCGACAGCGGGCCGACGTAGTCAACCATGCTGTCGTATTGACGTCCGAGAGTCACGCCGCCGAACTGGTCGCTTGCCAGACCCACGAACGCCTGACGGCCGAACTCGCGGCCGCCTTGCTTCAGCGTACCGTCGTTGATGCCGAAACCGTTTTCCAACGTGAAGATGGCTTTCAGACCGTCGCCCAGATCTTCAGCGCCGCGCAGGCCCCACCGGCTGCCGTTCACCGAGCCGCTGGTTTCCTGCCAGTTGCTGTGGCCATGCTGGTTGTTCGTGTAGGTGATACCGGCGTCGATCAGGCCGTACAGCGTGACGCTGCTTTGTGCGTGAGCGGCGGTAGCGAAAACGCCTGACAGGACCGCGACCATGAGAGCCTTTTTCATCTTCGCAACTCCGATAACAGGATGGGTCCTGGAAGCCGAGGCTTGAAGGAGACTTCATGCGATCACTCAAGAGCCGAAATTCATGTGAAGCGGTAGATGACCCAGACGTCTTCGCTTCCGGACGGGTAACTGTAGAGCCGTTGTCGTGGGAAGACATGTCGGGTTGGGACTCTGATGTCTCGCTTTCGCGCGCTCCTGATCGATACGGGATCGTCGGGGCGTTTCTAACGCCTATTAATAAGCCAACCCGGGACGAAAGCACAGTTTTATTTCTTCGCCGTGTGGCGTGATTGTTGAATTTCCCCGGATCGACTGAGAGAAGGCGGCGTGCTCAATGAGCAGCAAGGAGAAGCTGGATGATCAAAGGGTGTGCCAGCACCTTCACGCCGTCTGTTCTACGGGAACATACCGACTCTTGACTTCCAAAGTATGTCGCCTACATTGAACCTGGGGCAGGCTGAGCGTGGTTCTCTACTCTGCATTCCCGGCTCTATCGAAAGGGGCCGTCGCCTTGCGCGCTCCGCTAAGGCACCGACGAGATTCGCACGAGGAGGCGCACGATGCCAGACGGTGCTTTAGTGCAGCAGGCAGTTCGAGATGCGTTCACCCTTGGCTGGAGTCTTGTCGAGTTGCAGGGCCGTGTATGCGTCGAACTCGGCGAGGTCGAGCAACGTGGAATGCGCGTCGCCAGTCTCTGGCGGGTTTCCCTTTACAAGATCAGCTCGCTTCAGCAACGCGTCTTTCAAACCAGCACGACGGCGCAGACGGTCTACGAGCCAGAAAAAGATATTCCGAAGTATCTTTACCCGGCTGACGGGAGCGACGACTACACCAAATTCGGAATCCTTCCGGGGACCAATACCGAGCAGGACATGCTGCCGGATTTCAAGCTCTACGATGTCACTCGTCGAGCGATCAATTGCCTGTCGTTGCTCTATGTCAGTCCGGAAGAGAGCCTTAACCCGGGGCGAATCAGCCAGCTTCAAGGGGAACTGGCGCGACGCGTCAAGGACGAAGCCGTTCAGGGAACGTCGTCACCGGCCGTTCAGGCGCCTGAACAACCTCCCGGCGAGGGTGCGTCCACCGCCGCGGACAAACCCGATCAGTCTTACGCGAAAAGCCAGCTCACCACGCTTCTCGGCAAGTTTCTCAACGCCTGGGACGGCTATCTGCGCGAGCAGTACTACGTGGGTGGAATGATTCCAAACAACGGACTGGAGCTGGTCGCGTATGAGGCTGGCCGCTCGATGGCCTCGCTCTCGTGGAACGTCACCATCGGCACCCTCGAGCAGGAGAGGGAAGACCAGCGGGCGCTATGTGCAAGGCAGGCAACGGGCACAGTGCCGGCGACACCCGCCGCGCCACCTCAAGCTCCGCAGCGCGACGACGCAAAGGAGAATGCGGTCCGAACCGCATGGGCTTCGGCTTTCAGACCTGAGTTCATTATCCGGCTGCAGCACGACGTCGTGGCATTAAGCGCGGCGCTCGACGCCGCCTATCACGATGCGCATTCCGGAACGCCTCCGGCAGCCGGGTCGTCCGCGCCGGTTGGCCGCGATCCTGACCTGCCCAGTGAGTCGATTTGCGCGGTCAAGCAGAGCATCGAGTTCTGGCGTCGGGCCGTCGAGAACCAGCTTTCGGCCACCTATCCGGAGCAACGCGACCGGTATCAGGACTCTGCGGGGTGGTCCCGTCCGCTGCGAATCGCGCTGACGAAGCAGGTCAACATCTGGCAGACATTGCTGACCGGGCAGCAATCGTTGCGGGCATTCAGTACGGAAAGCGTGGCGCAGAGTCTGATGGAAAGCGTCTGGAACGACGTGCAGAGCGGAATCGCAAATGACTTCACGCAAAGCCTGAAACAGGCTCGCGGTTCCCTGGCAAACCTTGCACGTGAAGCAGGTGATGCGATCGAGGTTGTCTTCAAACAGGCCACCTTCCTGCTATGGCCCATCGGCGTGATCGCCGCGGTGGTGTCGATAGGATTTGTCGTCGTGGCGTTCACGGGCCCCCCGGAAGCGTTGAAAGCAGCTGCTGGGGCGCTTGGGATTACCGGGCTTGGATCGAGTGTGGCGAGCTTCTTCAGGAACGCACAGTTGAGGGAAACAAAAGACCAGCAAAAGAAACGCGTTCTCGATCCAGCGCTCGGGTCGACGAAAGGAGGCGCCGATGACGAGACCCAAGGCGGCCTCGCGAATCAGATCGGAAACACCGCGCACTCGCTTGCAGACGACGTAGTGAATGCATTCAACAAAGGCCTGGAGCAGATCCAGGTGGAACTGGAAGGCTTGAACCGGAGCGTGGGTGTTTCGTATCCACTGGTCGATTACTTTGCGATGAAGTCGATTTCCGGGCAGACGACCGTCGATTTCCTGACAAAGATTGTATGGACCGGCGACGAGCGGATCAGGGAAATGAAAGCGGTCATGCGGGCTGCGCTGGGTCCGCTGGCGTTGTTTGCAACGGCGTCTTCAACTGCATCCTCTCACGCCGATGCGGGTTCCGGAGACGTCGGCAGCGCTGCCGGGAAGGGCGGGCGGAACGTCACGAAGAGAACTGACGAGGCAGGCGGGGCGGTTGCAACGACCAGCCCGTGAAGGGGCCGTCACTCCCGGCTCGCGAAAACCTCGAACATTGCATATCCTTTAGTCAATCTCGGACCGCAAGCAGGTCCACCTCGCCCCGCACCAGCGAATCAATCTGCAACGCCAGAACAAAAGCGCAATCGGCTGGCTATACCGTCGGGGCACGGGCCAGACGTGACAGGAGCCTCTCAAATGAGCGATAGAGACGGATTCGACAGGCCGCTCTCCACGATGTTGATTGAACGGCGCAGCGACGCATGGAAGTCGGGCGTTCATCCTCTCGACCGGCTGGAGGATGGCGCCCTGGTTTCGCGTGACCGTGTGGACAACGTAGCCTGCCGCATCGGCGACGCATCGTGTGCTTCGGCTCATGCGAGGGTGTTGAATCGCTCGAAGCGCAGCGTCGATCTGTCGATGCAGCGTTCGCTGTTACGCCTGCAGATGCGCTATGGCAATCGCTATGTCGGTCAGGTTCTTCACCGCGTTGCAGGCGGGGGCGAAGCCGGGAACGACATGGACGGTATTGAACATTCGATCGACGCGGCGCGCAGTAGCGGTCGAGCGATGGATCACGGCACGCGCACGCGGATGGAGACGGCCTTCGGCGCCGATTTTTCGGGGGTGCGTCTGCACACCGACGCGCATGCCGACGGCCTGAGCCGTTCGCTCAGTGCGCGCGCGTTCACCACTGGCCGCGACGTGTTTTTCCGGCATGGCGAATACAGTCCCGGGACCTCATCGGGCCGTGA
Source organism: Paraburkholderia sp. GAS334 (assembly GCF_050436625.1). NCBI lineage: Bacteria > Pseudomonadati > Pseudomonadota > Betaproteobacteria > Burkholderiales > Burkholderiaceae > Paraburkholderia > Paraburkholderia sp. GAS334. The sequence continues at coordinate 279,452 of NZ_JBNDMO010000008.1, read as the reverse complement.
ACTGCTCGCACACGAACTGACACATGTCGTGCAGCAGAACGGAGACGGCCTGCAGCGCAAGATGACGGTGAGCGAGCCTGGCGATGCTCAGGAGATCGAGGCCGACCAGATGGCGCGCGCGGTGATCGCGCAGGAGCATGCGCAGACGACCCATCGTGAAGCGATCCGGCGCGATCCGGAAGAGGGGCGCCTGGCCGGAAAGGCAACCGGAGATACGCTGCTGCGCCAGCCCGAGGCGGCGCACGAAGACGATGAAGAAAAGAAGCGGCTGCACACGAAGGCCGACACGGCCGTGGCGTCGCCTTCGGGGCGTCGGATAGTCGCTTGAGCAGAACGTGCATCCGTTCACGTCCAGTATGAGATCGGCCACCGCGCCCCAATAGCGATTCAAAACCGCGTGGTGCTGATCGTTCTTCTAGGTAACCTGCGCTGCCTTCAGGTAAACAGAAGGGGGTGTCGCCATGCGACGTCTCGTTTGTTGTGTTCTGTCGTGCGTGATGTGCGTAACAAATGGGTTCGCACAGTCGGCGAGCTCGTGCGGCGGTGCGTACCGCCAGTGCCCCCCGAATCCGGCGTCGAGCTCCGGCGGATCTGCGGGAACGCAATCGGGAACGTCAACGCAGTCCACTGCTACGCCTCCTCAACGCACCGCTACGCCTCCTCAACCCACCGCGCCGACGACGCAGACACAATCCAATCCGCCTTCCGCCAGCCACGGCGGCTCGTCCGGATCGAGCAGCGCCGGCACCACGGCGGCCATCATCGGTTTGTCGGCGCTTGCGGCAGGCCTTTTGACCTATGCCGTGACCCATTCACACGAAGCGAGCGCGCCATCCGCCAGTAGCGCGCCTCAGCCTGACGAGCCAACCACGAGTGAACAAGTGCCGGTGGCACCGCCGGTGCCGGCGCCGGTGGTACAGCCGGTGGTACCGCCGGCGTTGGCGGCTTCGTCCGTCGAAGATGCGCCGGCAAAGTGGGGCATCGTGCCGAAGCTGTCGGGCATCACGGTCCCTGCGGCGCGCAGGGCGCTCACGCAAAACGGCCTGCAAATTGCGATCGAGACCAGCGAGGCAACGCGAAACGGAAAACGGGTCGCGACCCAGAGCATCATGCCAGGCGAGCATGTGCCTCCCGGCACGGTTGTGTCGGTGACGCTCAAGCCTCCTCCAGTGCACGCTCCGGCAGTCCCCTGGAAGCCTCCATCCGTCGTTCATGTCCCGGATCCGATCGTGACTCCGTCTGTGTTTCCTGTCGTGCTGCCTGCCTCGCAGCCGATCATAGGTCCCACGCCTCCAGAGCACGAAGTCAGCCCCAGCGTTTCCCCGCCTCCAAAGCACGAAGTCAGCTCCAGCGTTCCCCCTCTAGCCATTGGCGGACTCTCATTGTTCGCGCTTGCCGGTGCGCTCGTCTACGGCAGAAAGCACAAACTGCGGCTCAAAGCGCCGCCCGTCTACCGCGTCCGCCTGCAAGGGGACTTCGGCTCGCAAACGGCGCGCGTGTCGAACCGGCGCATGCGCTTGCCGGCAGTCGACGTGAGGCTCGCTTCCGATCCATGGGACGCGCATATGGTCAGTTCGGTCAAACCGGCTCACAGGTGAACAGGCCATGTCCAACGCGACTGTCACGCTTGGCACGCTTTTATGGAACGACTCGCCCGGCAAGGGCGCTGCGGCCCTGATCGAGGCCGTCAAGCGCCATGCGCCAGCCAACGTCGCCGGACTGCCGGCGCTTCAATGGAAAGAACTCGCGCAGGCGATTGAAGACCAGGTCGCGACCGGCTTCGATGTGAGTCTCGGCGCGATTCTGGTGCGCTCATGGTGCGACCTCGCCGAGATCCGCGCGGCGGCCGACCCGCGACGTACGCCACCCGACACGACGCGCTCGGTCCCGCTCGTCGAGCATGCGATCGAGTCCGTGCATCACCCCAAGCTGGAGATCACCGTCGAAGGTGTGTGCAGCTTCGATGTCGTGTTCGAAGTGAAGCTCGCGCTGAAGCTCCGCGGCGCATTGCTTTGCATACGCAACGCGCGGATTCGTGAGATCACGCTCGGCGATTGCCACGGCGAGGCGACGTTGTCGGCGTACGGGCACGCGCTGCATCGCTATGAACTGGGTTCGGCCCGCTTTCCCGGCCATATTCGCTTCGCAGGCGAGGGCATGTCGATCGGCCCGCGCCACGCGCCCGATGCACGCGACCCCTGGCGCCACCACTGACTTGCGCAGCGCGCTCAAGGCACGTCGGTGCGCACAGTCGCGGGGTTGGCGATAGTGATCATGCCGGCCCACATGCACATGCACTGAGACAGATTGTCGAGCGCCGGGATGCCGCCGATCAGCACCGTCGTGGCGCCTGGCGTCCACGGGCTCACTGTGGCCGGGATACAAGGCATCGGCGTCAGCACGCCGAGCGCTGCGCTTGTTGCGCTCGCCACCGCCGGATTCGCGATCGACATGCACATGCCGAACGAGCCGATGTTGACGAGCGGCACGTGGTCCTGGATCGTTGCGGCAGGCGGCCCTTCCGCCGTCACGCGGTTGACCGGCAACACCGTCAGGCTGGCGGGAGCGACGCCAAACGTGCACTGAAGCAGTGCTCCCATCGAAACTTGTTGTGCCATGGCAGATGCATGCCTCCGTGTTGATGGCGTGATCTCTATCCGGGCGACTGCTGGTTCGCTGCCGGAGTCCACAGGAGCGCTTCGCATTGATGCCTCATGTCCGCGGGCGAAGGCGTCTGTCCGGTCTCGCGGAACTGTCCGTAGTCGGCATCCGTCTGCGTCAGCACAAGCCGGCTTTGCGGACCGGGAGCCGGTTCGCCGAACACCTTGTGTACCGCGAACTGATTGAAATCCCCGAGGCGACGAAGCGCGGACCCATAGTCGTACGCGAAGCTCACCATGTTCCTGTCATTGTCGGCTATACGTTTCCTGAACAGGTCGATTTCATCGGCAAAGTTCTCTGCGATCGCAATCCCCATGTACCTGGAATTGTTCTTGCGATTGTTGTTTTCACGGCAAAACGAGTTGTACGAGTGCGTTGCGCTGATCATCACATTGCGTATCGCCTGTCTGTCGACATACATTGCCTTGACCAGGTAGATACTCAGCGCAGCCAGCACGCATGCGGACACGAGCATGTATTTCCATGCGTCGTTATCCAGCTTTTCGATCGCCTTGAGAAACTGCGCGCATCCCTGAAAACGCTCGTCGGGATCGTTGCGCATCGCGCGGCGAACCATTTCCGCAACCCGCTTGCGGATCTTCGGATTGACGTCGCGCGGATCCGGCGCGGGATGGGCGATCTGTTGCGCCGCAACGGCGTCGAAGGTATCGCCGGCGAACGGCAGCCTGCCCGTTAGCGCCTCGAACAGCACGACGCCTGCGGAGTAGACATCCGATCGATGATCGACCGTGGAACTGTCGCGCAACTGCTCGGGGCTCATGTAGGCCGGCGTGCCGATCAGGCGTTCCTTCTGCCGCACCTTGCTGCCCACCTGGGTCGCGATGCCGAAGTCGATGATCCGCGCGAGGCCGTCGTGGTCGACGAGCACGTTGGACGGCTTTACGTCGCGATGGACGATCGCCAGCCGGTGCGCGCGATCCAGTCCAGCCAGCATGCCTTTCGCGATGGCGAGCGCCCGCTTTTCCGGCAAGCCTTTACCGCCGAGGCTCGCAATCAGTTCGCCGAGCGACTGTCCATCCACATACTCCTGCACCAGAAAATAGTCGTCGTTGACGTGGAAGTAGTCGACCATCGGCACGACGTTCGGGTGGGCGATCTGCGCCTGATGACGCGCTTCATCGTAGAAGTGCTGCGCGAAATCCGGGTTGTGGGTGAACTCGCGTTTCAGGACCTTGACCGCATAGCGCTTTTCCTCAAGCTCCGCGTTCGTCGCGAGGTACACGCGGCCCATGCCGCCTTCTCCCAGCCGTGCCTTGATCACATAGACGTTGCGCAGCGTCTGGCCGATCAGATCGTCTTCTCGCATTGATCACCCCTTTGCGCCGGTGGCCTGCAAGTAGACTGCGGTGCCGGCGCCGGCCACGACCGGCCGCTGCGGCGCGAGGCCGTGTCCGTCGATGCGGACGCCATGCGGTGTGGAAAGATAACCGGTTGTCAGGATCAGCGCGGCGCCATTGCTCAACGGCAGGATGTCCTGCCGGCTGCCTTTGCCGGCGCTTGTGCGGCCGATCGACGTCGCCCGTGCGTTGTCAGTCAGCGCGCCGATAAACAGTTCGGCGGCACTCGCCGTGTGCTCGTCCTGCCAGAGGAACACCGACGTTGCGAGCCGCACTCCGTCGCGCGTGCTGGTGTAGGGTTGCGCGCCGTCGCGCCCGGTGACAGTCACAATCGGTTGCCCCTTGTTCAGAAACAGCATCACCGTGTCGACGGCCGCATAGAAATCGCCACCGCCGCAGCCGCGCAGGTCGATGATCACGGGCAACTCACGTGGCCAGTGCGCGAGGATCGCTTCGACACCGCCTGGCGTCGTGCTCGTGAAGCCTGAAAGACGGATGATGCGCGCGCCACCCGACATGTATTCGGACAGCGCCGGCGGGTTGACGAGTTCGCGCGTCACGCCGATCCTGCGTGCGGACGCATTTTCGCCGGCGACTTCGAGCATCACCTGCGTGCCGGGCAGCCCGCCCGTCCACGCGGCGATAACCGCGAGCGGCTTGCCTTTGACGGGCTGGCCGCCGATCGAAAGCAACCGGTCGCCTGCCTTGATGCCTGCCCGTTCAGCGGGGCTGCCCGGAAACGGATAGCACAGGGTTTCGCCATCGCGGCGCCGTTCCAGTTCCGCGCCGATGCCCGCATAGGTGTTGTTCTGCAGCGCCGTGAAGGCCGCGTATTCGCTGGGTGTCAGAAAGCCGGAGTAGGGATCCTTCGTCGCAAGATAGGCGGCGAGTGTCTGCCCGACGATGACCGCCGGGGCATCCGCGCCGAATACCGCCTGCTCGCTGATGCGCGCGAGTGCCTGCGCATAGAGCTGCAACGCGGCGTCGCCATTCGCGCCGGCGCGCGTCGCACAATCGGGCGGACAGGGCGGCGGCGCCTGAACCGTAACCGACGAACTGACGAGCGGCGTGACCAGCATGGCGAGCAACATGGCCTTGTTCATGGGGCGGCAGGAGCCAGGAATACGCTCATTCCGAGATCGCGAGAATCGCGAGTTTTTTTCTGATCTGCTCGCGCAACGCGTCGGCTTGCTGCTTCGCCTGTACGTCGTTCAGGCTTTTGTCGCGCTGAAGCGCGTCCAGTTGCGCGCGGTATTGCGCGATCTGCGCCCGCGCCGCCGCCGTCTTCTGCTTTTCCTGCGCATTGGTTGCCGCCAGCTGATCGTTTCTTTTCTGCAGGGCGGCGAGCCGGCGGTCGAGTTCATCGCTCGACATCTTGCGGTTCGCGAGGTCGGCGCTCAGCTGCTGCATCTGGTTGTGCAAGTCTGCCTGCAGCGCCTCTTCATTTGAGAGCTCGACCTCCTTCTGGTTCACGCGTGTCTGCGTCGCCTGCACGTCCTGGTACTGGCTGATCACCGTGCAGCCCGAGCCACAGCCTGTGGCGAGGGTCAGCAGCACGGTCGTCATAGTGTGGCGCTTCATCCCGGCACCTTTTCGGTGAAGTGGTCGGCCGCCGTCAGATACGTTGCCGCTGGCTCGCCAGCGCGGCGGTCTGTTGCCTTGTCTGCTCGAGCAGCATCTGTTGATCACGCAGTTCCTGCGCGAGGCGCGGGTCCTGCAGATTGTTGTCCGCCTGCAGTTTGCGCATGAGGTTGATGGACTTCTCCTGCGCGGCGATCGAGTCGTTCGCGTTCTTCAGATCCGTGTCGAGCTTCGAGCGCTCCTTCGCAAGCGTCTGCTGGTCGATCGTTTTCTGCCCGATCTGCTGGACCACGGTATCCGTGTGCTGCGTGATCGCCACGAGGTCTTTCTTCATGCCGGTGTTATAGCGGGTGGAATCTTCGTTCACGGCCTTCACATAGGCGATTCGCGCGTCGAGGTTGTTCTCGTGGCCCGCAAGTTCCTTGCGATGCTTTTCGAGGTTCGAGGACAGGCTGTAGCAGAGCACGCCGCCCCCTGCGGCGGCCACGCCTCCCACCGCGGCGCAGGTGGCATCGCTGCCGCCTGCGAGCTTGCAGGCGAGAAAGCCGAGGCCGGCACCCGCGACGCCGCATTCCAGCGAGGCGGTCTGCTGCTGGGTGGCACATGCCGCGGTCAGCAACATCAGTATCATTGCCGCGAATTTTCCGGTCATCGCAAGTCCTCCTGCAAACGTCATCGGCACGCTGCGGCGTGCCGCGGTGACTCATCCGGCGGTCAGCAGCGCGATCAGAACGAAGGCGGCCACAACGGCCACCACGATCGACACGGTGGACAGCACCCGTCTGAGCTGCCAGTCCGGACGCCTCGCGGAGGCTTCCAGCAGTCGCGCAAATTCCGCGCAGCCGGCGATGCGCCGCGCCGGATCCTTCGCCAGCGCGCGCATGATCAGCGCGCTCACATGCGCTGGAACCGAACGCTCGCGACGTCGCGGCGCGACCGGCTCGTCACGCAGATGAGCCGCCAGCACAGCAGCCCGCACCGTCTCGCCGCCGCCGCTTGTCGCCTCGAACGGCGGGCGGCCGGTCAGCGTTTCGTACAGCACGCAGCCGACGCTGTAGACATCGGAGCGGAAATCGATAGCTTCCGCACGGATCTGCTCGGGGCTCATATACGCGTTGGTACCGACAGAGACGCCCGCGCGCGTGCGCCGCTTCTCGCCCGCGGCGAGCGCGATGCCGAAATCGGAAAGCCATGCGTGCTGATGCGCTTCGTCGAGCAGGATGTTCGACGGCTTGACGTCGCGATGCACGATGCCCTTGCGATGCGCGTAATCGAGCGCGTCCAGCACGTCCTTGATCAATGGCAGCGCGACGCTGAAAGGGAGCCGATGGCCGGGACTCGCATCGAGCGCCATCGCAAGCGATCCGCCGGGCACGAGGTCCATTACCATGCAGGGACTCCCTCCGATGCTGAATACGTCGCGCACCGCAACGATATGCGGATGGTGCATTTGCGCGTGCCGCCTGACCTCGTCAATGAAGCGCGCGGTCAACTGCGCGTCGTCGGCGATCATCTCGACCATCACCTTGATCGCCGCGTACTGCCGGTGCCGCTCGTCCCATGCGCGCCAGACGGTGGCCATACCGCCTGCGCCCAACTGACGCTCGACGACATACGGGCCGACGCGCTGTCCGGGCCGCAGGCTCATACATGCCTAGCGAATGCTCGACGGGTCGCGCACGCCGGGCCGGTCGAAGGGTTCATCGCGATGCCGTGGGCCCGCCGCCGCGCCGCTCGAATCGGATTCGATCTTCCTCAGCAGCCAGACCGTTGCGCCGGTCTTGATCCTCGCGCCGTCCTTCAACTCCACGCCGCGGCTCTCGACGAACTCGCCGTCGACGAAGGTGCCGTTCGTGCTGAGCCGGTCGAACAGCTCGTAGCGTCCCTGGCGGCAGAGCAGCACCGCATGTTCGTTGGACATCGTGTTGTCCGCGTGCAGCAGCACGTCGCATGGCCGGCCACCTTCGCTCTCGACATACCCTTTGCCGATTACATTGCGGCCTTCGTAAAGCACGAACAGATCGCCCTGTTGGTCCCATGTGAAGGTGACCAGCACGCCCGTGATCTTGCGGCGCGGCAAGCCCTCGCGCGGCGGGCGCGGCGTGCTCTCCGGGCCCGTGTCGATCCGTGTGGGTTGACCGTGCGGTGATGGGTCGTCTGACGAGATCATGGTGTTGTGCGACATGGTGGGACTCCTCTCGACGTTCTCGCTGAAGGACTGCGACCCCGCATCCGCCGCGCTGCGTTCCTGCGCGCGGCTTTCCGCCTCGCAGCGTGGACAGCTCGTCCAGCCTGGATCCATCGGATGTCCTTTCGGGCAGGTGAATTCCGCGCGGCTGCTTCCTGTGCTCTGGTTTTGTCTGCGGCCCCATAGTTTGGCGACAGAGGACCAGATCGATTTCTCGCTCATGACATTCCGCCTTTCGCGCGCTGTGTCGAGCACGCACCGAACGCTTGTGGCAGGCGCGTGCGCTCGATCGAATCATCGATTCCGGCACGATGTCTCATTCGGATTGCAGTCATCGGTCAACTCCCTGACTTTCACCGCCGTCGGTGCCTGGCTGCACCGGCACCGTTTCCGGACGGCCCTGTCTGTCGGCGCCGGGTCCACCAGGCGCATCACCGGTGACCGTGCGTGGCGGCTGACGGGATTCCTGAGAGGGTCCCGGCGGTCGTTCCTGTGGTTCCTGCTGCCGTTGCCCGGCAGCCATCTTCCTGCTCTTTTCCGGCGGCCGCTTTTGCGCGTGCGACGATGCCGGCGTGCTGCCGGCTTTCGCCGGGGCGACCCGGCGGTCCAACGGGTCAAGCCGGGCGTTTATCTCATCCAGTTCGGTCTTCATGCGAGCGTAACGCTCGTTAGCCAGATCGCGGTCGCGTTGCATGACGTCTTCCAGTTTCGCGATGCGGGTGTCGAACGCGTGTTCCGGTGCGAGCTGGGTCGGCGCCGGCAGCCAGTACAGGGCGAGCGCGCCGACCAGCATGGCGGGCGCGAACACCGCGCCTGCCGCACGTGCGACTGCGCCAGACCAGCTGCGCGGCAGCAAGCCGGGACGGCCTTCATAGCGCAACACCTGAACTGTCACGTTGTCTTCGCCTCCACGTTGCAGCGCGAGCCTGACGAGTTCGTCGGCAAGCTCCTGCGGTGTGCGCCCGCCTTGCATGACCGCCGCGATATCCGCGTCGCCGACATAGCCGCACAGGCCGTCGGAGCACAACAGGCACGTTTCGCCAGCACGCACGCGCATCCATCCACTCACTTCTACATCGACCTGCGCCGTGTGCCCGAGGGCGCGCTCCAGAATCCCTGCATCGGGGTGGTGCGCCGCCTGCGTGTGCGTCAACAGCCCCGCATCAATCATTCGCTGAACACGGCTATGATCCCTCGTCAATCCGCGCAACCTGCCGTCGCGGCCAAACAGATAAGCCCGGCTGTCGCCGACGTGCGCGAGCATGATGCGCGCGTCGCGGGCGAGCATCGCCACCGCGGTGGTGCCCATCCCATGCGTCGTCGGGTCGGCCGACTGGCTGCGCGCATAAACCTCCGCGTTGGCTTCGCTGAACGCGTTGCGCAATGCCTCTTGCGCCGACGCAAGCGAAGTCAGATTCGCGAAATGCCGCTGCAACACCTCGACTGCCAGCTCGGCGGCGATCCCACCGCCCGCATGTCCACCCATACCGTCGAGGACGACGAACACGTCCGCGGCAGGCGCGCGCACCCAGCTCATGCGATCCTGATTTTCGGTTCGCACATAACCTGTCTCGGAACGCTGCCCAACCGACCATCGGCTAATCCGGGGTGACGCCGTCATGGTTGGCCGCCGCTGCGTTCAGCGCACATATACGCAACCTCAGGGCACGCGGTTCCGGTCGCCGCTGCGATGGCTGATCGGTGCGCCTTCGTCGGTGCCGCGCAACTCGAAGGCGGTGCGCCCAAAACGCAATTCGTCGCCGGGCGACAGCGTCCGTGGTGTTTGCGACACGCGCGCGCCGTTCAGAAAGGTGCCATTGGTCGACGCAAGATCGATGAGATAGAGTGTTCCTGATTCATAGCGGATGATCCCGTGGCGCCGCGATACGAAGTCGTCGCCCGTCAACGGCAGCTCGCTTTGCTCATCGGAACCGACATGGATCATCGCGTGCTCGATCGGAAACCGTTTGCCACGCCAGTCGCCGGAGCGGCCGATCAGCCACGCCGAGGGCTTGCCTCGCTGCGGCGGCGGAAAGCTCGCTCCGATCTGCGTCGGCGCGCGTGCTCGGGGTATGTTCTCGGGCAGCGGCGCGCTGACCGTCTCGACCTTGACGACGGTGCGCCGCCTGAAGATCAGGAGCATCCACGCAAGCGCGGCAAGGAGCGCGAGCAACGCAGCGGTCAGACTGCCAAAGGTGATTCTCAATACAGGAGACGAGGAGGCGCTCCAGTTTTTTAACTTGTCGAGCCATGTCTCCTGCGGCGTCGGCGTCACACGGGACGCCGGCCCCTCGTGCTTTGCCTCCGGTGCGGCGATCGGCACATTGACGGGCACGCTTGCTGCGCTCGCGCCCTGCGCCGCGTAGCGCAATATGGCAGTGCCGGGTGCTACGGTCGCGCTCGATGCGGGATAGTCGAACTGAACCTTGAACGCGGGGAGCGGGGCGGTGCCGAGATCGGCTTTGATCAATTCGGATAGCTCCGGGTCCGAATGTGCAAGTACGTACGTGCCACCCGTCGCAGCGGACATATTTTTGAGCGACACCGACCATTGCGGCGCGAGCTTGCCGTAGCCGATCGAATCGATGTGCAACCCTGGTACTTTCGCGGCGTTGATGAGGCTGTCGAGCGATACCCAACTGCCTTCATCCTTACCGTCGGAAATGACGAGCACGATGCTGGACTTCGTTGCGGGATTGTCTTTCAGGCGCTTCACGGCCTCGAGGACCGCGCTGTAGAGCAGCGTCTTTCCGTCGGCGCCGACGTCGGCCCGGATTCCGCTGATCGCGCGCGAGACGGCCTCGGGAGCAGCGGAAAGCGGCTGCAGCCTGTCGGAAATCGTCGATCCGAAGGACAGCAGCGATGCGTTGAGATCGGGCCTCTGAACGGCAAACGCATCCTGTAGCGCGCTCTTGATCGCCGGCAACGCACGCTGCATCGATCCGCTGTGGTCGACACAGACGATCACGGTCGTTGCCGTGTCGGCGGATGCGTTGGTGACAGGCGTGATGTCCGTGGCGACGATATCCTGCTGGTCGGGTGCGGCTCCCGGAAACAGCAGATGGAAAGCGGTCGTGGACGGTTTCGGATCGGCGGTGCGAATCGTCGCAACGACCGAGCCAGGCTTGACCTGTTCAATGGAAACGACTTGCGGGTCGACGGCCAGCACAGCGCCGCTCGCGACAAGCAACACCCCGGTCACTACCGCACGAAGATGGTGCAGCCACCATGCCGCATTGCGCATGGCATGTGGACGGGGTTCGACGGACATGGCCAACCCTTTATGGTCTCCACTCAACGCATAACGCGCGGCGACCTGGCATCGTACGTTGCACCGGTGCCAGATATATTTATTGAGTGTTTGCTACATCATTGTTTTCACAAAAAACGCAGAAATACGATATGGATTGCTAAGTTAGGTTTAGGCGTACCTCATGTGTTTGTCAAGCGTGTTTCTGGACTGGATTTCGCATGAAGTGCCGCATCGTTTTGTTTCACGTGGTGCACGTTAAGGTCCGGGCGCGGACGTGCAGATAATTGAAACAATCGCGGCGCACATTGCACGCGTTAGTAAATCAATGTGCCGGAGGAACCCAATGGTGCTGCGTAGCGCTGTGTGTTGAGTGGTGCGCGGCACTGTGCGGGATCTCGACGCTTTCGTTGTGCATGCCGACGGTTGCGTGACATTGGGTCAGGTATGTGAACCGGGCGCGAGATTCGCGATTCGATTCGTCGTCGCAGGAAGTGCAAGCCAACGCTAAAGCAATCGAAACCACGGAGCGAGAGACGCGATAAAGCCCTTATCGCGCCGCGGAGAGTCACCTTGACATTCACAACGGCATGCTCTATCCATAAATCGTCTCGAAGCCAGCCTTAAAGCTTTAACGGCGTGCAGCAGAATTTCCTTTCGCGCTGAGCCAAACCGTTCCAGTCGTCAATCGCATTGGCCGTGGTCGGCCAGCACGGTCCGCGTGCAAGAAAAGTCAGTGGCGTGTCGCGCCACGCAATACGAGGGCCTTATGATTGAAGACCTCGACAAGACGCTAGCGGCTCTGCTTAGGCGGGAGTTGGCGCCGGGTCTTAGCGAACAGGTTCAGGTCAGCTTCGAAGCACCGGACGATCGCTTTCCTCCGCAATCCGTCACGACGCCCGCGATCGATCTGTTCCTCTATGACGTCCGCGAGAATCTCGATCTACGCAGCAACGACGTCTTCCTCGGCAGGGATGAGGACGGTTCTGTGCATCGGCAACGCATGCCAGTTCGCGTCGACGCGTCGTATCTGATCACTGCGTGGCCGCGCGAAGGGCTTGCGAACCCCGCCGAGGACGAACATCGTCTGCTAGGCGAAGTGATGCGCGCGTTGCTGAGGTACCGGACGCTTCCGCATGAATTGCTGCGCGGCAGTCTCGCCGCCGGCGACCTGCCGTTGCCCGTCAGCGCATTGCAGCCAGGCCGGCTGCAGAGTCTCGGCGAATTCTGGCAGGCAATGGGCGGCAAGCCCAAGGCCGCGATCAACTACACCGTCACGCTTTCCGTCGATGTAGCCATGCCCGAAGAGGTGCGGCTCGCGACAGAAAGAATCTTCCATTTCGACGCTGTACTGGGCAGACCTGCATGACGGAGTGAAAACGTCGGATCGATTAACCGTTTTGGCAGATATGACTGTAAGGGGACGTGTCTATGTCAAGCGCTACCTATCTTGCCCCTGGCGTATATGTGGAAGAGGTTCCTTCCGCTCAGCAGCCTATCGCGGGTGTGGGAACCAATGTCGTCGGGTTTATCGGCATCGTGCCTTCGACGATCTATATTCCGGTTCCGAATCCTGACTACAACCCGGTTGCCGCGCGCGCGGCGGCGCGGCTCTCGGATCTCGCCGATGCGCCTTCTGGCGGCCCGGAAGATCCGCGCCAGGCGATCGCCGCTGCGGAGGCTAAAAGCAGGGATCTTGCGCTGCTTGACGCTACGCTCAAGGGCATCGAAAAGGATCTCAAAGATCTGAACGACCAGCTGGCGAAGGCCACGACGGACGCCAAAGCGTCGAAGGACATTTTCGACTCGGCGTCCAGAGACGCCAAGGCTGCCACCGACGCGCTCGCCGGTGCAACCGACGCCAACCGGGACGAGCTGACAGATGCGCTGGAGGCAGCCAAGGCAAAACTCGAGCCAGCCATGAGCAAGAATCTGGCTGATGCAGACGGGGTAAAGCGACTCAAAGGCCTCGTTCGTGACAAGCAGACAGAGCAAAAGAATCTTAACGACAGACTGATTGCGCTCAAAGGGGAACTTGCACCGCCAACGCCGCCAACGGATACGACCCCGGGCGAAGCCGAAGCCCCATCCACCACGGATTCGACGCAGGCATCCAAACCCGTTCCCAAACCCGCGCGCCCGCCCCGTTCGCTGGAAAAAGAGGACGACACCTTCGAGGACGCAGAGGGCGTCGACGTGTCCGGGTCGCGCTCTGTCCTGCAGCCGTTCATGCTGCAGGAATTCACGGTGAAGCCTGCATGCTTCGAGACGAAGCTATGCACGAACTTTACCGAGTACACGCAGCGCTTCGGCACCTTTTCGGCGTACAAGCCGGAGGCAGATTTTCCGGATGACCCGCCGGAGACCTGGACATTCAGTCCGATGCATCCGGGCCATCATGCGCTGACGCACGCGGTCAACGGCTTCTTTCAGAATGGTGGCACGAAGGCGTTCGTCGCGCGTATCGAGAACGAAAGTCAACTGGAGGACGCGCTGGCGAAATTCGCATCGATCGATGAGCTTGCGATCATCGCCGCTCCGGGTGTGCCGAGGGACGCTGGCAACTGGGAGTTTCTGATGGCCCATGTCGAAAACCGCGAAAACTGTTTCGCGATTCTCGACAGTCCGCTGGTTGTGCATGACGAGGACAGCAACGACCTCGACGTGAACCAGTTGAACTACGCGAGCAGCAGCGACAACCAGGCGTTGCCGCGCCCATGCAAGAACGCCGCGTTCTATTTCCCGCACGTGGAAGTGATTGACCCGGCCAAACAACTGCAGGATAGCGATCTGACACGCAAGGTCGATCCGAAATATCGCGGCCGGACCTATGTGGCGCCGAGCGGCCATGTCGCGGGCATCTATGCGCGCACCGACACCGAGCGCGGCGTGCACAAGGCGCCGGCGAACTGCGTGGTGCGCGGTGCGATCGAGGTCAAGTACTACGTCAGCAAGCCGATCCAGGAGATGCTCAATCCGCAGGGCGTCAACGCGATCCGGATCATGAACGGCGCGGTGACCGTGTGGGGCGCGCGCACGATCGGCGGTGACCGCAACAGCGAATGGAAATACATCAGTGTGCGGCGTCTGTTCCTGTTTTTGCAGAAGTCGATTGAGGAAGGGACACAATGGATCGTCTTCGAACCCAATGACGAAGCGTTGTGGGCCAAGATCCGTCTGAACGTGTCGGCGTTCCTGACCAACGTGTGGCGCAGCGGCGCGTTGTTCGGCGCCACGCCGCAAGAGGCGTTCTACGTGAAATGCGACGCCGAGCTCAATCCGCCCGAAGTGCGCGATCAGGGCCTCGTGATTACGGAAATCGGTGTCGCGATCGTGCGGCCCGCCGAGTTCGTGGTCTTCCGTATTACCCAGGCCACAGGTCCCATCCGGACCTGAGCGGAGCAAGCGATGCGTGCGCGCACGTCGCCGACCAGCAAACCGGGCGCCCGCCGGACGCCCGGTCTCTATTTCGACTGGTATGCAGGCGAGGGCACCGCGCAGTCGACGGTTCAGAGCGGCGTGCCGCTTTTCGCGGGCTTGACAGGCGCGGGCAGTGTCCACGTCGACGCGCCGCCGCTACACCGCTTCACACGCTGGCAACAATTCGATCAAGCCTTTCGCGGAGAAGGCGTGAGCAGCCTCCTCGCCTGCTCGGTGCGCGGCTTCTTCGAAAACGGCGGCCGGCTGTGCTACGTCATGCCACTGCCTTTCGATCCCGAAGAGCCGGCTGGCTACGCAGCGGACACGCCGTATGCCGACGCGCTCGCCAACGCGATCGGCACACCGTTCGAAGCTGGCGGCATCCTCGAGGAATTCGACGACATCGATCTTGTTTGCGCGCCGGACATCATGACGCCTGTGATCGCCGGATCGCCCGCGCGCGTGTTCGATCTTCAGGCTCGCATCGTCGACTATTGCGCACGCAAGGGCGACCGCTTCGCGATTCTCGATGCGCTTGAAGGCGGCCTGAACGACGCAGCAGACCAGCGCGCCGATGCGGCGGTGCTGGGCGCCATCAATCAGTGGCAGGCACTGCCGCCCGAATACGGCGCGATCTACTTTCCGTGGATACGCGTGAGCGCGCATCGGCCGACGAAGGGCGCGCCACTCGACTTCGTGCTCGTGCCGCCGTGCGGACATGTCGCGGGCGTGTATGCGCGCAGCGACCGCCGGGTGGGCGTGCACAAGCCGCCGGCGAACGAACTGCTGGAAGGCGTGCTCGATCTTGGCTTCGCGGTCGCCAACCGCGACGAGGCGGCCCTCAACGAAGCCGGTGTCAATTGCCTGCGCGAAATGCGCGGCTGGGGCATCCGCGTATGGGGCGCGCGGACCCTGAGCGACCGCCCGGCGTGGATGTATGTCAACGTGACGCGGGTCATGCTGGCCTTGAAACGCTGGCTCGAATATGACATGCGCGATCTGGTATTCGAACCGAACGGCGCGTCGCTATGGGCATCGATCGAAGAGCGCCTCGAACGATACTGCAGCGATCTGTTTCGCCGGGGCGCGCTTAAAGGGAGCAGCGCGGCCGAAGCCTACTTCGTGAAGTGCGACGCCGAAACCAACGCTCAATTCAGCCGTGACAGTGGTGTGGTTGTGGCGGAAGTCGGCGTGGCGCCCGCGGCGCCGAGCGAATTCGTCATTGTCAGAGTCACGCAGAGTGCGAGCGGCGTGAACTTCACCGTACCGACAGCCTGGTAAACGAGGAGAAACAATCATGGCAACTGGCAAGCGCAGCGATCCGTTTCGCGGGTTCAAGTTCAGGGTGTCGATCGGCGGCATTCAGCGCGCGGGCTTTCGCGAGGTGTCGGGTCTCGACGCATCTACCGACCCGATCGACTATCGCGAGGGCGATGACAAGACGCTGACGACGCACAAGCTCCCAGGCCTGAAGAAGTTTTCGAACATCACGCTAAAGCGCGGCATTACCGACGACCAGGACCTGTGGAAATGGCGCAAGCAGGTGATGGACGGCAAGATCAAGGATTGCCGCAAGAACGGGTCGATCATCCTGATGGATGACGAAGGCAATGATGTCGCGCAATGGGATTTCGTGGACGCGTGGCCGACCAAATGGACCGGCCCCACGTTCAATGCCACCGCCAATGAAGTGGCGATCGACACGCTCGAACTGGTGCACGAAGGTCTGGACCGGACGAAATGACTCTCACGACCGAATACAGCTTCACGCTGCCGCACGGCTATGTCGACGCGCAAGGCACGCTTCACCGCGAAGGCGTGATGCGGCTCGCTACGGCGAACGACGAAATTGCGCCGATGAAGGATCCGCGCGTGCAGTCCAATCCAGGCTATCTGGCGATCATTCTGCTTTCGCGGGTGGTGACGCGTCTCGGCGATCTGCCGCAGGTCAATCCGCGCGTGATCGAGGACATGTTCGCCGCGGACTTCGCGCACCTGGAAGAACTGTACCGGCGCATTAACCTGAACGGCCACAACAGGGTGCAGGTCAAGTGCCCGCATTGCGAAACGAAGTTCGAAGTCGAGGTCGAAGAGGCGGGGGAGCCATAGGCTACCCCCTCGACCAGCTGTTCGAGGAGGTAGCCTATGTCGCATATCACTTTCACTGGCCGCGCTCGCAATTGATGACGCTCGATCACCTCGAACGGCATCGCTGGGTCGAAGAGGTTGCGAGGATCAATCGACGAATCAATGACGCGCAGACAGACACGAGGGAGTAGCAGATGGCCGGGGCAACCAGCGCAGAGTATCCGTTCGCCGCTTTCGTGTACTCGATTGAGATCAAGGATGCCGGAAGCGGGGACCATGGTGTGGTCGCGGGCTTTAGCGAGGTGTCGGGGCTGGCTGTCGAAGTCGAGGTCGAAACGTTGCGTGAAGGCGGAGAGAACCGCTTCGAACATCAGATCGCGGGGCCGGCGAAATATTCGTCGCGGCTCGTGCTCAAGCGCGGGCTCGGAGACTCGTACTACCTGTGGTCGTGGTATCTGAAAGTGATGCAAGGGGAGATCGAGCGGCGGGACGTGACCGTCGTTCTTAACGACCCGACGCACAAGAAAAACCGTCGCTGGACTTTCCATGCCGCGTGCCCGGTCAAGTGGACGGGCCCCGACCTGCATGCGGCCAATTCTGCGGTTGCGTTCGAATCGGTCGAGCTGGTGCATCGGGGAGTGCTACCGTGAACCCGGGCGGCCCGGATTCGCGGGCGGCGCAGCCCCCGCGCAGCGACAGGCTGAGTGGCGCGCTCGGCGATTCGCTCTGGCGACGTCACACCCATACCGCGCTCAATGCGGGCTTGCGTACCGGTTGGAGCAGCGACATCGGCACGTCGGTCTACGAGCGGCATGCGGACTTCGTCGCCGCCGCTGCGCGCCGCATCGCGGGCGGTAGCGCGGCGGGCGGCCCGGACGACGCGCGACCCGTCGTGACCGGACAGCGCGTTCATTTCGATCCGTCTGCGCCCGACTTCGCCGCGCAGCCCGCGCAACCGTTGCCTCGAACCCATGTGGTTCAGCGTGCCACGGTCAGTCCGCGCGAAACGGAGCGCGATCCGGGCGTGCCGGCCGGCACGGCTGAACCGCAGCGCGATCCAGGCGGTACTGACGCGTCTTTCGCGTTCGCGTCTTCCGCGGCCTCGCCTGATCATTCCACGTCTGTCGCTCCGGCATCCGGCGCTTCGGCGCACGACAATGCCGCGTCCATTCAACGTGCGATGAACGTTCCGCTTGAGGATGCGCGAGACGCGAAAGCGGCGCGCATCGCGCACATTGATTCGCCAGGCGGCGGCACGCCCGCGCCTCCAGTCGTGACCCATGCGGCAGCCGCGCCGACCATTCGAGCGGACGTAGCAACACCTGTCGCTCGCACATGGCCGGCGATGGCGAGCGCTTCGAGCGACGCGCGCTCGCCCCTGGCACGGCAGATCGCTTCACATCGTCGCGCCGTGGTGCGGGGTGTAGCGTCAGCGGGAGCCTTCAGCACCCGCGATTCAGCGCCCTCGCAAAGCGACACGCATTCTGGTGCGTCGGAACTTGCGCGTCGTTCGATTGCAGGCCCGAAAGACACTCAGAATGTCGCAGCCTTGATTGCGGGTGCGATGATCACGTCGGACGCCCCGGACGCAGGTGGGCCACGACCTCGGTGGTGGCCCGACGCGCTTCACTCTGTTGCAATGCGCAAGCCGATGAGCGCGCTGCCGGCAGCGATCGACCTCGGAGAGAGCCAGCGAGCCGGCACAAAGCCAGCGAAAACGCAGGACATCGCTCCGGCACACACGTATGCGGTCTCTTCTCACGGCGTGAGGCAACGAGCCGGCCTGGACGCAACCGCATCGCCAATGCCGCGGCCGCTGGCAACAGTGATCGCCCATTCGCCTGACTATCCGGCTGCGGCTGCGGCTGCGGCCTCGACCACCGTCACCGCTAGTGCGACTTCGCGGACTACAACGCCCGCGCAGCGGCTGCTGTCGACGCACGCACAGGCCAGCCATCGCGCTGCGGCCGGCGCCGTGGTGGCGCAGGCCCGTTCGCATGGCGAGACGGCCGGCTCGGCCACGCAGACGAGATCCGGCGGCGCGCGGCCGTTCGAAAACACCGGGGCCGTCAGTGAGCGCGCGCCCGACGTGCCGGCCGTGCAGGCGGGCACAGCGGTCGATTCGAATGACCCGGCGACGCCAGACGTCGCGATGCACACCGATGCCGGGGCAGGAGCCCGTTCGGATGGTCTGCCCGTCACGTCCCGTCTGGCGGCGCATGAACCGGAGATCGACCGCACCATCGTCCGCGTGACCGACGCGAATGCGCACTCGGTCGTGCGGTTGCTGCGCAGCGCGCGAATAGCGGGGGATGTGCGCGGCGAGGCTGCGGTGAGCATCGGCGGTGGCGGTCATGGCGCTGCTTTGGACCGCGACGGGAGGCGAAACACGGAGCGCCCGGACAGGCCGCTCGGCGCCGCAGCCGCAAGCGCGCCCATCATTGCTGACACACGAATTGCTTCTTCGCATCCACGAGACATCACCCGGTCTGAATCACGGGATGCGCTGTCTGCGTCTGCGGTTACGGCGCACGAATCCACCGACGATCTGCTGCCGATGCCGATGCCGATGCCGATGCCGATGCCGATGCCGATGCCGATGCCGATGCCGCCCGCGGCTGCCCCAACCGGGGAGCGCGCAGCGCCCGTGTCCGCCGTGACGCGAGCGTCCGGTGCCACGTTACGCGCCCGTCTCGCGCAGCCGTTGGCAACGGCCACGCATGCGCGCCACGATCTGCCATCCCTCGGCCCGGCCGGTGACAACACTGGCGCGACGAAGCCACCACCGGCCGGAGAACTCACGGTCACGGCCGCAACCGGCACTCAAGCCCATGTCAGCGCTGCCCCAACGCCACCGCAATTGAGCGTGCTTGCCCGAGCGGCCATCCAGGAGTCCGGCGAAACCGTAACCGCGCCGGTGCGCGTCGACCGTCCTTTCGAGCCCGGCCCGTTGTTCAATCCTCAACGGCACGATCCGGCGCTGACCACGCTACCTGTCACATCGGCCGCGCCGCGCCCAGCCGCGCAGTACCCCGGCGCACGCATGCCCGAACTGCTGCGTGTATTCGCACCGGGCGCGCTGTGGGCGGCACGGGCGGTCGTTACGGCGGGCGCCGCCCAGGGGCAGCCGGCGTATTACGCGCGCCACGAAGGTCCATTGAGTCAGCGCGTCGGGCTCGATGCAGGCATGCCGGGCGGCGGAACTGCGACGTCCACCGCGATTGACCGGGTTGCCGAGACATACGGTGTCGTGCCCGCCGCGATCCAGACCCCGCAGGCAGCTTCTCCATTGCCGGGCCCGCACGCCGCTACGCCGGGCGCCATGTCGAACGCGCCACACGCGCAGGCAGGCAAGGACGACGTGAATGAACTGGCCGAGCGCGCATGGCAGATCATTCAGGACAAGCTCCTATACGAGCGCGAACGGCGAGGATACGCACCATGGCCCTGAACAAGCTGGTGATCCTCATCGAGCTGCCCGGCGAGAACATGCAATTCAGCGAAAACGACGAAAACTTCCAGATCGTCGCGCTGTTCAATCCGAAGAGCCTCGGCATCACCCGCCAGGTGCAGTGGCAGACGCAGCCGGCGACGAAGCACGACAGCCCTGAGCTGCAGTACACGAGCGGCCAGCCGGCCACGCTCAGCGTCGAACTGTTTTTCGACACTTACGACAACGACAGGAGCGCCGACCGTAAGGACAGTGTGTTCACCGCGTACATGAGCAAGCTGCTCGCACTGACGACCGTGCGCGGCGACAAGCACCGGCCGCCCGTCTGCCGGCTCAAGTGGGGCAGCCAGGGCATCTTCTTCCAGGGGGTGTTGCAGCAGCTGGACCAGCAGTACACGATGTTTATGGACGACGGCAAGCCCGTGCGCGCGACCGCGAAATGCACGTTCACCCAATGGCGCAGCAACGAGAGCGACCTGCAGAAGCAGAAGCTGATGTCCTCGGACGTGGTCAAGACCTGGACAGTCAGGCGCGGGCAGACGCTGGCGAGCATCGCCGCCGCGGAGTATCGCGATCCGCGCAACTGGCGCTACATCGCAGACGCGAATGGTATCGACGACCCGCTCGCGTTGCGGCCCGGCATGACGCTGCTGCTGCCTGCACTGCGCGTCTCGGCGAAGGCGGGCACACGATGAACGCACGCAGCGATTTCGACACGCTGGCGCCGGAGTACGCGCTGAAGGTGAACGGCGCGGCGCTCCCGCTTGCCGCCGCGGCCGATCTGATTTCGATCAACGTGCTCGACGACGTCGACGCGATGGGCATGTTCACGTTTTCGCTGACCTGCATGGACACCGTGGACATGAAGGTCAAATGGATCGACGACGACCTCTTTCGCGAAGGCAATCCGGTCGAGATTGAACTCGGTTACCGCGACAACCGGCGCATTCTTTTTAGCGGCGAGATTACAGGGCTCGAACCTGCGTTCCTGGAAGACAGCCCTCCCACACTGACGGTGCGCGGCTACGACCGCCGGCATCGGCTGATGCGTGAGCGCAAGACGCGCTCGTACACCAACGTGAAGGACAGCGATATAGCGAATCAGCTCGCGGGCGGCGCGGGACTCAAGCCCGAAATCGAAGACACCCGGGTCGTGCTGCCGTATGTGCTGCAGCACAGTCAGACCGACCTGGAATTCCTGCTGGGCCGCGCGCAACGCATCGACCACGAAGTGGTGGTGGACGGCCATTCGCTGATCTACCGGCCGCGCAAGGTCAAGGACAGCGCAACGCTCACGCTCAGGCGCGAAATCGAGCTGCTCGAATTTCGCCCTCGCATGTCGACGATGGGCCAGGCGCAGGAGCTCGTGGTGCGCGGCTGGAGCCCGAAGGACAAACGCGAGATCGTGTCACGCTCGGGCGTCGGCGACGAGCCCTCGTTGATGAGCGGCCAGGCGTCGGGCCCGGCGAGCGTTCAGCGCGTGTTCGGCCGCACCGGCAGCATGATGGTGCGCGCACCCGTGCAAAGCCAGGAGGAAGCTGACCTGGTCGCAAAGCAGCGCTTCGCGGAAATGGCGCTCGGCTATATCCGCGCGGACGGCGTGTGCATCGGCGAGCCGCACCTGCGTGCCGGCATCGTGGTCAAGATCGAAGGGCTCGGCGCGCGCTTTAGCGGTCTTTACTATGTGACGGCGACCGAACAGCGGTTCTCGATACGCAACGGCTATCGGACCCGCTTCGCGGCGAGGAGGAATGCGACATGATGCACGACGATCTGCTGCGCGGCCTGCTCGCGCGCCCGGATACGGATGGGCGGTACTACGGCGTGGTGGTCGGCGTTGTCACCAGCAATCGCGATCCGGACGGCATGCACCGCGTCAAGGTCCGCTTCCCGTGGCTCAACCAGGACGACGAGAGCAACTGGGCACGCGTCGCGACGATGATGGCGGGCAACGGCCGCGGCGCTTATTTCCTGCCTGAGGTCGACGATGAAGTGCTGGTCGCGTTCGAGCACGGTAGCGTCGAGCATCCCTTCGTGATCGGTTCCGTATGGAACGGCAAGGACGTGGCGCACGAGTCGAACGCGGACGGCAACAACGACAATCGCAGCATCAAGTCGCGCAGCGGTCATGTCGTGCGCCTGTGCGACCGCTCGGGTCAGGAAAGCATCGAGATCATCGACAAGACCGGTCATAACCGGATCGTGATTCAGGCGTCCGGCAACACAATTTCGATCGAAGCGCAGGGCGACATTGCGATTCGTTCGCAGACCGGGAAGCTGACCATCGAAGCCGTCGGCGTCGAGATCGATTCGAAGGCAGGTGTTCAGATCAAGGCGGCAGAGACCGTCGACGTGACAGCCACCGCGCAGATGAACCTGAAGGCTGCGCTGATCAACCTTAACTGATGCGCGCGCGTCCGGGCGTCAGCGGCGGCAGGCGCTGCGGGCCGGTGAACGCGCAGGAGAAGCGGCCATGCCCGCAGAGGTACTTGGAGTCGGATGGGGTTTTCCGGTCGAACTGGTCGACGACGGCACCGGCGGGCCGCGTTTTGCGCTTGCGCGCTATGAAGAGAGCGTGCGGCAGTCGGTTGTGATCATCCTATCCACGGCCAGAGGCGAACGTGTGATGCGACCGACGTTTGGTTGCGGGCTCCACGAACTGGTGTTTGCCGTCAACAATAGTGCGACGCGCGGCATGGCGGCGTTCCACGTGCGCGAGGCGTTGCGTGAGTGGGAACCGCGCATCGACGTGCTGCGCGTGGACGCGTCGAGCGGAGGCGAGCATGGCGAACAGTTGCTGATCGATCTGGATTATCGGGTACGGCTCACGGACGGCCGTTTCAACCTCGTGTATCCGTTCTACCTTGACAGGCCGATCGTATGAATCCCGACAACGTGCCGGTGCTGAGCACAAAGGACTGGACGGCAGCGCAGGTCGCCGAGGTGGTGGACCGTTCGCTCGCGCGCGGTGCAGGAAGTGCCGATCCGCTCCGGCATGCGCTCGAAGCGGTGCTCGCCCACTATTGCCGCGTCCTGACCGTGAGCCTGAACCGCGCGCCGGACGCGCATCTCGCTGCCTTTGTGTCGTTGCTGCGCGCCGGGCGCGTGCCGCCGGTGCCGGCCGTCGTCCCGCTGTCGTTCAAGGCGACGCGCACACCGGCTGCGCAGGAAGGTCCCGTTGTACCGCGCTATACCGAGGTCGCTGCCGCGGCGCAGGGCAGCGCCGGGCCCGTGGTGTTCCAGACCACCCGCGACCTGCAGGTATTGCGCGCGGAGCCGGTGCGCGCGATGGCCGTCGATTTCCGGCGCGCCGCGGTTGCCAACGCAGCTGTCATCCTGTCGGACACGCCTGCCGTCGATGCGGATCTGTTCTCAACGGCTGCCCCGTTGATCGGCACAGTGCATATCGGCGCACTGGCGTTCGGCGATCACGCCTGCCTCGTGGGATTGCAGGTGAATGTCGCGATCGACGCAACGCAGAACCCGCGTCCCGGCACGGCGATCGAATGGGGCATCACAGCGCCAACCGGCTTCGTGCCGCTGACGCCGCAGCGCGATACGACGGCGAATCTGACGGTCAGCGGCACGGTCGAATTTGGCGCGCTGCCGGACTGGCCGAAGGCTGTCGTGCGTGGCGCGGAAAGCTTCTGGCTGAGCGCGCGCATGCGCCCGACGCCTCTGCCGCCCGGAGACGGCGACGCGGAGGAAGCGGTGCCTTGCGCGCCGATCCGTCAATTGCGCGTGACCACCCGTCACGCAACGGCCGCGCTTCCACCGCAAGCCGCAATGTATGGGCGCATACCGCTCGACGTGACGCGCGACTGCTATCCGTTCGGTGAACGGCCGCGCTTCGGCGATGTGTTCTATGTGGCATCGAAGCAGTTCATGGTGGCCGGCGCGACGATCGAGTTGCGCATCGCATTGACCAATCCCGCCGACGGCGACCCTGCCGCCACGCCGCTGCCGCCGGTGAGCCGCGACGGCGACCCGCGCGTGCGCTGGGACATTCATACGGCGGCAGGCTGGGTCGGGTTAGCTGTCGACGATCGCACCGAGGCGCTCACGGTGAGCGGCACGCTTTCGTTCACGGTGCCGGCGGACGCGTCGCCGGCCACGCTCGGCAACGTGACGAGCGGATGGTTGCGGGCGCGCCTTGTCTCCGGTAGCTATGGCGCTGCCCGCACGGTCCCGGACGCCGCGGTGCTGCCGCCCGTCAGCGCGCCTTCGATTGCGAGCATCGCAGTCGACATGTCGATCACGCGCGGGCCACTCGAACCGGAACATGTGATTCTCGACAACAGCTTCGAACAGGCGGTAGTGAGCCGGGGAGCGGACGCGCGGCTCGCGCCGTTCTGTCCGTTTCCACCGTTCGATGTGCAAGGCGCGGCGCTGTATCTCGGCTTGCAGGCGGCACGTGACGACGTTGCGGGGTGCACGCTGCATTTCTACGTGAGGGTGAGGCCGGACGACGGGCCGCCCGTTTGCCGCGAGACCGGTCAGCGCGCGGCGCCGTTGCGCTGGCAAGCGCGCGGCACTACGGGCTGGCATGACTGTACGGCCGTCGATGAAACGGACGGGTTGCGGCATTCGGGTTTCATCGCGGTCAGCACGGGCGATGACGTCGCGACATGGGACACCGCGATCGCAGAGAGCGATCGTTCGCTATGGTGGCTGCGACTTTTGCCGGGCGGGGGCAACGGGTCGGCGCCGCGTGTTGGCGCAATTGGCCGTGTCGTGCTGAATGCCGTGCCGGCCGTACAGACGCTCCGTCTCGAGCACGAACTGCTCGGCTCGAGCAACGGCCGCCCCGCGCAGGCGTTTCATGCGGCACGCAGTCCCTTCATCGGCGCGGTCGAAGTCGATGTGCGGGAAGGTCCCGCGTTGCCGGATCAGGAATGGGTGCGCTGGATCTGCGTCGACGACTTCGACGCATCGACACCGGCGTCACCGCATTACGTCGTCGACCGGCTCGCGTCGAGCGTGCATTTCGGTGACGGCCGGCGCGGGCGTATTCCGCCGGCGGGCGGCAACAACCTGCGGATAAGCTACGCCTCCGGCGGGGGCGCACGCGGCAATTGTCCCGCGCTCACGGTCAAGCAGTTGCGTACAACGATCCCTTATATCGAATCGGCGACCAACGTCGATGCGGCAAGCGGCGGCCAGGACGCGCAGGATGAGTCGTCGGCGCGGCAGTCGGCGCTCGCGTGGCTCAGGCATCGAGACCGCGCCGTGTGCGTCGACGACTACGCGGTGCTCGCGCAACGCGCGTCGCCCGAAGTGGCGCGCGCCGATGCGTTCGCCGCCGGTGAACTGAAAGCCGGTACGCTGGCGGCGCCGTTGCCGCCCGGTATCGTCGGCGTGTCGATCGTGCCGCGCAGCGCAGTGCCCAGGCCGCAGCCATCCGCGACGCTGCTGCGCACCGTCAGGCAATATCTCGATGCGTGCCGTTCGCCCGGCGCTGAACTGGTGCTGTTCGGCCCCAGCTATCTGCTCGTCGGCGTGAGCGCGGTACTGGCGCTCCGGCCGGACGCACTCGCGACGCGCGTCGTCGCGCTTTGCGAGCAGCGCCTCGACACTTTCCTGCATCCGCTCACGGGGGGCAGTGACGGGCGCGGCTGGAAAGCCGGTGAGCGTCCGCATGCGTCGGATTTTCATCAGGTACTCGACGGCGTAGACGGGCTGGACCATGTGCAATCGTTGCGGCTCCTGTTCGAGACGGCGTTCGCCGATGCGCCCGGCGCGGCGCGCCCGCTCGTGGCTGCCGGTCGCCACGCGCTGCGCGCGGAGTGACGATCATGACGAACTCCGTCACCGGCGAACGCGATTTCGAAGACCTGGTCCGCGAGGGCATCGCGCTGCTGCCCGTCCATGCGCCGCAGTGGACCGACCACAATCCGTCCGATCCAGGCGTCACGCTGATCGAACTGCTGGCGTACCTGTCGGACATCCTTCTGTATCGGACCGGGCGCATTACGCCCGCAGCGAAGCTGCAGTTTCTGCGCCTGCTCAGAGGTGCTGCATGGCAGGACTGGGTGCGGCTCGACATAGCGGACGCGGATGAATTGCAGCGCTCGATCAACGCCGCCGTGAGCGAGCTCGCTCACGTGCAGTGCGCGGTCACGGCCGGCGATTTCGAGCAGCTCGCACTGGCCGCCGCGCAGCGTCAGGCGCCGCCCGGACAGCGCTACGCCACGCACTGCGTGATGAACGCGAATTTGAGCGGCGGCGGGCGGCGCGGGGTCGATCTGCAAAGCCCCGGGCACGTCAGCGTGGTGATCGCCGCGCTTGACGAAATCTCCGCGGACGACGCTGCGAAATTGCGGGCGAGAGTGCGGCGCTACCTGCTGCCGAAGTGCCTGCTGACGACACGGCTGCATGTCATTTCGCCGGACTACCTGTACATCGGGATCGGCTTTCGCGTGGCGCTGCGTCCTGGCGTTTCATTGCAGGCCACCACGCAGCAGATCGGCGCCGCGCTGCAGGAACGCTTCGAAACGGGCGGCGCACCGCCCGACATGGAGTCCCTGTTCGGCGCCACGCTCCATCTCGCCGAGGTCGCGCGCATCATCGACGACGTGCCGGGCGTCGACTATGTCGAAGACGTCACCGTGCTGCAGTTGAGCACGATGCGCCACGCGGCGATGCACGTGGACGCAAGTGTTGGCGTGCAGGTGGGCCGGCGCTCGACGCTCGGGGTGGACACGCGGATCGGCGGCGTAGCGCTGGACGAAGAGCGGCTCGTGCGCGACAGCGAAGGTGTGCTGGCGTCGGTCAGACTCAAGCCGTGGGAACTGCTGCGGCTTGCGATCGCGCACGACGGCGTCGAGCCGATCGCTGCCGCGAAGTTCGATGAAGCCGCCCGTCGGGGAGGCCGCGATGGATGAGGAGCGCGGCACCCGTTTGCTGAACAGCCTGCCCGCGATCTATCGCGCAGCGGACGAATCGGGGCAGTTGTGCGCGCTGCTCGGCGCGTTCGAAGCGATCCTGCTCGAAAGCGACGATCCGAAAGCGCCGGCAATCGCGCAGCAGATCGATGCGCTTCCCGCGCTGTTCGCGCCGCTAGGAGCCGGCTTACCCGGCCATCCGCAGGCGCGCACGCCCGACCGCTTCTTGCCGTGGCTTGCGCAGTGGGTCGCGTTCGAACCGTACCGGCTGTTTTCGGGCGACCGTCTGCGAACGATCATTGGCGGCATGGTTGTTCTGCACGGCCGCCGTGGCACGCGCCGCTATCTGATCGAGTTGCTAAAGCTCTGTTTCGACGGCATCGACGAAATCCGCATCGACGAAAACCCCGTGCACGGATTCACGATCGGACTCGCGCGGCTCGGTCAGGATTCGGTGCTGATCCGCGAAGCGCCGTATTGTTTCAGGATCGAGATCGCGCCAGGCAGCGCTTCCAGCGAGTTGCAGCACGAGCCCTGGCAGTCGCTTGAACAGCGCGTGCGCGCCGTGGTGGACTTCGCGAAGCCGGCACACACCGTGTACGACCTCGTGTTGAGAAGAGGCACAACAAATGCAAAAGAAACAGCTACTCCATAAGAAGCCGGGGTACTTCCGCGGCCAGTTGCTGCTCGAAGACGACTTTATCGCCGAGCAACGCTACCATTCACACGCGCGCTATCGCCATGCGCTCAATATGCATGGCTGGGGCGTCGTGCGCGGGCTCGACGTGGTGCGCATCGACGAAACGACGATCGCGGTGAGCCCGGGCCTCGCAGTCGACGGACACGGCCATGAAATCGAACTGCTGCATGAAGAAAGATTGAGTCTCGCGGCGATCGCAGCACAATCACTGGTGGCGATCAGCCTCGTCTATGCGGAGGAGGGCGCGGCCGAGCCGGCTGATGAAGCGGGGCAGCGCGTGCGCAACTGTTATGGCGTGCTGTCGGCTTCCGTTGGTGTGGCCGAGGCCGCGGTCGTGCTCGCCACCGTGCAATTGAATGAGAGAGGGCACGTCGTCGATCACCACGCGATCGGCCTCGCGAACCGGCGCCTGCTGAGAACGCCACTGGAGCCGGGTTCCGTGACGGCTGCGGCACTCGATGAGCATTTGCGCGTCGGCTGGCTCAGAATGCCGTTCCGGCCGATGCCCATTCCGCGGGAGGGAGACGAAGAACCGCCGCCGCCGTTTCGGGTTGGCCCCACCGAAGCGCGCGCGCACCGCGACTATGACGGGCGGGCCAATACGCGCGGCGCGGCGGGCAGCATGGCGATCGCGTTGCCACCTGGCGTGACGCGCGTACTGCGCCTGCGTATCGCGGGCGAGGAAAACGATGCCCGCATGCAGATCGAACTGATGATCGGCGGCTGGGACCCGGAGAAGCGCAAGCATGTCCTGCGCAATCTGCTGAAGGTCGATCTGAAAGGCGGCTCGTTCGATAACACCTGGCAGATAGACAGGGGCGAACTGCACACGGAAACCTCTACGCTTGCGCTGGAAATACGCTGCGAAGGGTACGCCCGCGTGTCACTCGTCGCCATCCAGGTGACCTGCGATCCGCGCGCGCTGCAGGCATCGATGCCGGCGTCCTGAGCAGACAGCCATGCACGCATTTGAGAACTCGCTCGAGCATCTGCTTGCCGAAATCGAGTGGGTGGATGTGCTGATTCGCGCGCTCGTCGCGCGCGTGCGGGCCGAGCAGGCCGAGGACGACCCGTTCCGCGGTCTCTATCTGTCCGAGCAGCACGTGGATGCGCTACTCGCCGCTCCGCTCGGCATGCCTTCCTGGCTGACTTACAGCGCGGCGCACAATGACGCGCGCGGCGCGCAACTCGCCGCGCTGCGCAAGCAACTCGACGCTCGTCGCCGGTTGAGTCTCGACGCCGGCATCGACTTGCGGCTGGAGCGCCTGCGCTTGCTGCTGGACCTGAGCGATTTCGATGTCGGCGTGTTGCTGGTCTGCATTGCGGCTGGCCTCGATACGCGTTACGAAAGGCTTTACGCGTATTTGCAGGACGATGTCACGAAGACACGGCCTGGCATCGATCTCGTGCTTAACCTGCTGGAAGCGGACCCGCTCAAACGGTTCGCCGCGCGCACGCGCTTCGAAGCGGACGCACCGCTGCTGCGCTACCGGCTGGTGTCGCTCTTCGACGATCCGTCGCGGCCGATGCCGCTCCTGATCGGCCGGTTTCTGAAACTGGATGACCGCGTCGTGTCGTTCCTGCTCGGGTCCGACGCGGCCGACGAGACGGTCGCGCCGTATATGTGCCACGCGGAGCCGGGACCGCCGCTCGATGCGCTGGTCGTCGACGACAGCGTGAAGCGCGGTCTGCAGGGGCTCGCTCACGCGCCGTCCAGCACGCGGCGCGTCGTCGTGCATTTACAGGGCCGCCGCGGCTCGGGACGGCGCACGATCGCGCGAGCGTTGTGCGCCGGGCGCTGCGTGCCGTTGATCGAGGTCGACCTCGAGCGGCTACTGGCGGCAGCGGATTTCGCGGCCTCTCTCGCATCGATCGACCGGGAAGCGCGCCTCGCGGGCGCAGCGTTGTACTGGGACGGATTCGATACGCTGTCGCCACCGGAGCAGCGGCCGCTGCTGGCGACGTTGCTGCGCATGATCGGTCGCGGGCCTGCGCTCGCGTTCGTTGCGAGCGAAACTTCACCGCTGCCGTCGAGCGCCTTCCCTGACGTGCGGCACGTCAACGTGACGCTCGCGCCGCTTTCCGCCGCCCAGCGTCTGGAACTGTGGCGCAGGGCAGTCGACGGCCAGGTGCTGGCGATCGATGCGATCGATGCGATCGACCTGTCGGGTGTCGCAGCACGCTTCAAGTTTACGCCGCGGCAGATTCGCGAATCGATGGACACCGCGGCCAGTCTCGCAAGCTGGCGCAATCCCGCTGAGGCAGGCATCTCGGTACAGGATCTCTACGACGCGTGCCGGTTCCATTCGAACCGCATGCTGTCGACGCTCGCGCGCAAGATCACGCCGCGCGTGGGATGGGACGACATCGTGCTGCCGCCGGCCCGTCTGCTCCAGTTGCGTGAGATCTGCAATCACATGAAATACCGCCACCAGGTTTTCAGCGAGTGGGGCTTCGAGCGCAAGCTCATCTCGAGCAAGGGGCTGATGGCGCTGTTCGCGGGACCGTCCGGCACCGGCAAGACGATGGCCGCTGAAATCATCGCAGGGGAACTCGGCCTCGATCTGTACAAGATCGATCTGTCGTCGGTGATCAGCAAGTTCATCGGCGAGACCGAAAAGAACCTCGCCCGAATTTTCGACGAAGCGGAAACGGCCAACGCGGTGCTGTTCTTCGACGAGGCCGACGCGCTGTTCGGCCGGCGCAGCGAAGTGAAGGACTCGCATGACCGCTACGCGAACATCGAAGTCGGCTACCTGCTGCAGCGCATCGAGGAGTACGAGGGTGTCGCCATCCTCGCGACGAATTTCCGTCGCAACATGGACGAGGCTTTTGTGCGGCGCCTTCAGTTTACGGTGGATTTCGCGCTGCCCGGCGAAGCGGACCGCTACCGGATGTGGCAGCGCATTCTGCCTGAGCAGACGCCGCGCGACCCGGCTATCGACCTCGGCCAGCTGGCGTGCCGTTTCGATCTGACGGGCGGCAATATCCGCAACATCGCGGTCGCCGCGGCATTTCTGGCGGCCGACGATCGCGACATCGTGCGCATGACGCACCTGATCGCGGCCACGCAGCGGGAGTATCAGAAGATGGGAAAACTGGTGTCGGACGGCGAATTCGACGACGCGTCGTCCTGAACGGCGCGGCGCGCCCGCGCTGCGTCAATAGCGCTTCGAAGCGGCACATTCTCCGGTGCTGCCGTAGCCCTCGCATAAAAACAGCTTGAGCCAGTTGATTCTCTCCTGAACGCGCTGGTCGAGGCACGTGGCATAGACCAGCGACGACATCGAGCCGCCGCCCGACAGACCGCGCTGCCACGCGCATTCGCGGCGCGCCAGTGCATCCCACTGGGCTTGCGTGTCATGGAGGTCGCGCGCCGGCTGGGCGGGAAGCGAATGGTCGAGTTCGCCGAGCAGTGCCTGAAGCTTGCGCTGAGAATCCGCAAGGTGCTCCGCTTCGCTCTGCTGCGTCTGCACCATGCTCGGCCCGGCGGACGGCGGTGCGCCCGGCGCCGTGCAGGCAGCGCACAGCAACAGTAACAGCCACACGGATGCACGACTACGCCGCCGTGCTGCGTCTGCCGCGCGGGCAATGGTTAGATTTGCCCGAGCCAAAGCTTGATCTCGTTTTCGCGGCGATTGGCGAGTCCCTGGTTGAAGACACCCCCGGCCTTGTTCCATTTGCGCAGGTCGTCGGGTACCTCATCGAACGCGCTGTTGTTGACGTCCTTCAGGGCCGAGCTGCCATGAAAGCCCGCGATGCCGATGTTGAAACAGAACGATACGAGTGCATCGAACTGGTTCTGATTCAGGTCGACGGCGATCGAATCGTTGAGCGTATTTTCATAGGCAGGCAGGTCGGACGCGAGCAGGGCCTGCACCTGAGCGAGCGTGAGACCTTGCGCATAAGGCACTGCCGTTCCGCCGATATTCACCGTGCCCGAACTTTTTTCGGCTGGCGTGAGCGCGTGACCCACGCCGATCGTCAGCACGCCGACGCCGTCATCGTAGGCTTTGGTCTCGAAGCCCTCCCACTGGGTCAGCAAGCCGCACCCATGTTCACTCATTTGCATGGCCATCATCGCTCTCCGAACAAGACATACCCGACGCGAGCGATACCAGCGAGATATCCTGCGCGCGCCAACCCTGGCCGCTCCAGCAATCGCGCTGACGCGGCGCGCCTGGAACCGTGGTCCATACAGCGCTTTCGATAAACGATTTCATGAACGCGAATTTGAAGCTCGGGGGTACGGGTGCGGGGCCCAGTGCTGGTCACGTAGCATCCGCAGAACGCGTTGCCTTAATGAAGATAGGACAGCGCTGAACCTTATACAAGCGGCCGTGGTGTCGGTGGTGCGGGATGCACAAATACGCGGCGGCGCTCGGGAGTCGCTGACCACGCAACCGACCGGCGCCCCGCAATCGAAAGTACTATGCTTTAGGTGATCTGTGGCGAGGCGGCCCTGCGGCCGGTCGGAGGCAGTATGCCGTATCACGATCTCAAAGAAAGCGTCGGGTCCGCCGTGATTGCCAGGCTGTCGGCTGGCCGCGAGGCAACGCCTGCTATTTCCCGTCAGCCGGTAGATGCCTTCAGCGCTAGCCGTGCGGCGAATGCGCCGTGGACATCGATCCATCACCCGGTACTGCAATTGCAGCGGCAGTACGGCAACCGGTTTGTCAGCCGGCTGTTTCGCGAAGCCAGGGCGGATGAGCGCTCGAACGGCGGCACGCACCCCGAGCGCGCAATCGATCGTGTGCGCTGGGGTGTGCTGCAACGCAAAAGCGACGACGGTCAGCGCAAGCTGTTTATCGGTCCGTCGCGTCATGCAGGCGAACCGCAAACGCGTCGAGTGGCTAGCCAGGGCACGGGCAGACTCGCGCGAGGTGTGACGCCAGCGGTCAGGCTTAACTCGTATTTCCGACGCTTGCAACGTCGATGTGCATGTGGCGCGCGCGCCCCTTCGCAGGAAAAATGTGAAGAGTGCGGCCAAGGCATGCAGCGAGCTGTTTCGGCAAATACTCGCGAAACCGTGTACAGGGCGTGCGGCGACCTCGATCGGCGCCTGGGCCGTTCGGTCGTCGGAGCAACGGTTATTCAACGCGTCCATGTCGATGCCAAAGGGCGCAAGGCATTCGACTGTGCGGCGTTCGCCGGCGATCCGAAGCTGGAGGCGTGTCTGAACGATGAGGACCGGCTTCGTCCGCACGAAAGGGGACCCACGGTTGCGAAGGTTCAAGCCGCGCTTCAAAGCGACGGCCAGGATCTCGGCCCCGATGGCGCAGATGGAGTCTATGGGGCCGCCACCGGACAGGCGGTCATGGCGTTCAAGGCCAAATATCACCTTGGCTTCGAGCGCTTTCCGGATGTCGGACCGGGTACGATGACCAGGCTCGACGAACTGTGCGCGAAACCCAAACCCGGCCCAACGCCCAAACCACCGAGTACTGGAAAGTGCTTTGACAAAATCGACTGGCCTGCCTTCTTTACACAGGCCCGTGAAGCTTGCGAGACCGAACGCGGTGTCGAAAAGCTTTTGTGCCAGCAGTTCTCAAATGATTGCAAGCAGTTCGACGATCCTTTATTCGTTGAGAACTGCGTTGTCAACGGCGGATTTCAATTGCTCGTAGAAGAATGTGGGATTCCTGCCCAACCGCCAGGGAAGGCTGAAATCCGTCAGCTTTTCCAGAATTTCATCAAGGGCAAGTAGCGCACCGGGGATCGGCCGACAGCACACGTGGAAGCGAAGGAATGTGAGGGAGCGCCATGCCTTTTCTAGCGGCAATTGAGTCTGAACGCAAGGGCACCGGATCGACCCCCGCAAAAATCGCCGCGCCGGCCCGCAAGGTATCGGTTCCGTCATCGAACACGTTCAGGACGACGTCCGCCAATAGCAAGCCCGTGTCCAGCGCGCGACGCGACGCCCGCGCCCTGAACGGTCTCTCAGGCTCGCCGGCGTCCGTTGGCCTCTACCTGGTCCAGTTGCAGCGGCAGTGCGGCAACGGTTACGTGCAGCGTGTGATCAATCTGGCGGAAGCGTCCCTGGCAGCGAGTCCATCGGCACGGATGGTTCAGCGGCAAGACGACGGCGCAGACGAGAACAGTCAGTCTCCCGCTTCGTCCTACGTCTCTCTGGACGAAGACCTGTTTGTCGAGGACGGTCAGGATAACGACGGAGTGGCCGCAGCCAGCGGCCCGCCTGTTCTGGTCCAGCGCGCGCCTGACGGACAGGACATCCCTCCACCGCCGCCGGCATTCCCGAGCGTATCTGAGTGGGCGTTCGACGTGTTCGACGATGCTGGCAGTCTGTACGGCCTGACGTGCGAAGACCGACGGGAGCGCGGCTTTGTAACGATGTGGAACGAACGGACCAACACATCGTTTGCCGGTCCGACAGCCATTGGCGACCCCACCGTCGGCTGTAGCACCCGCGCTCACATAGATCTGGTTTTTCCCGCTGACAGGCCGCCTCTGTTCCCGGTGGGCTGGTTCCATACCCATCCGCCCGCCAACCCGGGGTGCAGGAAGCTGGCCGTAGGTCCAAGCGATAAGGACAAAAAGACTTCGGAGAGGTTGGGATTGCCGGGCATGGTGATTGACACCGCCACGCCAACGGCTGATTGCAAAACTTCAAGCTACTTCTTTTTCGGCCCGGCAAGAAGGACCGCTGCCGGCTGACCGGTGCGCGGAAGCCAGTCGTTTTTCAGGAGTTTTGCGCTTTCCAATACGTTCGACACTTCCGATAAAATCGCATCCGATATATAATTGTCCTCATGCTAAACATCTGGCTTTTTGCCAAAGAGGATGCAGATGAAATCTACCGACAAGGCCTCCGCGGCCGTTCCGCTCTCCGACTTCCTGTGCTTTGCGGTCTATTCCGCGAACCTGGCGTTCGGCAAGGCATACAAGCCGATCCTCGAGGAGCTTGGGCTCACGTATACGCAATACATCACGATCATTGCGCTATGGGAGGAAGACAACCAGACCGTCGGCAGCCTGGGCGAGAAACTGTTTCTCGAATCCAACACGCTCACGCCGATCCTGAAGAAGCTCGAGGTGATGGGTTATCTGGAGAGGCAGCGCGATCCCGAAGACGAGCGCCAGGTGCGGGTCAGCCTCACGAAAAGCGGTCGACGGCTGCGCGAAAAAGGCCTGAACATGGACCTCATCAAGGAGACTGGCCTGGCACCGGACGAGTTCGCAAAAGTGCAGAAGGCGATCGTCACGCTGCGCAACAATCTCGTCCAGTCGGTGCAAACCGAGGCGTGAGCGCTGACCGGCCGGATTGACGCAATCCTTTTCGCGCCGTCGCGTGTCAATAGCGCGGCGCGTCGATCCGCGTCGACCCATCATCGCGCCGCTTATGGCAGCTGATACTTTTCGCGTACCAGATGACCGATCCCGATGCGATCGAGAATCTCCAGCGGGCACAGGAAGGTCACGCGGACGGTGCCGGGCAGCCGGCTGATGTCGATCGATCCGGTGATGGTGGCGCGATTGAGCACTTCTTCGTATGCCAGGCCGGTGACAGCGGCGGCCCGCCGCAGGCCGTTTTCGGTCGCTTCGTTGAGGTTGACGCCGCTGCCGATGAAGGTGACCGGACCACTCTGCTCGATCTCATGCTGCCCCCACCGCGCGCCGAGTTCAGCGACCTTTTGCCGTTGAGCGGCGTTCATCGGACGCGCCATCGGCGGCAAGTCGTCGACGTTTTGCAACAGGATCGGGCCATCGAGTGTGAGGTGCTTGATCACCTCGACCGTCAGCTCGGTTTCGCCGGACACGTCGGTGGCATGCCCGGCGATTTCGCCGTTGCCCTGCTGCGCATGCATGTCGCCGAGGTACACCCCAGCGCCGGGAACCTTGACCGGACAAATCACGATGCAGCCCTCGCGCACCGAATTGGTGTCCATGTGACCGTCGGTCTTGGCGGCATGCAACGCTTCGTGGGTCAACGCATAGCGATGCGGCGCGCCGACCAGGTACTGGCCGAAATCAGCGCAATTGTGCGAGTCCGGCAGATCGCGAGCCGGCGTCGTGCCGATGTTGCCGAGGAACGGCCGCATGTGCGCCGCGACGCCGGGGATATCGGCGCGCGCGAGCGACAGGATTGAATGCTGGGCCGCGCGCTCGGGGAGTGCCGACATTTCCGACGCTTGATGTGCCAAACGGTCGGCCACATCCTGGTTGACGGTGAGGCTGACCTGGTTTTCCTGATCGAGCACGATCGTATAGCCGTGCTTGAACCGGAATGCGCTGACCTCGGCGCCGCAGTGATCGCAGTGAATCGCTTCTTCGCCAATGCCTTCGATGCGGCTCGCGGGCTGCGCGGTGCCGCACGCGTGGCAGAACTTGGCGACAAACGGGTCGCCGTGATAGCGGCCCTCGACGAACTTCATGACGCCAGAGGACGTCGCAGCCGACGTGACGCGCATGCGCCGAAGCCTGAGCGCGACAGCGTCGCCGATTTCGGCGCCGGCGATCGCGACCGGTTGTGTCACTTCGTGGCCACCCTCAAAGGCGGGCGTGATCATCGGCCCCCAACAGCCCGGCGGCGTGCCGGCGATCAGCGTGCCGCCGTCGGCGAGAGGGCCCAGCATCGGCTGGCTGGGTCCCAATAGTCCATTCGTGTAGGAGTCGACACGCAGCCGCGTCACAGGCGGCTGTTCGGTGGTTGCGTCATGCAGAAGGGTCGTCATTGTCTATCTCCATGTGCCGCACGGAATGCGGCCGCTTATAAATGACTGGCTTGGCGAGGTGGCCAGGGTCGACAGGATTCGCATTGCGATCGATGCCGTTAGCGGCACATGCCGCTCCGACACGCATTCAATGGCGAAGACGCTAAATGGCCCGGTGAGGGAGGATGCGCGCGATTCAGTGACGTGCGTAGAGGCTGTCGAGCGGTGTCACGGCGGCACGGCCCGCTGATTCGGAGTGGCCGGCGAGTGTGCCGCCGTACGCCTCTTGTGAGCCGGTGGCTTCGTCGCGTGCGGCGGCGAGGGTTTGCGCGCTCTGACCGCGTTGCGACGCCGGTGCGCCAACCGATGGCTTGTAGAAGGGGGCGGGACCGTAGCCACTGGCGAACGCGGGAGCAGCGACGGAAGAGGACAGTGCGACGAGCAGTGCAACGATGAGTTTGGTCTTCATGATGGATTCCTTAAAAGATAAGTGGATACGCATTCATATCGTATGCGATTGAATCGCGTTGGATTAATAGTGAAGAAGTCAGTCGGTAATGTCAAGCGGAATCGATTGCATCGTGTGCGATATATATGGGGATAGAAGAAATATCCGACGTTGAATGCAGGAGCTGGGTCCAGGTCCCGGCTTCAAGCTTCGCAAACCCGTGCGCCGTCATTATTCCGATCGCGCCAGCTGTTCCCGGATGGCCGCCTCGGTCTTCGCATAGTTCCCTTCGCCGAAGTGGCTATAGACGATCCGCCCTTTCTTGTCGATCAAGTAGAGCGCCGGCCAATACTGGTTGCCGTATGCGTTCCATGTCGCATATTCGTTGTCCTGCGCGACGGGGTAGTGCAGGCCATATTGCTGGATGGCCGCGCTGACCTTGGCGGTCTTGCGCTCGTACGGGTACTCCGGCGTGTGCACGCCGACGACCACGAGGCCCTGGTCTTTGTACTTCTCATGCCAGTCCTCGACATGCGGCAGGGTATTGACGCAGTTGATGCAGGAGTAGGTCCAGAAATCGACCAGCACCACTTTCCCTCGGAGCTGTTGCATCGTCAGCGGCGCGCTGTTGAGCCATCTTTCGATGCCGGCGAATTCCGGTGCGGGACTGTTTCTGTCGATCGGAAGCGCGGTGGCCGCGCCGCTGTTGGCGGTCATCCCGCCTATCGCCGCCATTGCGGCTATCACGGCTATCGCGGCTGCGGCAGTTATGGTCTTGAATCGGGCGAGCATTTCTGGGTCCTTGGAACTGGAAGAAAAAGCCGGAACTGGCATGACTCAATTGGAACGCGTGCGCGTATCTGGCTTGTGTCGGGCGTGCTGTGCGTATGCAATGTTTTGTGTCGGGACGGCATCCGAATACATTGCGATACAAACGGCCGCGCGGTTTGCGCCATAAAGCAGACGTTCCTCTTTTAGGCATGCGCCGCGTCAACCCACTGTGCAGTCCACCGTCTGCTTACACCGTGTTAAAAGTGAATTGCAGCACGGGCTATTCATGATCGTGTGGTTCGAACATATAGTCAGTCCCGAAGCGCGTTGCCGGATGGCGGCTTAAGTCGCCAGAAACTCGAGCCGGTTGGCGTCGCACTCATCGAGTGCTTGTCTGGAGCTGGATGGTGGAGCAACCGGGCGATAAGAGGTCCACACGCGCGGCGTCAAAGCGTTGTGCGTCCTGATGGTCGCGCGTCCAATATATGAAGATGGAAGAGGATATGAAGCTGATATTTGTTGGTGATCCGATGTGCTCGTGGTGCTATGGTTTTAGCAAGGAAATGGCCTCGATCGTCGAGAGCATGCCGGAGCTTGAAGTGCAGATCGTCGTCGGCGGCATGGCGGCGGGGTCGACCACGGTACTGGACGACGCCGGAAAGCAGTTCCGGCTCACGCACTGGGCCCGCGTCGAACAGATGAGCGGGGCGGAATTCAACCGCGAAGCGCTGATGGCGCGCAAGAACTTCGTCTACGATACTGAGCCTGTTTGCCGCGCCGTGGTGGCCGCGCGGATGGTTGCACCTGCCGGCGACCTGCTGAAAGTGTTTCGTGCGTTGCAGCGTGCGTTCTACGTCGACGGACTCGATACGACCGATGGCAAGGTGCTCGCGGACGTAGGCGCACAGGCTTTGGCGGCACAAGGTTTTGAGGGCACCGCAGAAGCGTTTTTCAAAGTCTGGTCGTCAGAGGAAGCAATCGACGCCGCGCAGGCAGACTTTGCGCTGACACAGCGCATGGGCGTGAGGGGATTTCCGACGCTCTTCGTCGAACTCGACGGCCAGATCGGTCAGCTCAGCTCCGGCTATGCAACGGCCGGGCAAGTGACGCAGGCGCTGAGATCGCTTGCAGCGTGATCACCCGTCGGGACTTGAAGGGCCACCATTTCATTCGGAATCGGTGGCTTTTATTGTGTCCGTCATCGGTGAATGCGCTTGACGAGCGCAATCGACGCTGCGATTTCGCCAGCGTTGACCGTTGCAAGGAAACCTTGATCGTCATGTAGCGGGCCCGGAGCCTGGTAAAGGAAGTGCGCGGCTTCTGTATCAGCGTAACGACTGCTGGTTGCGGGCGCGCACCGTCAGAACGCGCTGCGGTACGCGAACAGTCCAGGCAGACCACCCGTCATCAGGAACAGGACCTTTGCGCGAGGCGCGAGCTGCCTGTTCCTGATGTCATCCAGCAGGCCTGCAAAGGCCTTTCCGCCGTACACCGGGTCGATGATCAGCCCTTCGGTCGAAGCCAGCAACCGCACAGCTTCGCGCATCGCATCGGTCGGCAGGCCGTAGCCTTCACCGAGCTGGCCGCCCTTGATGACGACGGCGCCCTCCGGCACGACTGCCTCGGGCCGCAGCAATGCCAGTGTTGCCTTCGTCTTTGCCTGCGTGGTGGCTAGCGCATTTTCCAACGGCGCCAGCACCGTATGGGCGACAACGCGCGTGGCGTCTTGCCCCATGGCCAGCAGCCCGGCGATGAGACCCGCCTGGGTGCCGCCACTGCCGTTGGGCAGCGAGATGCGGTCGAATGCTAGTCCGGCCTCGTGTGCCTGGGCGATGATCTCTGCGGCACCCGCCGCGTAGCCAAGGCAACCCACCGCGGAGGAGCCGCCGAGCGGAGCCAGATAGACGTTGTGCCCGGCCTTGCGCAGCTCGTCGGCGCGGTTCAGCGCGAAGGCCATTGCGTCGGCGCTGCCGGGCAGGTCGTGCACGCGCGCGCCCAGCAACGCATCGAGCAGCACATTGCCATTGTGGATGTAATCGTCGTCGTAGCGCGGTACGGCGCGCGTCAGTACCAGTTCGCAGGCGAGGCCGGCCTTCGCCGCCGCGGCAGCCGTGAGCCGGGCGTGGTTCGACTGCCGTGCGCCCACCGTCATGATCGTGTCGGCGCCTTGCGCCAACGCTTCACCCAGCAGGAATTCGAGCTTCCTGAGCTTGTTGCCGCCGCCACCGCCCAGGCCCATGACGTCGTCGCGCTTGACATAGATGTCTACGTCGCCCAGTTGCCTGCTCAGGCGGGGCAGATGCTGGACAGGCGTTGCCTTTTCGATCAGACGATAGCGGGGAAACGCGGTCAAATCGAGCGTGGGTGTCTGGGACATTGGCGTCTCTCCTAATGGTGGTCGGGTACCTCGCGCCGCACCCGTAACGATACGACTTTTTGTGATGTGCGCATGGCAAGCGTCGAAACAGGTTGATCCGGCGAGTGACGGCCGCCCTGGCGAATCGCGTTCTTTATGCTGCCGCAAGACCGCCATCAATCAGATAGATGGCGAAGGAGAAAGTGACGACCGACAGAACCGTGCTGATGAGAATGGAAGTGGTTGCCTCACTGCGGTATGCACCCGCTTCGTTGGCAAACATGGCCGGAATCGTTGCGGACGGCAGCGCACAAAGCAGGATCATCTGTTGTGCGTAGACGCCTTTGACCGAGAGGATGAGGGCTGCTGCGACCATCAGCGCGGGGTGCAGCACCAACTTGAGTCCCATGTTCATCCAGACCTCGCCTGACAACTTCAACTTCACAGACGACATGATGAGTCCGAGACAGAACAGCGAAACACCAGGCGTCGCCTTACCAAGGAGGTTAAAGGAGTCAGCGACCACGGGCGGAAGCTTGATCGCGAGCAGGGAGCACAGGATGCCGATCGCCGGAGCCCACATCAGCGGTCGTCGAACGGCAGTTGAAATGCTCGAGACGAAAGCCTTCGCGCCACTTCCTTCACCACTGGCTATCGCGAGAAGCATAGTCGTCAGTGGAATCATGACGAGGCTGGCGACCAGGTTGAGCACTAACACCGAATACAGGCTTCCGGGTCCGAACATGGCCTGCAGAATGGGGATTCCCATAAATGCCGCATCGGGGTATCCGTTCACGAATCCCTTCAGCGTTGCGGCCTTCAGTTCGCGATAGCGGTACCATCCGATCGCGAAGGCCAGGACGTACATCCCCATGATTCCAATGAACGTCGCGACAACGAACCGGAAATCGAGCAACTGTGACCGGGGCGTGCTGGCCATGCCGACGAGCAGAAGGGCGGGGAAGATCCAGTTGAGAACCAGTCTGCTAATCAGAAGACTGTCTGAATGATTAAGCTTGCCTCGTTTTCCTGCTACAAACCCGAGAATGATGACAAAGGCAACGGGCAGGATAGGCCCCAAGATACGATTCAGCATGACGATGACACTCCCTGGAATTGACCTGGGTGCCCGTCACGTTTCCCGTCCGGCACCTTACCCTCGATTCTGCGCAGCGCTTCATGGCTGCCGCTGACGCTCATGCATCGTGCGCGTTCAGGGCACCCGATATTTGCGGATGACATCTGCGTCCGGCTCAAGGCCGAGTCCCGCGCCTTGAGGCACTGCGATTGCCCCATTTTTCGGGACGATCGCGTCACCATACAGTTGTGCCTCGAGATTGAAATAGCGCCACTCGACGAGTGCGCCAGGCCCGCCCAGGGCCGCGCTCGCATGCACGCTGGCAAGCAGACCCGGGCCATCGTAAAAGGTGTGAACCATCACCGTGACGTTATTGGCGTTCGCCATCGCGAACACTTTCTTCAGTTCGGTAAGACCACCCATTTTCGCGGGGCTCGGTTGAATGAAGTCGACGGCATTCGCCTCGAGAAGATGCTGAAAATCCATCAACGTCGACGCGTTCTCTCCGGCCGCGACTGGAATGCCTCCCTCCCGCCGGACCCGTGCAAGCCCTGAATAGTTTTCGGGCGGCCAGACAGGTTCCTCGAGCCACCGGAGGTTGAACGGGCGCAGCCTGTCTGTCATGTCGAGCGCTTCGCGCACAGTCCACGGGCAATTGACGTCGAGTGTTATCTCGATGTCGTCGCCTGCTGCTTCGCGAGCGGCACGCACGCAGTCGACATCGATCTCGTGCAACTTGAGATGGCGATAGCCATCGGCTACTGCACGCCTGACGTTTTCTCTGACAAGTTCGGGGTCGGAATACCGGATAAGGCTGGCGTAGGTGCGAAGCGAGCTGGCGTCGCTGCCCCCGAGGAGTTGATAGACCGGCTTTTGCGCTACCTTGCCGGCGATATCCCACAGCGCGATGTCGATGGCCGAGAGTCCGTAGATAAAGACCCCGCTACGCCCGAAGATGTGGAATTTCTTCTGCATATCGAGCATCAGCTTTTCAAGCTGGGTTGCATCCCGACCGACAAGTTCGGGTGCGAGGATGGAATCGATCACGACCCGTGCAGCAGGAATCGCCGTGAAGCCAAACGTTTCGCCCCAGCCGACTACCCCTGTATCGGTTGTTACCTTGACGATCAGCGAGTCGACCGTCTGGAGATCAGCTCGGCCCCACGCTGCCGCATCCGATCGGCCACCCGCCGTAAAGGGAATTCGAAGTGGAATGGACTCTATGCTTGCAATCTTCATGGCGTTTCTCTCTCCTCATTGACTCGACTGATGCCGCCGGTGGCTGTGTCCCAGCACGTGATTTGTGGTTCCCGCATCCCGGTGCGCGTCTGGGTCCACGGATCGCAATGCCCTTGGGACGTAGAGTACGTTCTTGTCTGTCCGGGAAAAACCCAGGTGCGCGAACAACACTTGATACGTCGAGTCAAGAATCCGATAGGTGCCGCCGCTACTTGTCGGGTCTCACCCGTCCTGATGGCAACGGCCACGCCTGTGAAGAGCAGTGCGCCACTGCCGTTGCGGCAGCGGCGCATCAGGTGCGATCGTGCTTCATGAGATTGCGTCCGGCAGAGTACGTCCTGAGACGCTCCTCATGCGGCGCCTTCGGAGTTCCGCGCATTGATAGCAGAGGCGTAGGGCGTCGAGCACGATCGCGTGGTCAGCCTGGTTTGAGTCCGCGTTGC
This sequence comes from Paraburkholderia sp. GAS334, assembly GCF_050436625.1. Lineage (NCBI taxonomy): Bacteria > Pseudomonadati > Pseudomonadota > Betaproteobacteria > Burkholderiales > Burkholderiaceae > Paraburkholderia > Paraburkholderia sp. GAS334. Next base: position 236,864 of record NZ_JBNDMO010000008.1, on the reverse strand, counting down.
TTGCGATACTCGAGCGTCGGTAGACCGCCCCAGCCCCAGTTTTCCATTTCGACCTCTTCGATGACGACATAAGTCGATTCGAGAGGCTTGTTCAGCACGTCGAGCAGCAGGTGACTGACGCCCTTGATCAGCTGGGCCTTTTCTTCTGCGGTGACCGACGTCGCGCCGGGCTTTGTGCCCTCGCGGGTCACCTGGATCGTGACAATAGGCATGTCTTTCTCGCTTACAGTGATTGGAGATAGCGGGGCGCCGGCAGGCGGCGCCCTGACGCCTAGTGACCGGCGCTCTGGCCGCCGTCGACGTGCAGGATCTCGCCCGTTACGAACGGCGCCGAGTCCAGATACAGGATGGCTCCCACGATATCGCTCATCTCGCCCATGTGGCCGACCGGATGCAGCGCGCCGAGCGCCGCGTGTGTTTCAGGCGCGTGCATCGGCGACTTCATGATACCGGGCGAAACCGCGTTCGCGCGGATACCGCGCTTCGCGTACTCGATCGCAAGCGACTTCGTGGCCGCGTTCAGGCCGCCTTTTGTCAGCGATGCCAGTACTGAAGGGACGCCGTCGATGGCGTGGTCGACGAGACTGGTCGTGACGCTGACCACGTGGCCGCTCGAATGCTTCTCCATTTCAGCGATCGCGAGCTGCGTGATATGGAAGAAGCCGTTGAGGTTCACGCTTAACACAGCTGCGTAATCTTCGGCTGTGTAGGCGGTAAAGGGCTTCGCGATGAAGATGCCGGCGTTGTTGACCAGCGTATCGACGCGGCCGAAGCGTGTCACGGCTTCGGCAATCACGCGCTGGGCGGTAGAAGGATCGCCGATATCGCCTGCCACCGTCGCGATGTTCGGATCGTCCGACGGCTTGATGCTTCGAGCCGTTGCGACGACGCGGTAATCCAGCTTGCGGAAAGCCTTGACCACTTCTGCGCCAATGCCTTGCGACGCGCCAGTAACGACAACGACCTTTTGTGACGTGCTCATGGTTAATCTCCAGATAAGTTGATCCGGCTTGCCTGCCGGTTGGACCGGTGGTGCCGATGGAGAGCAATCTATGCGCATTTGCCCGGAGTTCGAATACCCGCCATGGACAAACAGTAATGCGTGGCGGGAACAAATCGCTTGTCCCGGGCGTTTTCAGGCGGGTTGCCGGATCGCCGCGAAGGCGCAAGGCGGAGGTCGCGCCCCGTATTATTTCCAGCGGTGGCGTTGTGACGGCGCGCCCCGTGGCCGTTTTGCGCCGGCCCGCCTCGCAGCCCCCGTATAATCCGGCATGATCCTCACTCTCTCCTGCAGCACGCCCTTCCGGGCGGCCATGCGCATACGCCTCCTCGATTTTCTGACGGCGCTCACCTCATCCGACAATACGCCTTTCGCACCCGTCAGATGTGCCGCCGACGGTTCGCGCGAGGCGGTCGCATGAAAATTCCCAAACGCCTTGTACCGCTTCTCGAAGAAGGGCTGATCGACGAAGTGATCAGCCAGCTGATGAGCGGCAAGGAAGCGACCGTCTATGTCGTACGCAGCGGCAACTCGACGCGTTGCGCAAAGGTCTACAAGGACGCGAAACAACGCAGTTTCCGGCAGGCCGCGTCATATCGCGACGGCCGCAAGGTCAAGAACAGCCGGCAGGCCCGTGCGATGGAGAAGGGCTCACGCTACGGACGCCAGATGCAGGAAGAGATGTGGCAGAACGCCGAAGTCGATGCGCTGTTCCGGCTCGCCGACGCCGGCGTGCGCGTGCCGCAGCCTCATATCTGCACCGATGGCGTGCTGTTGATGGAACTGGTTGTCGATGCCATGGGCGATGTCGCGCCGCGCCTCAACGATGTCGAACTGACCGAAGCGCGCGCGCTCGAACTGCACGCGCTGCTGCTCAACCAGGTTGTCCGCATGCTCTGCGCGGGCATGATCCACGGCGACCTGTCCGAATACAATATTCTGCTGGCGGCAGACGGTCCGGTCATCATCGATCTGCCTCAGGCGGTCGATGCAGCCGGTAACAACGAAGCCGCCGCGATGCTCAAACGTGATGTCGACAACCTGGCTTCGTATTTCGGACGGTTTGCTCCGCAAATCCTCAGCGCGGATTATGGAACAGAGATCTGGAGACGCTTCGAAGCAGGCAGCCTGCATGTCGCGACCGAGCTGTCTGGCCGCGTCGAGGCTGACACCCGACCTGTCGACCTCGACAGCGTGCTCGAGGTGATCGAAGAGACGCGTCTCGCGGAAGACGCGCGGGTACGGCGCCAACTGGAGTTGGGCGCAGCCGGATGACGGGCATGACGGTGATGTCCTGCTGATATCCGGTACGCTCAGTACGCCCCGTGACGCATTGAGTGCATCGCAGCAGATCGCGCGCCGTCCCGATCACCCGTTCATATCCGGTTCGCGCCATCAGCGGCTGTACATTCGAAGCGAACAATGCCGCCCGGACGCAGATCCAGGCTCGCGGAACGCCACTTGCGTGTTTTCGTGAACACAGTTTTCAAGCACGATCATTGACATATATGTCAATGATTGCCAGGATGGCGACGTTGTCACTCGTGTCAAAGATCGCGGCGGGGCGAATTTCCGCCTTCTCAAAGCGTCTGCACGTCGTGCAGTTTTTTTGCGGAAACTCGTTCCATGTCCAGTTCAGCCCTCCTTGAAGCGCCGCTCCCGACAAGTAATGCCGCGATCTGGCGGCATATCTTTGCCGGCCTCTCCGCCAGTCTCATCAGCATTGGACTTGCTCGCTTTGCGTACACACCGTTGATTCCTTCATTGATCCAGGCGCACTGGTTTTCGGCGTCGGATGTCGTCTATCTCGGCGCCGCGAACCTGGCGGGCTATCTGATTGGCGCGCTCGTCGGTCGTCCGATTGCGAGCCGCGTGACGAATGCGCATACGCTGCGCGGCATGAAGGTCCTCGTCACGCTGGCGTTTCTTGCGTGCGCGTTTCCGGTCTCGGTAGGCTGGTTCTTTGCCTGGCGTCTGCTGTCCGGTGTCGCGGGCGGCGCGATCATGGTGCTGGTGGCGGCAACCGTCTTGCCGCACGTGCCGGGCGACCGCAAGGGGCTGGCGAGCGGCGCCGTGTTTCTCGGGCTTGGGCTCGGCATCGCGGCGTCCGGCACGGTCGTGCCGCTGCTGCTGAAGCTCGGTCTGCGTGAAGCGTGGATCGGCCTCGCGGTGCTGTCCGCCGTGCTGACTGCGGCAAGCTGGACCGGCTGGCCCACGAAGGAAGCGCCGGCCGCGAAGCCGGCCGATGTGAAGGCCGTCGCCGACGCGCCGGCCAGCACCGGCTCCGCGATCCGGATCCTGTACGCCGAATATGCGCTGATGGCGGTCGGCCTGGTTCCTGCGATGGTCTTCCTCGTCGACTTTATCGCGCGCGGGCTGGGAGCCGGAGCGCATCTCGGGTCGCTGTTCTGGATCCTGTACGGCGTGGGCGCGATCTTCGGGCCGCCGGTGTATGGCCTCTTCGCGGACCGCATGGGCTCGCGCCTCGCGTTGCGTGTGATCCTGCTGGTGCAGGCGGTCGCGGTTGCGTGGCTCGCTGCATCGAGCGATCACGTTGTGATCGGCCTGTTGACGGTCGTGATCGGCAGCTTTCCGCCAGGCATCGTTCCGCTGGTGCTGGCCCGCGTGCACGAAACCGTGCCGGGCAATGCGGCGAAGCAGAATGTGATCTGGAGTCGTGCGACGACGGTTTTCGCCGCGTTCCAGGCGGTGGCTGGCTACAGCTACTCGGCGATTTTCAACGGCAGCGGCGGTAATCATCGTCTGCTGTTCGCCATCGGTGCAGCGGCGCTTGGGATCGCGCTGGTCGTCGATTTCGTCGTGCCGCTGTTCTCGCGTGAATTCCGCGATTCACGCGCGCAGGCCGCTGCGCATCAATGACGGCGATCGGGGCAGGGGCGTGTCGGTCACGCGCCTGCCCCGTGCGTATGGACCAGCAACGCAATTAACTTCTTGAAACGATAACGCGCACTACGCGCATCGCGCGGTCGTATAGAATCTTGCCCTTTGCCGGGCGTCTCCACATGTGGTTCAAGAACCTTCAGCTTCACCGTCTTTCGTCCCCGTGGTCAATCACTGCTGAAGCGCTCGAAGACGCGCTCAGGCCGCACGCGTTCCAGCCCGGCAGCAGCGTCGAGATGCAGCGTCAAGGCTGGGCGCCGCCGCGCAATACCGACAACAGCGAAAATGGCGGCGCGCTCGTCTATGCGAACCATCGCCAGATGCTACTCACGTTCCGCTCGGAAAAGAAGCTGCTGCCGGCGTCGGTTGTGAATCAGGTCACGAAAGCGCGTGCGCTCGAAATCGAAGAGCAGCAGGGCTACAAGCCGGGCCGCAAGCAGATGCGCGAACTCAAGGAACAGGTCACCGATGAACTGTTGCCGCGCGCGTTCAGCATCCGTCGCGATACGCGCGTGTGGATCGATACGGCCAACGGCTGGCTCGTCATCGATGCCGCCGCGCAGGCGCTCGCCGACGACGTGCGCAGCCTGCTCGTCAAATCGATCGATCAGTTGCCGCTCGCGAGCGTGCGCGTCGCGCAGTCGCCCGTCGCGGCGATGACCGACTGGCTGCTTTCGGGCGACGCGCCCGGTGGTTTCACGGTCGATCAGGATGCCGAGTTGCGCTCCGCCGGCGAAGGCAACGCAACCGTGCGTTACGTCGGCCACGCGCTCGAAGCCGACGACATGCGACGCCACATCGAAGCCGGCAAACAGTGCATGCGCCTCGCGATGACATGGAACGACCGCATCTCGTTCGTGATGACGCCATCGCTGGTGATCAAGCGCGTCACGCCGCTCGACGTCGTGAAGGAAGCGTCCGACCCGACCGCACAGAACGACGACGAACGCTTCGATTCGGACTTCGCGTTGATGACAGGCGAACTGGCGCAGATGTTCAGCGACCTCGTCGACGCGCTGGGCGGCGAGCACAGCGACATGGCGACGCCACAGGCGGTGGCGGCCTGAGTGTTTCAGGCGGCTGGCACGCTCACCTGCGCCGACGCGATCGCTAACGTCACGCCGCTACGGCGGCGACGATCTGTTTGCGTAGCGCGTCGTCCGGATAGTGACCGAGCCCGGCGTGCACGTTGTCGATCATGTATTCCGGGCGGCCCGTGCCCGGAATCACGCAGGTGACCGCCGGATTCGCCAGCACGAACTTGAGCAGCACCTGTGCCCACGAAGTACAACCGATCTCCTGTGCCCATCCTGGCAGAGGACGGTTTCGCAGACGCGCGAAAAGACTGCCGCCACCAAAAGGCTGGTTGATCACCACACCGATGCCACGTTCAGCCGCGAGCGGCAGGAGTCGCTGTTCAGCCTCGCGATCGTCGGCGGAATAATCGATCTGCACGAAGTCGATTTGCTCGGCGCGCATGATGGCTTCGACCTGGTCGAACGCGCTCGACGTGTAGTGCGTGATGCCGATATAGCGGATCCGGCCACGCGCTTTCCAGTCACGCAGCGTCGCGAGCTGCGTTTGCCAGTCGACCAGATTGTGAATCTGCATGAGGTCGATACGCGGCTGCTGGAGCAGCCGCATCGATTCTTCCATCTGTTTGATGCCCGCTTCGCGACCCGTCGTCCAGACCTTGGTCGCGACAAACGCCTTGTGATGCGCGGACATCCGCGTCAACAGCGCGCCCGTCACGGCTTCGGAAGAGCCGTACATCGGCGACGAATCGATCACCGAGCCGCCCGCATCGAACAGCACGCGCAGCACGTCGGCGAGCTTTGCCTGCGCGGCGGCATCGTCGCCCACGTCGAAGGTGCGCCACGTGCCGCATCCCACGACGGCCAGCTGTTCGCCAGTGCCCGGGATCGCGCGCCTGTTCATGGTTTGCGGCGTGACCGGGGTTTGCGCCAATGCGAGAGCGGCCGGGAAGGGCGACAGGCCAAGCGCCAGCGTTCCACCCGCCGCCGCGCGCAGAAATGCTCGTCGATCATCGCGTGTACCGGCTTTCCTGAGTGGCGACATCACAAACGCGCGGCCGCGCTCAGGCATCGTCAGCCGGATCGTAGGGGACGACCTGCTCGCTTTCGTCCGCGAGCGTGCGCGCGACGATCGCTTTTGCAGGCGTCGTGTCGCTTAGATTGAACGGTTGATGTGGCACGCCCGGCGGGATGAACAGGAAGTCGCCGGCTTCCGTGACCACGGATTCGCGCAATCCAGGGCCGTAGCGCGTCTCGACGCTTCCTTCCAGCACATAAATGCCCGTCTCGTAACCGCGATGCGCGTGCGGTTCCGCATGGCCGCCCGGCGGCACGACGATGAGATACATCGATAGTCCACGCGTGCCGGCGGACTGGGCCGACAGGCCGACGAAGTAGGGAAGCCGCTGCCGGGTTGCAATTTCCCGGTCGGGCCGAACCTTGACGACGGACTGTTGGGTGTCCGTGCCCTGTAAGGCGTCGCTCATGGGTGCTCCTGCTAAAAGCAGAGTGGGCGGCGCGTTTAGAGCCTGTGTAGCGCCGAATGGCCGGTTAGAGCGCACCGAACCCAGGCCGAAACCGAAGCCGAAGGCACGCTCCAGCAGGAAATTCTACGCCCGCCGCCGGTTTGCCTCGTGCGATAGCAAATGCAAATCATTCACATATAAACAATCAATTTTAACTATGTAGTGGCTCCCGACATAATCACCTCACTTTCTCCACCACGCAAAAAAGAGGACGCAACAATGCCGATCATCAACAGCCAGGTCAAACCGTTTAAGGCAACCGCATATCACAAGGGCGATTTCGTCCCCGTCACGGAAGAAACGTTCAAGGGCAAGTGGTCCGTCGTCGTGTTCTACCCGGCTGACTTCACGTTTGTGTGCCCGACCGAACTGGGCGATCTGGCCGATCGTTACGCCGAATTCCAGAAGCTCGGCGTCGAAATCTACAGCGTGTCGACCGATACGCACTTCACGCACAAGGCATGGCACGACACGTCGGACACGATCGAAAAGATCAACTATCCGATGATCGCTGACCCGACGCTGGCTATCTCGCGCAACTTCGACGTGCTGATCGAAGAAGAAGGCATGGCGCTGCGCGGCACGTTCGTGATCAACCCCGAAGGCGAGATCAAGCTGTGCGAAATCCATGACAACGGCATCGGCCGCGACGCAGGCGAACTGCTGCGCAAGGTGCAGGCCGCGCAATACATCGCGGCGCATCCGGGTGAAGTCTGCCCGGCCAAATGGACGCCGGGCGCTGAAACGCTGACCCCGTCGCTCGACCTGATCGGCAAGATCTAAGGCCGCCTGTGTTGTAACGCAGCACGCGCCGTTCAATGAACGGTGCGTGCCTGCGCGGGCCGCTTCGCGCTGTGTTACGAAGCGGCCCGCCCATCTTCGCCTTGCTCCGCGCAAGCGGACACCGCCAGCCACTCCTGTCACGGAATTCGTAGAACCATGCTCGACGCCAATCTCAAGACCCAGTTGAAAACGTACCTCGAAAAGGTCAGCCGGCCGATCGAGATCATTGCCTCGCTCGACGACAGCGCCAGGTCGCAGGAACTGATTGCGTTGCTGAGCGACATCGCTGCGCTGTCGGCTCGCGTCACGGTGATCGAACGTCGCGGCGATGCTGAACGCAAGCCGTCGTTTTCGATCGGCGAACCGGGCAAGGACACTGGCATCCGCTTTGCCGGCATTCCGATGGGTCATGAGTTCACGTCGCTGGTGCTGGCGCTGCTTCAGGTTGGCGGCCATCCGGTGAAGCTCGATGAACCCGTGATCGAGCAGATCCGCAATCTCGATGGCGACTATCAATTCGAAACCTATTTCTCGCTGTCATGCCAGAACTGCCCGGAAGTCGTGCAGGCGCTGAACGTGATGGCGCTGATCAATCCGCGCATCCGTCACGTCGCGATCGACGGCGCGCTGTTCCAGAACGAAGTCGAAGCGCGCCAGATCATGGCCGTGCCGACGATGTTCATGAACGGCGAAGTGTTTGGTCAGGGCCGCAGCGGCGTGAAGGAAATCCTCGCGAAGCTCGATAGCGGCGCAGGCGCACGCGCGGCGAAAGAACTGGAAAAGAAGCCGGTATTCGACACGCTGATCGTCGGCGGTGGCCCGGCGGGCGCGGCGGCCGCGATCTACTCGGCGCGTAAGGGCATCGTGACGGGCGTCGTCGCGGAGCGCTTTGGCGGTCAGGTGCTCGACACGCTCGCGATCGAAAATTTTGTGTCGGTGAAGGAAACGGAAGGACCGCAATTCGCGACCGCGCTCGAACAGCACGTGAAAAGCTACGAAGTCGACATCATGGACGTACAGCGTGCCGAAGCGCTCGTTCCGGGACGCATTCACGAGGTGCGTCTGGCGAACGGCGCGGTGTTGAAAGCGAAGACGATCGTGCTGGCCACCGGCGCGCGCTGGCGCGAAATCAACGTGCCGGGCGAGCGCGAATATCGCAATCATGGCGTGGCGTACTGCCCGCACTGCGATGGTCCGCTCTTCAAGGGCAAGCGCGTGGCCGTGATCGGCGGCGGCAATTCGGGCGTCGAAGCGGCGATCGATCTGGCTGGCATCGTGCGTGAAGTCACGCTGATCGAATTCGGCACGCAGCTGCGCGCCGACGAAGTGCTGCAACGCAAGCTGCGCAGCCTCGCCAACGTCACGATCGTGACGCAGGCACACACCATCGAAATCACGGGCGACGGCAAGAAGGTCAACGGCCTCGTCTATAAGGATCTGCGTTCGGGCGAACCGGCGCGCGTCGAACTCGAAGGCGTCTTCGTGCAGATCGGCCTCGTGCCGAATACGGAATGGCTGAAGGGCACAGTCGAACTGTCGAAGCACGGCGAGATCGTGGTGGACGCGAAGGGTGCAACATCGGTGCCGGGCGTATTCGCCGCCGGCGATGTGACGACCGTGCCGTTCAAGCAGATCGTGATCGCGGTCGGCGAGGGCGCGAAGGCATCGCTCGGCGCGTTCGACCATCTGATCCGCAACACGGTCGACGATGAAGTGGTGGTGCAAGGCGAAGAGGCCGCGCTCGTCGATTGATCGCGAAGCATATGAAGAACGCGGCGGGCTTCGGCGTGCCGTAACCAGGGCGTCTGACATGCGGTGGTGAACAACCATTGCATGTCAGACGCCTTTTTTCATGGCATACACCTTCATGCGGCCGCGCGGACGTTGACGCGAGCGAAACCGGCGAGCGTCCCTCTCACCTGGCGCCCGAGGCAGCGGATGCCTGATGCGCAGCCAGCCCTAACAGCGCGCGAGCCTGCGCTACGGTCGCGACGGTGCGCCCATGTTCCGGTAAAAGTTCAGCGACCTGCTGCACAAGCGCAGCATTGGATGGTGCGAGTGTATGTTTGTCGAGCCGCACATTGTCCTCGAGACCCGTCCGGCAGTGCCCGCCGAGTTCGAGCGACCAGCGCACGAGCGTGAGCTGATCGCGTCCAATGCCCGCGCCGGTCCAGGTGGCATCAGGCGCGAGCCGGTGTAGCGTGCGCACATAGAACTCGAACACGTCGCGATCCACAGGCATGGCGTTCTTGATGCCCATCACAAATTGCAGGTGCAACGGGCCGACGATCTTGCCGGCTTGCTGCATCGAAACTGCCTGAAAAATCATCGACAGGTCGAACGCCTCGATCTCCGGCTTGATGCCGTACGTCTTCATCTCTGCCGCGAGCCAGTCGATCAGGTCGGGCGAATTTTCGTAGACGCGCGTGGGGAAATTGACCGAGCCGGTTGCGAGAGACGCCATGTCCGGGCGCAGCGACAGCATCCCGCCGCGTTCATGGCCCGCTCCCGAGCGGCCGCCCGTGGATACCTGCGTAATGATCCCCGGCGCGTGTTTGCGGATGCCTTCGAGTACGCGCGCGAATCGCTCCGGATCGGAGGTCGGCGTCTCGTCGTCGTTGCGCACGTGCAGATGCACGAGCGTCGCGCCGGCTTCGAAGGCGGCCTGGGTGGACTCGATCTGTTCGGCCACGCTGACTGGCACGGCCTGATTGTCTTTCTTGCGCGGCAGCGAACCGGTGATAGCGACAGAAATAATGCAGGGTGTGGTCATGATTGATACCTCGCTTTCCGGACGCGCAGCGGCGTCATGCCCAGCCGTTCAGAGAACAGCGCCGTCATGTGTTGCTGCGATGAAAATCCACAGGAAACCGCCACGTCGCAAATCGAAAGACTGGTGTCACGCAGCAGCCGCTGCGCGAGGCTGATGCGCCGTTCCAGAACAAGCCGATACAGCGAATAGCCGGTTCGCGCCTTTACTCCGTCGAACACGACACGCACCGGCAGACCGAGCGCTGCCGCAATATCCGCGCACGTCACGCTGCACTCGAGGTTCTCGGAGAGGTATTCGTTGAGTCGCTCGAACTCCGCATCCGACATCTTGAGCTTGCGTTGCCCACCCGGGCCCTTCAGATGGCGGGTCGCCTCGAGATAGGTAAGCGTTGCGAGGCATTGCATTTCCCAAGGGCTAACGCCGCCGGCGGGTAGTGCCCGTCCGCGTGCATAGCGGACCAGATGCTTGATGCCGTCCCCACCGATGTTCTCGCGGCTTCCCGCGCAACGCAGCGCGCCGACGTCCTTGTCCGAGATGCCGCGCTGGAATTCGTCGGAGTAACTGAACGCGATGAACCCATGCCGGACGGTTTCGGCGTCGATGCGCATGCGGCTATATCGGGGATGAAACGCTGCGGTTTCCGAACGGAAGGTGAGCGGGTTCGCTGGACCGTCATCGTATTGGGTCTGCGAGACGATCTCGCCAAGGACGAGGCAGATCACGTCGGACGAATGCTCGAACTCGAGCGAATAGGGTTGCGCGCCCGAGACGCAATAGTCGAGGCCCGGTGCGCTGGCGACCATGCCGAATTGCTCCATCCCGCGGCGGTCTGCCTGGTGTGCGTTGTGACTCATCGTTGTCTCCTGCGATTGAGCCGCCTGTCCTCGATCTGCCGGGACGATGTCCGATGATGCCGCTCGCTTGAAGTATATGAGAGACCGCGGGCGCGCGGGTCGGCGGCAAACCAGCCGAGGGTCGGAATTCGCGAACGCGGCGTACGCCAAAGCAACGATAGTAGAAACACCTACATGGCCGCCCCAGCGGGCCTGCGGGCACCGTGACGCGCGCCGCCGGTCACGCCCGCGCACAGCCGCTTCATTCGTTGTGGCAGGAATCTGAAATCCCCGAAATCTGAAAGACCGGCCCGTGGCACACGGCTAGTCTGCGCTGCAAGGCCATAGCGGCGGACAAGATCCCGCGCTCACGCGAGCGATGCACGATCGATCGCCGCAAAACAGATCCCCGGAGACAATCATGACCCAGGACAACCGCTCAGAACAACGCGCCCACTCGCGCCGCACCTTCATCAAGGCCGCGGGCGCTGGCACGGTAGCGGCGGCATTCGGCGCCGTCACGCTGCCTGCCAGCGCCGCGGGCAACCTCAGGTTCGATGCCGAATACGACGTCGTCGTGTGCGGCGGAGGCGGCGGCGGCCTGCCTTGTGCACTCTTTTCACGCTGGCTCGGCAACCGCGTCGCGATCCTTGAGAAGGCGGGCAGCGTCGGCGGTACCGCGGCGAAGGCTGCTTTCTGGTACTGGGTGCCGAACAACGAGGCGATGAAGCGCGCCGGCATCGCCGACCCGAAGCCGGACTTCCTCAGGTATGTCGCGCGGCTGTCGCGGCCGGAACAGTACGACCCGTCGCTACCGAAGCTGGGCCTCTCGGACTGGGAGTATGAGATGTGCGAGGCCATTTACGACAGCGCGTCGCCGGCAGCGGAACTGCTCGCGAGCAAGGGCGCGCTGCCGTATCGCCACGAGGCTGCGGTCCCCGACTACTGGGCCGAACTGCCGGAGGACAAGGCGCCGCGCGGCCGTGTGCTGTTTCCGAAAGACGGGCTGCCGAGCATGTCCGACGGCGGCCGCGTCGCGATCCGGACGATGAGTACCGCAGCGAGACGGGACGGCGTTGAGATCCGCACCGGCTATCGCGTCCAGAAGGTGCTGCTGAACAGCGCGGGCGCCGTCATCGGTGTCGAGGCATTGACGGAAGAGGGTACGACGTTTCGTGCCCGGGCGAAGAAGGCCGTTGTCTTCGCGACCGGCGGCTTTACGCACGATCCTGAACTGCGAAAGAACTTTCTGCACGGCGCAGTGTACGGCGGCTGTGCGGCGCCGACCAACGAGGGCGACTTCGTGCGCATCTCCAGCGCGCTCGACGTGCAGTTGCGCAACATGAACTATTCGTGGATGGCGCCGATCTCGCTCGAGAAGGCAATCGCGAAGGACGGTTCGCTGTCAGGCATCTTCACGCCGACGGGCGATTCGATGATCTATGTGAACAGGCATGGCAAACGCGTGGTCAACGAAAAGCTCGCGTACAACGAGGTCTGCGCGACCTTTTCCGAATGGGATGGTGCAAAGGGCGAGTACCCGAACCTTGCGCTGATTTCGATCTGGGACCAGCAGGCGCAGGACAACTGCGCGAGCGACGACTACGGCAGCCTGATCGTGCCACCCGGCTCGAACGATCGTCACGTGATCCGCGGCAACACACTGGCGGAGCTTGCCACGGCGATTCGTGAGCGACTCGCCAAGTACCGGGGCGCGCTCGGCGGGCTGGACCTGAGCGACGCCTTCGTCGAAAACCTGCAGGTAACGCTCAAGCGATTCAACGGCTTTGCGCAGGCCGGCAAAGATAGGGACTTTCACCGCGGCGAACGCGTCGTCGAGAAGCTTTTCAACGGCCCGGTCAAAAAGAAGGCGAATCAGGGAAACGAAACGATGTGGCCCATCAGCGCGAAAGGACCGTACTACGCGGCGCTGATCGTCGCCGGCAATCTCGATACCAAAGGGGGGCCGAAGACCAATTCGAACGGGCAGGTGCTGGACGTCGGCGGCATACCGATCAAGGGGCTCTACGGGATCGGCAACTGCGTCGCGTCGGCCTCAGCGCGCGCCTATTGGGCTGGCGGCGGCACCCTGGGCCCGATCCTCGCATTCGCGTACCGGGCCGCCAACACCGCCCATACCGAATCTGCATCGACGTAACGACGGGAGACGAACCATGCGTCATATTCAAATCATGCCAATTGCGCTGGCGGCATGCCTTTCGCTCGCCACGGTCACCGCGCGTTCACAAGACGAGATCGCGCTGGGCAAAACACTGACGACGAACAACTGCGCCGTGTGCCATACGTTCGGTCAGGGCGAGCCGAACGGCCAGGGACCCAACCTGTTCGGGATCATCGGCAGGCCGTTCGCAGCGGTGCCCGGCTTCAAGTATTCGGCAGAGATGAAAGCTGCTGCAGCGGGCAGGGTGTGGGACGACAGGCTACTGGACCAGTGGCTCACGGACACGCAGGCGGTCGCGCCGGGCAACGCGATGACTTATTTTGAAGGCGACGAAGCAAGACGCACGAAGATCATTGCTTATCTGCGTACATTGCATTAACCGGGTGAGGTAATCATGGAAATCAGGACGATGACAGACGAGCAACGCAAGGCAATCGCACTCGAATACCTGCGCAGACTCGACCGCGGGCAATCCGTGTTCGATCTGTTCGACGATCATGCCGAGGTGTTCTTCCCGAAGTGGGGAATCGCCACGGGCAGGGCGGCGTTCGAAAAACTGTTTATGGACCTGGGCGCGATCGTAGCGAAATTCAAACACGACCTTGCCTATCTGAACGTGATCCAGCAAGGGGATACCGTGGTCGTCGAAGGCACCAGCTGCGGAACGAGCAAAGGCGGCGTCGACTGGCGCGCGGGCGTCACGCACGCAGGTCGCTGGTGCGACGTGTTCGAAATCCGCGATTTCAGAATCCAGCGCTGCTTTATATACCTCGACCCGGATTACGAAGACGCCGACACAGGACGATATCCGTGGCTTGCGGGCGGGCAGTAGGCGCTACAAATACCGACGCGCTTCGTTGTCTGGCGGCTGGGTTGAAGGCTGTGTTTTCGCCCGGTGCGGCGAGGTACACGAGATTGACGTCCGTACCTCGTCGCGCGGGCTAACGACGGTTGGCGTGTTTTCCGGGTTGTCGGCTCCCGCACGAAAAGGCAACTAACTGTCTACCTGGGCAAGCGCCCACCTTCGGGCGGCGACGAACAGGGGAGCGGTCAGACAGCCTTGAGTGCTTCGTTCACCGCAACCCGTCTGCCAGCGCCCCGGGTCAAAGATCGAGTTGAAGACGAACCGGTTCACCTGACCCGGATTCGGCCGCTGCGGGCACGGCACAGCAGATCAGCGCTTCATCGCTGGCCACTTCCGCGGACGGCGTCACGGGGTACGCGACCGCACCTTCCAGAATGCGCGTCGCGCACGTTCCGCAACTGCCGACACGGCAGCTGAATTCCGGCGCGAGACCACGCGCTTCCGCTAGTTCCAGCAACGTCCCCGATTCAGGTGTCCAGCGCGCTTCCTTGCCCGACTTCATGAACGCGACCGGCACGACGACCTGAGCCGGCCGCGTCGCGGGTGCAACCGGCGCACCCGCATCGGGCTTGCGCAGTAGCGAAGCGGGCCCGAACGCTTCCGCATGAACGCGTGCATCCGCAACGTTCAATCCGCGCAAGCCGTCATACACAGCCTGCATGAACGGCGATGGTCCGCACAGGTAAAAGTCGTAGTCGTTGAACCCAAGCGTGCGGCTCAACATCGCCATGTCGATGCGGCCGGCTTCGTCGTAATCCTGTGTTTCGACCGCATCGCCGGTCTGGCTTAGCACGCGGATCACGCGAACCGCGCCGTTGGCAGCGTGTTCGAGCGCTGCGATCTCGCGCTCGAATGCGCGTTCGGCTTTTGAGCGTGTGGCATAAAACAGGTACGTCGTCCGGATGCGTCGCGTGCGGATGCCTTCGTAGACGATCTGCCGCAGCATCGCGAGCATCGGCGTAATACCGACGCCCGCCGCAAGCAGCACGGCCGGCCGCCGTTCGGCGGCGTCGATCGTGAACCTGCCGGCGGGGGCGCGTGCTTCGATGACGTCGCCGATAGAAAGCGCGTCGTGCAGATGGGACGACACGCGTCCCTCGCGCTTCACGCTGATGCGATAGATGCCATCGGAAGGCGCAACCGAAAGCGTATAGGTGCGCCGAGCGGGCGTTGTTTCACCTGGCAGCGTCACGCGTACCGGCAGATGTTGACCCGCTACGTGCGGCACCAGCCCCGAGCCATCCGCCGGTTCCAGATGAAACGAACGGATCGTCGTACTTTCGTCGACGATGCGCGCGATCTTCATCGGCCGCCACGCATCGGCGAGCGATGCGGCCTTCAGACGGCTCGCGGCTTCGTCCCAGTTGCCCGTCAACAGCGAATTCGACGAAGCGCCGTCGCGACGCTTTTTCCAGCGCACCGGCAGCGCGCCGCTGCGAAACACCGCGCGCCGCGTCGTGAAGCGCCACAGGCGTTCGGCGCCCTGAAATGCGGCGATTTCCGGCGAGTCGAGCATGACTTCGGCATCGCCCGTCAGTTGCAGCAGGTCGCCGGTTTCGAAGTCGGCAAAGACGAGTCCCGCCTTCGGATTGACCAGAAAATTGCCGAGCGTGTTGAAGAACAGATTGCCGGCGAAATCAGGAATCGTCAGCACGCCGTCGTCGCCGATGCGCACGAAACCCGCCCTGCCGCCGCGATGCGACACGTCGACCTGCCGTTGCTTCACGCCGTCTTCATCGCGATCGACATACGAGGCGACGAAGAACGAATCGGCGCCGCGAATCAGGGCGCGGGCGCGGTCATCGAGGCCATCGGCGTAATCAGGCGCGACGGCAGCCGGGACGCCTGCGTCACGCGCGAACTCGTAATCGCGCAGCGTGATGTACTGCGGACAGTTGCCAAAACTCTGGCCGACGAGCAGATCGAACGCAGCCGCATTGTCACGCTGCACCGTGCCGTTCAGACGGTTACGTCGCCGTGTCGCGAGGTCGATGCCGAGCAGCGCGATGGCGTTGCCGTCCTCCATGCCGCTATCGGCCGGGTCCATCGCGTCGCGGGCGCTGCCGACGCGCAGACTGCCTTCGTCAGGCGAATGCATGAAGCCCGGCTTGCCGGCACGCAATGTCGCCCAGACGTCTCCCGCGGGATCGACCGCACCGAGCACGACGAACGGCAGGAGCGGATAGAACGCGCGATGCTGCTCCGGCAGAAAGTTGCGCAGAACACGTCGGCCGACATCGTCCATCCGTTTGTCGACACCGACCTTGCGCTGGATCGCAAGCTCACCGGCGTGCCACGGCGAGCGATGCTGCGTCTGGGCTGTTTCAGTCATGATGTCGGGTCCCGGCAAGGTGGGCGTTGCATGGGCGCGCGCCGCGCCCATGCTGGATGTGTCGAACGTGTCTGGTAGCGATTGCAGTCTAGGCGGCGTGACCGCGGGTTTGAATCCGTCGCGCGGAGAATTGATTATTCGCAAAACGAGAAGAGTGTGCGCAGCCCCGCTGGCGCTGGCGCTGCGGGCAGTGGGGCGGAGGAAACGGTCGGCGCGCCTACGTGTTTAGCGAGCGATCCGCCCGCAGCGTTTCGATCGCCAGGTCGAGAAAAGTCCGGACCTTGCGCGTGACGTGCCGTCCTTCGCGATGCATGACGTGGATCGGCAGCGGCGGCGGCTCGAAGTCCTCCAGCACGATCTGGAGCGTGCCTTCGCGCAGTTGCTGCGCGACCTGATACGAAAGCAGCTGCGTCAGCCCGAGACCGGCGACGACAGCGCCGATCGCCGAATCGTTGGTCGTCGTGGTCATGCGTGGTTTGACGCGCACCGACTGCCGGCGCTCGTCGGCGCCAAAACGCCATTCTGAAAGAGCCGACAGGCCGCTCGCCGATACGATCGCGCGCCTGGCCAGCTCGTCGGGATGCTGCGGCACGCCGTGCTGCGCCAGATACGCCGGCGACGCACACACGACGCGGCGAACCTGCCCCACACGCACCGCCTGCATCGACGAATCCGGCAGTTCGCCAAGCCGGATCGCTACGTCGATACCTTCGTCGACGATATTCACGATGCGGTCGAGAAACCAGCAGCTGATATCGACCTCCTGATAACGGCTGAGATATTCGGTGACGATGGGCGTCACGTAGATCTTGCCGAACAGCATCGACGATGTGATCGACAGCAGGCCGCGCGTAGTGCCGTGCATGCTGGTGGCCGACTGCTCGGCTTCCTCGATGTCGGCAAGAATGCGCCGGCAACGGTCGGCGTAATCGGCGCCGGTGTCGGTCACGCGCACCATGCGCGTCGTGCGGGTCAGGAGGCGCACGCCCATCGCGTCCTCGAGTTCGCCCACCATGCGCGTCACCACGGAAGGCGACACCTTCAGCTTGCGGGCCGCCGACGCGAAGCCACCGGTGTCCAGCACGGTCAGAAAGGCAGTCATGGCTTGCAGACGGTCCATAGGGTTCCTGTGGCAGCGCGGCGAAGGAAAGGGTTGGCAGGGCGCCCGATTTGAATTTCGCAAAGGATATCGCAGGCGGTGCCAGATCCGCGAGCCACGGCTTCCAGCGGAGCGATTGCGGCAACCCGGCGCCATCGTGGCGGTGCAGCAAAAACGTCATGCTACGATTTCCCGACCATCGCGCAACGCCGGAGGGCCGTCGTGACGAAAGACGACTTATGGAAGCAGTGGGACGCCGAAGGCGCGCCCGCCGCCCGTGCGCATATCGAATCTGCCGCGGCGAGCCCCGAATCGCGCGACTGGGCCCGCGAATGGATGTACCGGAAAATCGAGGCGCAACAGCAGGCAAAAGACAGCGAGCAGCGCGAACTGTCGTTCCGCTCACTGAGCGCGTCCGAACATTCGAGCGAAGCGGCGCGCGAATCCGCGCGGGCGTCTCATTCGGCGGCCGAGGCGTCGCAGCGTTCTGCGACGGTCGCGCGCTGGTCCGCGTTCTGGACGATGATCGCGGCGCTCGCGTCGCTGCTCGGTGTCGTCGTCAATGCGGCGCTCAACCTCGGCTGGCTCGACTGGGCGAAGCACGTTGCGCCCTGAGTCCCGATGAACGACACTGCCTGCCTGACGCCATGAGTGAACGCATATGAACCAGGAGACAGCGGCGCGCTTCGAACGCGAATTCGTGCCACGCATCACCGCCGCACTCGCGCGTTTTTTCAGTGAACGCGTACACCTCGAAGTGATTCCATACGGCGGCGCGCGGCATCCGACGCGGGTGCGTATCACCGCCGACCTGCTTTCGGCCGGCCACGGTTATACGTATCCGTTGAATATCTCGTTGACGTGGGATAGCGACGCCATTCAGGGGCTGCTGGAACCGGACGGCGAAGCCCGTTTTGCGCGCTATCTCGACGCCTTGTCGTGCAAACTCGGAAACTGGCAGGGTGGACGCGCGATCGATTTCGGGTCACGCTCGCAGGCAGAACCGTCCATACTGATTGGCGGCCTCGATTTCGATGCGTGACGGCCGGATGTTTCGCGCAGCCCGGCGGCGTGGCCGTCATGCTACGATTTCGTGGTCAGGACGATGGAGGTGGCTATGGCTACGTACGCTGTTGATGCCGTACGCATCAACCCTGCTAACGACCGCGTCACGCATGTGCGCTGGGCGCTCATCAACCCGAAAACGAACGAATGGCTGTCACAGCATGAGATCGTGGAGCTGGACGAAGTCGTCAGTGCGATCCGCGCGGGCAACCTCGTCTGGTCGCTCTACACGCTCGGCGGCATGCGGTTGCTCGGGCCGAAGATCAAGACCGTCTCGCACACGGACGGCCATGACGGCATCGATACTGACATCCCTGGCGGCCATGTCGAAAAATCGATCGACGATCTGCCGCGGGTCTGATCCTTCCGGTTTGACGATCTGGCTGGCCATCGCCGGCGTTGGGCGTCCGCGATGGCCCATCCTGCACTGGATCGTTGCCAACCGCCTGTTTAGCCGCCCGTCGAACCGCTCGTCGAGCTGATTAAAGCGCGCGGATGTCGGCGGTCGGTTCCTGCCCGAACGCCTCGCTCAATATGTAGTCGACCAGTTTCGCCGCCGAAGCTTCCGGCGACGCGAGCTGTCCGTTGCGCTTGAGGTCTTCGAACTTGCCGCGCAACGGAAACTTCTCCGTATCCACGTCGCGGATTTCCGCCTGCATACCCGTATCGACGACGCCCGGCGCGAGACTGCAGATGCGCAGTGCACGGTTCTCATCGAGCGCGACGGCGCGCGCATGATGATCGAGCGCCGCCTTGGTCGCGCAATAGATACTCCAGCCCGCATACGCATTGCGCGCCGCGCCGCTCGAGACATGCACGATCCGGCGATCGGTCGCGTCCGTGGCAGCCGCTGCGACCGCGCTTGCCATCATCAGCGGCGTCGCCACATTCAGGCTCACCGCGCTCGCAATCGCGGCAGCATCCTGTCCTTCGAGCGGACCGATCGGCTGCACCATGCCCGCATTGTTGACCAGCACGACGCGATCCGCACCTGCAACAAAGCTGCGCAACCCATCGCCCGCGATCCATGCGCCGACACGCGCGGTGTCGGCAAGATCGAGTTCGACCTGCGTGAGCGCTTCAGGAAAGCGTTGTGCGAGCGAAGGGTTCAGCGAGCGCGAGACGCCCAGCACGTCGATGCCGCGGCTGAGCAGTTCCGCCGCGAGCGCATCGCCGAGGCCACGCGTGTGGCCTGTGACGATGGCGCGGGTCGCAGACATCCCGGACTTCGTTGCCGATGCCGTCATGCGTGAGCCTTCTTCGCTTCGAGACGGAACTTGTGCAGCAGCGGTTCGGTGTAACCATTCGGCTGCTCGCGCCCTTCGAAGACGAGCGCGCACGCGGCCTTGAATGCCAGCGATCGATCGAAGTCCGGCGCCATCGGCTGATAGTGCGGATCGCCAGCGTTTTGCTGGTCGACGACCTTCGCCATCCGCTGCAGGGTTTCCTGCACGAGTTCGCGCGTCACCACACCGTGACGCAGCCAGTTCGCGATGTGCTGGCTGGAAATGCGCAGCGTCGCGCGATCTTCCATCAGACCGACATCATGAATGTCCGGCACCTTCGAACACCCGACGCCCTGATCGACCCAGCGCACGACGTAACCGAGAATGCCCTGCGCGTTGTTTTCGACTTCGCTGCGGATCTCGTCATCCGGCCACTGCGCCTTTTCGACGACCGGAATCGTCAGCAGGCCTTCGAGCAGTGCGTCGCGCGCGGCGGCGTAGGCGGTGCGTTCCATCTCCTGCTGAACGGCTTCTACGTCGACCTTGTGATAGTGCAGCGCGTGCAGCGTGGCGGCGGTCGGCGAGGGCACCCACGCGGTATTCGCGCCGGCCTTCGGATGCGCGATCTTCTGTTCGAGCATCGCGTGCATCAGATCGGGCATCGCCCACATGCCCTTGCCGATCTGCGCGCGGCCACGCAGGCCAGCGTCAAGACCTGCGAGCACGTTATTGCGTTCATACGCCGTGATCCAGCTCGACGACTTCATGTCGCCCTTGCGCATCATGGCGCCGGCTTCCATCGCCGAATGCATTTCGTCGCCGGTGCGATCGAGGAAGCCCGTGTTGATGAACGCGACACGCTCAGCGGCTGCAGCGATACACGCCAGCAGGTTCACGCTCGTGCGGCGCTCTTCGTCCATGATGCCCATCTTGATCGTGTTATGCGGCAGGCCGAGCAGCTGCTCGACGCGCGCAAACAGTTCGGCGGCAAACGCGACTTCCGCCGGACCGTGCATCTTCGGCTTCACGATATAGATCGAGCCGGTGCGCGAATTCAGCTTGTTCTGCAGATCGTGGATCGCGCAGAGCGTCGTGACGACGGCATCGAGAATGCCCTCGGGAATTTCACGGCCGTCGCGATCGGTGATGGCCGGGTTCGTCATCAGATGCCCGACGTTGCGCACGAACAGCAGCGAGCGGCCGTGCAGCTTGAACGTCGAACCATCGGTCTTGCGGTATTCGCGGTCGGCGTTCAGGCTGCGCGTGAACGTCTTGCCGTTCTTCGTGACTTCCTCGGTGAGCGTGCCCTTCATCAGGCCGATCCAGTTGCGATACAGCTGGACCTTGTCATCGGCGTCGACGGCGGCAACCGAATCTTCGCAATCGATGATCGTGCTCACCGCAGCTTCCATCAGCACGTCTTTGACATGCGCCGCGTCGGTCTTGCCGATCGGATGCGTGGCGTCGATCTGGATTTCGAAGTGCAGGCCGTTGTGCTTCAGCAGCACGGCCGAAGGCGCATTCGCCTCGCCCTGAAAGCCGATGAATTGCGCCGGTGTCTTGAGCGCGGTCGCGCCGTTCTTCAGCGTGACGACGAGTTCATTCCCTTCGACGCTGTAACGCGTTGCATCCTCATGCGAGCCGCTTGCGAGCGGTGCGGCCTCATCCAGAAACGCGCGTGCAAAGGCAATCACACGTGCGCCGCGCGCGGGATTGAACGTCTTCTGCTTTTCGGCGCCATCGGTTTCCGGAATCGCATCCGTGCCATAGAGCGCGTCATACAGGCTGCCCCAGCGCGCGTTCGCGGCGTTGAGCGCATAGCGCTGGTTCGACAGCGGCACAACGAGTTGCGGACCGGCCTGCGTGGAAATCTCGCTGTCGACGTTGCTCGTGGTCGCCTTGAATGCTGCGGGCGCGGGCACGATGTAGCCGATGCCTTCGAGGAACGTGCGATACGCGGCCAGATCGCGGACCGGGCCCGGATTCGCGCGATGCCAGTTATCGAGTTCGGTCTGCAGGCGGTCGCGTTCGGCGAGCAGCGCGCGGTTTTTCGGTGCAAGGTCGTGCACGAGTGCATCGAAACCTGCCCAGAACTGGGTGTTATCGACGCCGGTGCCGGGAAGCGCCTCGCTGTCGATAAAATTCTTGAGTGTGGCTGCAATGCGCAGCCCGCCTTGGTCGGTCATCTGGGTCATGAACTGCTCCGTCTGTCTGTATTGGGCCTCTCGCCCGTTCAAGCGTTGATACTGTGTGCGCCGGCACGCGCCACCTGGGCATCCTGGTCCGCCTTCACGCCCGACACGCCGACGGCGCCGATCACCTGACCGTCGACCACCACCGGCACGCCGCCTTCGAGCGTACCGGAAAGCGGTGCGCTGAGGAAAGCGGTGCGTCCGCCGTTGATCATGTCCTCGTACTGCTTCGATTCACGACGACCGAGCGCGGCGGTGCGGGCCTTGTCGGTGGCGATGTACGCGCCGATCGGCGCGCAGCCGTCGAGGCGCAGCAGCGCGAGCGGATGGCCGCCATCGTCGACGACCGCGATCGCGACCGCCCACTGGTTCTTCTCGGCCTCTACGCGCGCCGCATCGAGGATCTGTGTCGCTTCAACGACGCCCAGCATGGGTTTGCTCAGCATGATCGATATTTTCCTTGAGAGAGGGAAGCGTTGATGTAGAGGGCCGATCCAGTGACATACGTGTGCGTCCATGCGCATCGGGTGCACCTTCCGGGGGCGCGGGCTGGCGCGGAGGTGGAAGGGCGAAAAGCGGCGGACGCATCAGCCATGAGTGTGCAGCGTCATGCGGGCGTCGTCCAGAAACCAGAAATGCGGCTTGCGGCGCGTGCATCGGCGCACCCGCGGGCGCGCGGGTCGCGGCGCGCGAG
The DNA here is from genome assembly GCF_050436625.1 of Paraburkholderia sp. GAS334. Classification (NCBI taxonomy): domain Bacteria; kingdom Pseudomonadati; phylum Pseudomonadota; class Betaproteobacteria; order Burkholderiales; family Burkholderiaceae; genus Paraburkholderia; species Paraburkholderia sp. GAS334. The sequence continues at coordinate 214,359 of NZ_JBNDMO010000008.1, read as the reverse complement.
GCGAAGGCTGACGGCCACGGGTTTGCATCGTGCGTGCGACCCGTTGTGCGACCGGGCCATGCCGGCCTCCGAGCAAACCCGACGAGATTCGCCGATAATTCCCCGGCGTCGGGACCGGAAGACATCCCGCCGCGCAGGAACCTTCATATCCATTTCCTCGCGACACGGCGTCACAAGCGGCGTGCAGCGGCGGTTTCGTTCCGTCGCGCCTGGAAGTTCCTTTCAGTTTTACAACATAACGACCATGACCTCATCCGACCAAACAAGTCGATCCTGGACCAAGGTTCTCCTTGTGATCCCCTACATTGCGCTGCTCTGGCTGCCGTTCTATAACGATGTCCGACCATCGCTCCTCGGTTTTCCATTCTTTTACTGGTATCAGCTGCTGTGGGTGCCGGTGACGTCGCTCCTGCTGTACGTCGTCTACAGGAGCTTCAAATGAATGATGTGAAACCAATCGATGGCGTGGCGATGGGCGTGTTCATCGCGTTCTTCGCGCTGGTCACGGTGCTGGGCTTCGTCGCGGCGCGCTGGAAGCGGGGCGACCTGACACAGTTGCACGAGTGGGGTCTGGGGGGGCGGCAGTTCGGCACGGTGATTTCGTGGTTCCTCGTGGGGGGTGACTTCTACACCGCGTACACCGTGATCGCGGTGCCCGCGCTCGTGTATTCGGTCGGCGCGTATGGCTTTTTCGCGCTGCCTTACACGATCATCGTGTATCCGTTCGTGTTCGCCGTGATGCCGAAGCTCTGGCAGATCGCGAAAGCGAAAAATCACATCACCGCGGCCGACTACGTGCACGGCGAATACGGCGGCAAGCTGCTGCCGGCGGCCGTTGCGCTGACCGGTATCGTGGCCACGATGCCGTATATCGCGCTGCAGCTCGTCGGCATGCAGGTGGTGATCAAGGGACTTGGCGTGGACGGTGAACTGCCGCTGATCGTCGCGTTCGTGATCCTCGCGGTGTACACGTATTCGAGCGGCTTGCGGGCGCCGGCGATGATCGCGTTCGTCAAGGACATCATGATCTACATCGTCGTGATCGCGGCGGTGTGGCTGATTCCGGCCAAGCTCGGCGGCTACGGCGCGGTGTTCGATTCGGCCGACAAGTTCTTTCAGGCGAAGGGCGGCGCGACCGGCATTATCCTGAAGCCGTCGCAATTCACCGCGTATGCGTCGCTTGCGCTCGGTTCGGCACTGGCCGCGTTCATGTATCCGCACACGATGACGGCGGTGCTGTCCTCGTCGTCGGCGAAGACGGTGCGCAAGAACGCGATTTTCCTGCCGGCGTACACGCTGCTGCTGGGTCTGATCGCGCTGCTCGGTTATATGGCGATTGCAGCGGGCATTCACGTGAAGTCGGCGTCGGATGTCGTGCCGGCGCTGTTCGGCACGATCTTCCCGTCGTGGTTCGTGGGCTTTGCCGCGGCGGCGATTGCGATCAGCGCGCTGGTGCCGGCGGCGATCATGTCGATCGGCGCGGCGAACCTGTTCACGCGTAACCTGTGGCGTCCGGTGGTGAACCCGAACATCACGCCGGAGAAGGAAGCCTCGACGGCGAAGGTTGTTTCGCTCGTCGTGAAGTTCGGCGCGCTGCTCTTTATCGTGTTCCTGCCGACGCAGTACGCAATCGATCTTCAACTGCTTGGCGGCGTGTGGATTCTGCAGATCTTCCCGGCAATCGTGTTCACGCTTTATACGCGACGCATGTCGACGGCAGGGCTGCTCGCCGGCTGGGCGGTGGGTCTCGTGACTGGCACCAGCCTTGCAATCGCGCAGGGGCTGAAGCCGGTGTATCCGCTGCATATCGGCGGCGCGACGTGGCCGCTGTATATCGGCCTGATCGCGCTGGTGGCGAATATCATCATCACGTTTGTTGTGTCGGCGATTTCGCCGAAGCGCGCGCAGGCGGGTGCGGTTGCACGCGGGTAGGGTGGTGAGCGGTTAGTGCTGGATGTTCAGGGGCGGCCTTTGATGGCCACCCCCGTTTTGCGGAAAAGCCGGCTATGTGCCGGCTTTTCTGTTTTCCGCGCGCAGCTTCAGTTCTTCACGGTCAGAAGATTCGCATCTCGCGCAAGCAGCCATCGACCGTCGGCTTCCTTGCGCAGGATCGTCAGCGTGTAGCCGGCGCGATGAACAGGCGCCGCGTTGCCGGGCGGTCTGATCGTCATGTCCAGATGGTTGCGCACGAAGGCCCAGTTGCCCTGGACCTGAAGCTCCTCGATGTTCGCCGTGCCTTCGATCCCAACGTTCTTCATCCCTTCGGACATCGCCGCGAAGGCTTCTTTACCGAAGGGCTCCTGCCCCGGTGCCATGAAAACCACGTCGTCGGTCATCAGGCTCAGCACGGTCGCCGTGTCGCCGTTTTTGCTGGCGGACATCCACGCGTCAATCAGTGTGCGGATAGCGCGTTCGTCGTCGCTCATGTCAGGGTTCCTCAAGTGGAAGAGGCGTTACAGCGGGTCTGGCCCGGTGTCGTATTGGCAATCCACCGCGGGCGCGGCAATTCTTGCAAGCCAGCGGGCAATTCTTGCAACAGCGAAGAGGCCTTCTGGTCAGCGACCGGGAGGCAAACCGGCGATGATCAAACCGCTCCATAAAAACAGATGCAAACAGGGCGGATCGCTCGTCACTGCAGGCGCAGTGACGCGATCCGCCGTCATGAGTGGTTCGCTGCGGGGCGACCCAGGGGACCTCGAGGCGTCTTTATCGCCTGATGACGCTCATCAACAGGGTCACAAGGAAGATCACGATGAAGATGAAGAACAGGACCTTTGCGATTTCAGCCGCGCCAGCGGCGATCCCGCCGAAACCGAAGACGGCGGCGATGATGGCGATGATGAAGAAAATGGCAGCATAACGAAGCATGAGGGCCTCCCACCGTTGAATTGCCGGATTGATTAAAGTCGTTGGACGGCGTCGTCTCGCAGGCCGATGAGGCCGGCGCCGCATGGGAAACAGCAACACCTGTGCCCAGTCTCCGAATGCGCCTCGACAGGCACCTACCGGCAACTACAGGCAGCGGCTGTCATCGACAGATTCGCCGCGTGCATCCAGCAGTGGGGCGCGCGTACGTCACCGCGCCCGATCCGGTGCCTGATATTCACGCACGGATCCATCGCAGCACGAGCGGGCCGCACAGCACGCCCCACGTCACGGCGCAGATCAGCAGGGCAATCATGACGGCGGCGCTCCCGCAATCCTTTGCGCGCCCCGAGAGTTCGTGCCGGTCGAGCGAGATACGGTCGATGGCGGCCTCGATACCCGAATTCAGCAGTTCCACGAGCAGCACCAGCAGCACCGAGACGATCAGCAGCACGCGCCCGACGGGACTGACCGGCACGAAGAGCGCAGCGGGCAGCAGGATCGCCGCCAGCGCGACTTCCTGCCGGAAGGCGCTTTCGACGCGCAACGTCGCGACGATGCCGTTCCAGGAATGGCGCAAGGCGAACAGGGCGCGCAAAGGACCGGTGCGCCTGGGTGGCACGGCGGGAGGGGACTCGGTGGAATGGCTCATGGGCGTTCGATCGTCGAGATGGGCACAGCATGCCCGAATGGTTACAAAAAGTCACAGAAACGTGCTATCGTTCGTCCGCGATTACGCGGGACGACCGGCGCGATCAAACAAAAAAACGCAAAAAAGAGAGCAGTCCGCCCCGCGGCTGAGCAACACAAGACGTCGCGCGCCAGTTTTCCTCAAAGCCTTGTATCGAAGCCTTGTCGCTACAGGCATCCCATCGCTCAAAGATTTCCGTAGACGGCCGTAAACCCGTACAGGGGTTGCGTGCGCGACCGCGTCGTCATCTGTTTTCTCCAGTGTTACCGCAGTGAAATGCGGCGGGCCGGATTCGCGAAGATGCCACTGGCAGCGACGGAATGGACGGCCAGTGTTCACGAGCTGATCCGCAAATGAAACCTGTCGTATCGTTTTGTCTCTCGCTGGCGGCCACAGCCGGCGTCCTCTACGCAGCCGCGTTGCCGGTTGCTTCGCTTGCGGCACAAGGTGCTGAGCGATCCGCTGCCGGCGCTGCCTTGTCGGCAAAGCCAGCTTCGGCTCCGGTTGCCGCGGCACGCGCGACTCTCGCCCCAGCCGCTGCCGCCCTCGCTGGCAACGCGCCCGTGGCCGCGCCCGCTGCGGCTGCCAGCGACGCCTCCGCGACGGGCCTCGGCCGCCCGTCCACTGTCCATGTCCCGTTCTCCGCGCTCGGCGCGTATCTGCCGCTGAACCTGCGCGGTCTCGAAGATGCGCGCACGGTCAACGTCGGCGTGCGGCTCGACCGGATCGTGACGGGCGCGCGGCTGCGCCTTCGCTACACCTACTCACCGGCGCTGGTGTTTCCGGTCTCGCACATCAAGGTGTCGATCAACAACGAAGTCGTCGCGACCGTGCCGTTCGCCGCCGATCACGCCGGACAGATGGTCACGCAGGACGTGCCGCTCGATCCGCGTTTCTTCACCGACTACAACCAGTTCGACCTGCGCCTGATCGCGCATTACACGCTCGATCACTGTGAAGACCCGGGCAGTTCGGCACTGTGGGCCGACGTCAGCCCGACCAGCGAATTCATCCTCGACACCGCGCCGATCCGGTTGCCCAACGATCTCGCATTGCTGCCCGCGCCGTTCTTCGACCGGCGCGATGTGAGCCGGCTGCGCCTGCCGTTCGTCATGTCCGCAACGCCCGACAACGCTACGCTGAAAAGCGCCAGCGTGCTGGCATCGTGGTTCGGATCGCTTGCGGACTACCGGCAGGCGCGGTTCCCCGCGATGTCGACGCTACCGGCGGACGATCAGGCTGTGGTCGTCGGTACGATCGCGCAGATCGAGCAGCTGCATCTGCCGGCGAGCCTGGAGTTGCCGCCTGTGACCGGGCCGATGTTGATCGTCGCGGACAATCCGGCGTCGGCGGATCGCAAGCTGCTGATCGTGACCGGCCGCACCGGCGCCGAAGTCGACGACGCGGCCTACGCGCTCGTGCTCGGCAAGGCTGCGATGTCCGGCTCATCGGCGCAGGTCACGCACGTCGATATCGGCGTGCCGCGCAAGCCCTACGACGCGCCGCGCTGGATACCGGTGGACCGTCCGGTCGCTTTCAAGGAACTCGTCGACAATCCGAACCAGCTGCAGGTGAGCGGCGGTTCGCCTGACGCGATCCGCGTGAACCTGCGCGTGCCCGCCGATCTGTATTCGTGGAGCGGGGCAGGCGTGCCGCTCAACCTGCGTTACCGGTATACCGCGCCGACGGTCGCGAACAATTCGGCGCTCGCCGTCGAGATCAACGAACAACTGGTGAAGTCATACCGTCTGCAGCCTGCGGGCGCCGAAGACGCACATGGCCGCCTCCAGTTACCGCTCCTGTCCGGCACAGGCAGCCGTTCGAGCAACGCGCTCGATATTCCCGCGTTCCGCGTCGGCAGTTCGAACCAGTTGCAACTGCGCTTCAATCTCGATTCACAGAAGACCGGATTGTGCGCAGCCGTCGCGTCGAACCCCGCACAGGCCGCGGTCGATCCGGATTCGACGATCGACTTTTCGAATTTTGTCCATTACGCGCAGATGCCGAATCTCGCGTACTTCGCGAACAGCGGCTTTCCGTTTACGCGTTACGCCGACCTTGCCCAGACCGCGGTCGTGATCTCCGACCATCCGTCGCCCGAGGAACTCGAAGCGATGCTGACGATGATGGGCCACATGGGACAGTGGACCGGCTTCCCGGCGTTGCGCGTGCAGATCGCGCGTCCGTCCGAAGTGCCGCAGTTCGCAGACAGGGATTTGCTCATGATCGGCGGCGCGGCGACATCACCGGTACTCGACGGCTGGCGTCACGCGTTGCCGCTGACGATCGGCGCGGCCGACGGCATCACGCACGCTTCGTTTTCGGTCAAGGAGCGTTGGCGCAACGGCACCCAGTTGACCGACGGCAGTGCGCGGCTCGACGAAAGCGGGCCGCTCGCCGCGCTGCTCGGCTTCCAGATGCCTGGCAGCAAGGGGCGCAGCGTGGTTGCGCTGGCGTCGACGGATCGTCACCAGCTTGCTGACGTGCTGGACATACTGGAAAAGGCGGACCTCGTCTCGCAGGTGCAGGGCGATGTCGCGCTCGTGCGGCACGGCGAAGTCGAGAGCATGCGCGTGGGCGAATCGTATCTCGTCGGCTATGTGCCGTGGTATGCGCGCATCTGGAGCAAGGCAATCCAGCATCCAGTGCTGCTCGGGGTGCTCGGCACGCTCGCCGGCCTGTTGCTCGCGATCGGCGCGTTCACTGCATTGCAGGAGCTTGCCGCACGCCGTCGGGGGATCTGACGGATGGCGGGGGTGAACCGGACTGCGCGCAGGCGGGTGCTCGGCTGGACGTTGTGCAGTCTGCTGGCGGGTAGCGTGACGGCTGTTGCAGCGAACGCACGGGCCGCTTCGCCCGTGACGGGCAGCGGCGCGCAGGCGCCTGGGTGTCCGTCTGCGCCGGCTGCCGGGTGGCCGCGCTGGGAGCAGTTCAAACGCGACTTCGTCTCGAAGGACGGTCGCGTGATCGATGCCGGCTCCGCCGATTCACGCACCGTGTCCGAAGGGCAGTCGTACGGTCTTTTCTTCGCGCTCGTCGCAAACGACCGCGTGACGTTCGACGCGATTCTGCAATGGACCGAGGTCAATCTCGCGCGCGGCGATCTGACTTCGCATTTGCCGTCATGGCTGTGGGGGCGGGGCGAGAACGGGCAGTGGGGCGTGCTCGACACGAACGCGGCTTCCGACGCCGATCTATGGATCGCATACGCGCTGCTCGAAGCAGGCCGCGTGTGGAACGAACGCAGTTACACCGCGCGTGGCGCGCTGCTCGCGCGGCGTGTGCTCGACGAGGAAAGCGCGACGGTGCCGGGCCTCGGCCTCACGCTGCTGCCCGGCCCCAGCGGTTTTCATTCCGCGGACACGTGGCGCGTGAACCCGAGCTATTCGCCTGTGCAGGTCATTCGCGGTATCGCCGCGCACCTGCCTGACGATGCGCGCTGGCCGCGGCTGCTCGCTTCGACGGGACGCCTGCTGACCGACACCGCACCGCACGGGTTTGCGCCGGACTGGGCGCTGTACCAGACCGGCCGCGGCTTCGTGCCCGATGCCGATACGCACGCGGTCAGCGCATACAACGCGATCCGCGTGTATCTGTGGGCCGGCACGTTGAACGCGCAGGACCCGCTCGCGCAGACATTGCTGACGCGCTTCGCGCCGTTCGCCGGTTTTATCGCCACGCACGGTGCGCCGCCAGAAACCGTCGATGCGACGACAGGCGTGGTCGGCGCCAATATGGGCAACGCGGGCTTTTCGGCGGTCGCTGTGCCGTTCCTCGATGCAGGCGGACAGACGGCGCTCGCGGATGCGCAGGTCGCACGCGTTGCGCAACTCGACCGTGAGACGCCGCCCGGGTACTACACCGGCGTGCTGACGCTGTTCGGTCTCGGCTGGCGCGATGGGTACTACCGCTTCGCCGCCGATGGCACACTCAACCTGCGCTGGAGTTCGCCGTGTTCCGCCGCGCAGTGATGCAACCGCTCGGGCGTGGGCTGGCGTCGCTCGTCGTCGGCGTTGCGTCGCTGACCTCGCTGACTTCGCTGACCCTGCCGGGCAACGCGCACGCGGCGACGGCTGCCCACGCCACGCCGCCTGTCGCCGGCTCGCGCACGGCGCCAGCGATGCAGCAGAACGAAGCTGCGCGACGTCTCTACGAAACCGCGCGCACGTGGTCGACGAAACATCGCGACGATCTCGCATTGCAGGCGATCCAGAAAGCGCTCCTGATCGCGCCCGACGATCCCGCGTTGCTCGCGAGTCTCGTGCGTATCCAGTTGAGTCTCGGTCAGGCGCAGGCTGCGCTGGCGACGCTCACGCGCCTGCAATCGAAAGCGCCCGGTGCGATCGCGACGCAGCAGATCGAAGACGAATTTCGCGTGGCGACGAGCGGCCGCCAGGAAATGGCGACGATCCGGTTGCTCGCGCGCAGCGGCCAGTCCGCGGAAGCGTCGCGCCGGCTGGTCGCGCTGTTTCCGCATGGCGCGCCAGCGGGCTCGCTCGGCGCGGAGTATTACCAGATCATCGCCGGCACGCCGGAAGGGCGCGGTCTGGCGATCGGCGCGCTGCATCAGCGCATCGCCGCCGACCCTGGCGACGTCAATTCCGCGCTCGTGCTGGCCGGGCTGCTGAACGCGCGCGGCGAGACACGCGCCGAAGCGAACCGCCTCGCGTGGAATCTGGCGACGCGGCCCGATGCGGACCACGGCGCGTCGATGGATACGTGGCGTCATGTGCTGCAGTCTGCCGGCGCGGACCCGGCGTATCTCGACGCGCTGCGCGCGTATCTCGTGCTCGTGCCTGACGACACCGAATTCAAGGAACGCGTCGGCGTGATCGAAGCGCAGATCGAAGCACAACGCAAGCTCGAACGCGATCCCGACTACATCGCGCAGCAACGCGGCTTGCAGGCGCTGGCGCGTAATGATCTCGCCGCCGCCGCGCCGTTGCTCACGCGCGCCGCGCAGGCACGCCCCGACGACGCCGAGGCGGTCGGCGGCCTGGGCGTGCTGCGCATGCGTGAAGGACGCCGCGACGAAGCCCGTGCGTTGTTCCGGCGCGCGGCCGCGCTCGCGCCCGACAATCGCGGCAAATGGGACAGCCTCGCACGCACGGCGCAGTTCTGGGGCACGCTCGCAGAGGGCCGCGACGCGGCCGCCGCCGGCCGTCCGCAGGACGCCGGGCGCGCCGCGCGCGCGGCGCTCGCGATGGAGCCGGGCAACGCCGATGCGAAGCTGCTGCTCGCCGACGCGTTGCTCGCGCAGCAGAACTGGAGCGCAGCCGAACCGCTGCTGCGCGAACTGACGACGGCGCGCGAGCCGAGCCTGCCGGCCGTGCGCAGCACGCAGACGCTCCTCGAGAACACCGGTCGCGCGGATCAGGTCGGACCGTTCCTCGACGCATTGCAAAGCCGCTTCACCGCCGCAGACGACAAACAGGGCCTCGCGCAACTTCGCGCCGGCATTCTGGTGGCTCAGGCCGGGAAACTCGTCGCGGCCGGCAAAAATGGACCCGCCGCCCAACGCTACGAAGCCGCGTTGCGCCTCGCACCCGATGCGCCGTGGACGCGTTTTGCGCTGGCGCGTCTGTATCGCGATCTCGGTTTGCCGCAAACAGGCCGCGTGGTGATGGACGATGGTCTCGCTGTTTCCGCGTCGCCGGAAATGCGTTACGCGGCCGCGATCTATCGCAACTCGATCGACGACGTGACCGGCGCGCAAAACGTGCTCGGCGCGATCCCGGAGCGCGATCAGACCGGCAGCATGCGCGCACTGGCGCGTAACCTCGAAGCGCAACAGTCGCTTGCAGAGGCGCGCGATGCGTTTGCGCGCGGCGATGCGGCCAGCGCATCGCACTCGCTGGAAACGGCGCGCACCCTCGGCGCTGACGATCCGAACATCCTCGCGTCCATCGGGTCGTTATGGATCGACCACGGGCAGCCTGAGCGCGGGCTCGCCCTGCTGCAGGACTGGATGTCGGCGCATCCGCAGGAGACCGATGCCGACGTGCGTCTGCGCTATGGCGATCTGCTCGGGAGCGCGCATCGCGACGATGAACTCGGCGGCTGGCTCGCGTCGCTGCGTCGCGAGAAGGATCTGACAGCACGGCAGGGCGCGCGTCTGGAAGACCAGTCGCTGCGTCTTGTCTTGCGCGAAACCGACGCGGCGATCGACCAGCAGGACTATGCGCAGGCGCGCAGGCTGCTCGATCACGTGAGCGCGGCGGGCAGGCGAGACACGCGTTATGCACTCGAAGTCGCCGATCTCGAACGGGTGCAGGGACACTACGCTGCGGCGCGCGCGACGCTCGCGCCGCTCATCGCGAAGTCGCCCGATGACGCCGACGCGCAGCTCGCGCTCGCGCGCGTGCTGGAGCAGAGCGGCGACCGTCGCGCGGCGCTCGCGATCGTACGGCACGTGCTCGACACGGCATCGCCCGACGATGTCGATACGCGTCTGTCGGCCGCGCGCCGGCTCGCGGCATTGCGGCGTCTCGATGATGCCGCGCAGGTAACGTCGGCATTGCGCGTCGCGTATCCGGGACGGCCGGATGTGACCGTGCAGGCCGGACGCATCGCCGAAAATCGCGGCGAGTACGAAAGCGCTGCGTCGCTTTATCGTCTTTCGCTAACGCAGGAAAGCGCCGCGGGCGTCACGCCGGGCCGCGATGGAACACCCGCGCAATCCGCGCTCGACGATCTGCAGCAACGTCGCAATCCGGAAATCGAAAGCGCCTGGATTCCCGAATACAAATCGGGCGACGCGGGCGTGTCCGACTATCACGCGCAGCAGGTGCCGGTGTATGTGCAGATTCCCTATCGCTATGACGGCCACTTCTTCGTCCATCTCGATGCGGTTCACGTCGACGCGGGCACGCTCGATACCAGCCGATCCAATTCCTTCGTCGTGAAGACGTTCGGCACGTTCGCGGCATTCGCCGACCCGGGGCCGCAAGCGCACGGCGATCTGCATCAATCGGCGACGGGCGTGGCGCTGGGCACCGGCTTTACATCGGACGCGTGGCGTTTCGATATCGGCACGACGCCGCTGGGTTTTCCAGTGCATTACCTCGTCGGCGGCGTGCGATATCGCTTCGACGCGGGCCCGGCGAGTTTTTCGGCAAGCGCGTCGCGGCGGCCGGAAACGAGCAGTGAACTGTCGTATGCAGGTCTGCGCGATCCGTGGACGAATGCCGTCTGGGGCGGCGTGCGGCGCGACGGCATCGACCTTCATTCGGCAGTCGATATCGGTCAGGTCAGCGCGTTTGCGGACGTCGGCGCAGGTGAGCTGACTGGACGCAACGTCGCGAGCAATCAGGAATTCATCCTGCGCACGGGTTTTACCGTGCCGGTCTATGAACGGACGAACACACGCGTCAGCACGGGCCTCGTCGGCAACGCGTGGCACTACACGCAGAACCTGCGCTTTTACACGTTTGGGCAGGGCGGCTATTACAGCCCGCAACGGTATCTGTCGATCGGGGTGCCGGTCGAATGGGCAGGCCGACGCGACAACCTGACGTGGGATCTGACAGCGACGGTCGGCGTGTCGAACGCGTACGAGAAAGACTCGCCGTATTTCCCTGATGGCGTGCCGAACGTGTCGAATCCGGCGACGGCGGCGCAACTGGCGGGCGACGTGTTCGGCGGAAGTTCGACGCGCGGCGTCAGCTTTTCGTATGGAGTCTCGGGCATCGTGCAGTACCGCTTCAATTCGAAGCTCGTTGCGGGCGCGCGGATCAACATCGACCGCTCGCACGATTACGCGCCGAGTTCAGCGATGGTGTACGTGCGTTATGCGTTCGACGGCCGCAAGCCCGACAGCAGCCTGTCGCCGACGCCGGTGCGACTTTATTCGAGCTATTGAGCGGGCCGCCAGCCAGCGATTCCATCCAGCGATACAACCCTTTCAGGACAACGACGCGTGAGTACCGATTCGAACCGAACCAGCATCGCACCTGCCGCCTCCGGGTTGCGCCGGTGGCTGCGCGTCGCCGGATGGCGGGGAGCCGGCGGCCGCACGCGTCAGCCGGAGCGACTCGCGGTCGACGGTCTGCCCGACGAATGGGTGACGCTGGCGGCGGGCAAGCTGTACGCGATCTACATGACGGCGCGCACGCCCGCGAGCGACGCGCTGATCTGGACCAGCGCGCGCGAAGCGCGGACGAAGCACGTCACCGTCGTGCTGGCGCGGCCACGTGCCGAAGTGGCAAAGCGGCTGCGTGAACTCGGCTTTGCCGGCGACGGTCCCGCGCGCGGCTGGCCGCGTGGCCTGAACGTGCTGGCGATGCCCGCTGCCGATTTCTTCGGCGCGGATGGCGACGCGTCTCAACCAGTCGCGTTCGCGCGGCTCTTCGGTGGCCTGCGTGCGCTCAAGCGGTTTGGCTTTCATTCGAACGCGCTGTATTTCATCGAAGGCGCGGAGCGCTGGTTCAGCGTGGCCGATCCGGTCGCGCTGGCACGCGAAGGGCGCATGCTCGCCGACTGGTGCAAGGCGCGCAACATCACGCTGGTCCTGATGTTCGGCCCGACCTCGCGCGTCGATGATGATCCCGATAGCGACGATGAACGCTTCGCCGACGAAACGCTTGACGGCCAGGCGACGCCATCGGGACGCCTCGAATTTCATGGCGCATGCGCGGGCGTCGCGCGCCTGCAGCGCACGCACGGCGAACTGCTGTGGCACGTCGATTTCTGGCGCGCGGGGCGGGCGCTCGTTACGGGCGCCGTGCGCTCGCTGCGCTTCACCGACGGCGGTCGTCTGACGGTCGCGCCCGATTCGCCGGACGCGTTGGGTGCGGGGGTCGGCGCGCGTCTCGCACGCGACGAAGACCGCGTGGTGGCGAGCCGCGCCGTGGTGGGCAACGAAGCGTGGGTGCCGCGCGAATGGGACATCGTCGCCGACCAGCGCGCGGCACTCGCAGCATGCGAAGGGGCGCAGGCGGCCACCGTCCTGCTCGAATACACGGGCGGCGCGCAACTCGAAGCACTGTGCGCCGCGGTGCATACGTTGCGCCGCCGCTGTGGCCGGGCGCTAAAGATCGTGGTCGTCGAACGCGGCGAAGTGCTGCGGCATCAATACGAACTGCTGGTGCTGAACCTGGGTGCGAATCTAGTGATCGGGCGGCATCTGCCGTTTTCACGTATCCAGTCGCTGCTGCAATCGTTGCAGGGACAACTGCATACACGGCCAGTCGCCGACGATTACCGCACGGCCCTGGCCGCTGCGCTCAGCGACGATGTGCTCGGTTATCTGCCGGTCACTGCATTCAGCGAGCGAACGCGTGCCGTGCTCGAACGCAGTGCCGCGCTGCGTCTGCCGCATGCGCTCGTGAAGCTCACGCTGCTGCCGTCGCTTTCGCATGTCGACGCGCTGCGGCACTGCACGCCGCGCCGCGCGGGCGACGTGTTCACGATGGACGCCTCGCATATCTACGTGTTCCTGTTCGCGTGCCGGCTTGCGGATGCCGGCGCGGCGCTCGCACATGTCTTCGATGTGCCGGTCGCGCGCCTCTCGGACCGTGTCGTGTATCTGGCCGAAGAGGGGATCGCCGAAGAACTGAAGTCACTCGAAGCCGCGCAACGTCGCGCGCCGGTGGCGGACTACAGCGATCTGTTTCCGGCGACCGCTGCGGCCGCTGCCGTCGTTACGGCCGCGGTGCACGAATCGCCGAACGCATTGAACGGGGAGAACGCATCGAACGTGGGCGAAATGTTGCAAACGATCGCCGCCGCCGCGCAACTTGACGCGATCGAGCGCGCGCTCGCAGATGCACGAAGCGAGAGCACGCACACGGGCGCGATCGACGGCGCAGACGATACGCCGCGCGTGCGTCACGCCGAGCGCTGTGCGATGCCGCTGCGTACAACGGAGAACCACTAGTGGAATTTTTTCTGACGTGTTTTGTGACCGGTCTGATCCTCGCAGTTCCGGCATGGATCGTCTGGCAACGCAGTGGCGCACGGCGCGGTTTCGTCGCGGCGCGACACTTCGATCCGAACGATGCCGTGCCGTGCGAAATCGAACCGGTTGCGCTGCGGGCGCGGCTGCTACCGGACCCGGCACGGACTGACGAGGTGTCGTCATGAAGTCGATCGCGGTGGTGTCGACGGCGGGCGGTACCGGACGCACAACCCTGACGGCCGCGCTCGCCATGCTGCTTGCGCGGCGTCGGCGCCCGGTCGTCGCAATCGATTTCGATCCGCAGAATCTGCTCGGCGCGCATCTGGGCCTCGATACGCTGTCGCACACCGGCATCGCGAGCGCAATTGCCGATAGTACGTTTGCCTGGCATGCGGGTACATGGCGCAACAGTGAAGGTGTGCTGTTCGTGCCGCACGGCCAGCTGACGCTCACGCAGCTCGCGGCATGCGAAGCGCGGCTCGCGTCCGCGCCGCGATGGCTCGCGGACGCAATCGCGCAGATCGATCTGCCCGAGAACGGCGTCGTGCTGATCGATACGGCGCGTTATCCGTCGCAACAGGCGGACCACGCAGTGCGTTGCGCGGATCTCGTGCTGTGCGTGACGCCGCCCGAACCGGCCGCGTGCGCGACGCTGATCGCGCGGCTGGGCGACCTGCGCGCGGCGTGTGCGAACGTCAAGGTCATCGTCAACCGGATGAACCCCGCGCGCGACATGCAGCGCGACGCGCTGGCGATGCTGCGTGCAGCGCTCGGCGATTCGGTGTCGCTTGCGCAGCGGGTGCATCTGGACGCCGCATTACCCGAGTCGCTCGCGCGCGGCACGTGGTTTTTCGACGATGCGCCGCATTCGCAGGCATCGCACGATCTGCAGGGCCTTGCCAACTGGATGGACGCGTGGCTCGATCCGCGCAGAACCGGCGAGCGGACATGACACAACCTGCAAGCAGTCACGACCGTCACCCCTCGCCGCGCAACCCGCGTACTTTCCGCGCGCGCGCGATTGACTGGCTCGCGCGCGGCCTCGGTTTGCCTGCCCAACGCTCGGCGCTCGACTGGTGTGTGCGGCTCTTCTTCCAGCCGCCGGCGGCCGGCAAGCGGGATGTCGTGCGTGACTGGATCCGCGCGGCCGTGTTGCATCTGGCCGCGCAGTGGGGCGTTCTCGAACCGCGCAGCCTGCGCGAATGGCTGTGGCGCGCATTCGTGAAACCGCCTCGCGTCGCGTCGCGGCGCGGCGTTTCGTGCGCGAGTGAATCGTTTGCGTGGGTTGATCGCTGGCTTGTGCCGATGGCCGTCGCCGTGCAGCGTGTGCTGCGACGAATCGATGCGATGCTGGCGATGCTGCCGTGGGCGCGCTGGGGCGATCGGATCGAGCGCGGCACGACCCGCGTTGGCCATATCCGCTGGCTGCTGCCGCTCATCGTTGTGACGGGCGCGGTGCTGTGGATGACGGTGGGCACGTCGCCCCTGTCGCCGGATGGACAGTTCGAATTCTTTGCGGTGCTGGTGGTCGTCGCGCTGATCATCCGCCGTTTTCCGGGGCGCCTGCCGGTGCTCATGCTCGCGACGCTCTCACTGCTCGCGATGGCGCGCTATGTCTGGTGGCGCACGACGCAGACGCTCGATTTCCGTACACCGGGCGAGGGCGTCGTCGGCTATGCGCTGTTCGCCGCCGAAGCGTACACGTGGATCATTCTGCTGCTGGGCTTCGTGCAGACCGCGTGGCCGCTCAACCGGACGGTCGCCGAACTGCCGGACGATCCTGCAGCGTGGCCCACGGTCGATATCTATATCCCAACGTACAACGAGTCGCTTTCCATCGTGAAGCCGACGGTATTCGCCTCGCAGGGCGTCGACTGGCCCGCGGGCAAACTGCGCGTCTACCTGCTCGACGACGGCTGCCGCCCCGAGTTCGAAGCATTCGCGCGCGAGGCCGGCATCGGCTACATTACGCGCGACGATAACCGGCACGCGAAGGCCGGCAATATCAATCACGCACTGGCGCTGACACAAGGCGACTACATCGCGATTTTCGACTGCGACCACGTTCCCACGCGCTCGTTTCTGCAAACCACGATGGGTACGTTTCTGCGCGACGCCCGATGCGCGATGGTGCAGACGCCGCATCACTTTTTCTCGCCCGATCCGTTTGAGCGCAACCTCGATACCTTCGGTCGCGTGCCGAACGAAGGCAACCTGTTCTACGGTCTCGTGCAGTCGGGCAACGATCTGTGGAACGCTTCGTTTTTCTGTGGCTCGTGCGCGGTCATCAAGCGCGCGCCGCTCGAGGAGATCGGCGGCATTGCGGTGGAAACCGTCACCGAAGACGCCCACACCGCGCTCAGGCTGCACCGTCGCGGCTACACCACCGCGTATCTGCCGACGGTACAGGCGGCCGGACTCGCGACCGAAAGTCTCGCGAGCCACATTCGTCAGCGTACGCGCTGGGCGCGCGGCATGGCGCAGATTTTCCGCGTCGATAATCCGTTCCTTGGACGTGGCCTCGGTTTCTTCCAGCGTCTGTGCTACGGCAACGCGATGCTGCATTTTTTCTACGGCATTCCGCGGCTCATCTTCCTGACGATGCCGATGGCCTACCTCTTTTTCCAGCTTTACTTCATCAACGCATCGGCGATGACCATCGCCGGTTTCGTGCTGCCGTATCTCGTGCTCGCGAGCATCGCGAACTCGCGGATGCAGGGCAAGTACCGTCATTCGTTCTGGGCCGAAGTGTACGAATCGGTGCTGGCGTGGTACATCGCGCTGCCGACGACCATCGCCTTTTTCAGCCCGAAGCACGGCAAGTTCAACGTCACCGACAAGGGCGGCAGGACCGATGAGAGTCATCTCGACTGGGCCGTGTCGAAGCCTTATATCGTGCTGCTCGTGCTCAATGCGGCTGCGATGCTGGCCGGCATTTACCGGCTTGTGTTCAACGCCGGCGACGAAACACCGACGATCCTGATGAACGTGTTCTGGACGCTCTACAACCTGGTGATGCTGGGCGCCGCCGTGAGCGTGGCGCGCGAGGCGAAGCAGGTGCGCGTGACCCATCGTATTGCGATGGAGATGCCCGCGACGCTGCTGCTCGCCGACGGCACGACCGTCGCCTGCCAAACCGGCGACTACTCGACGGGCGGTCTCGGGCTCGACGTCGAGCCGGGACTCGATCTGAATACGGGCGATACGCTGGGTGTCGTCGTCAGTCGTGGCGACAGGCAGTTTCACTTCCCGGTGCGCGTGAGCCGTCTTGCGGGACGTCATCTCGGGGTGCAGTTCGACGGCCTGACGCTCGAACAGGAGCGACAACTCGTGCAATGCACGTTCGGACGCGCCGACGCCTGGCTCAAATGGGGCGAGCGCACGATCGAAGATGCGCCGCTACGCGGCATGAAGGACGTGCTGTCGACGGGCGTCGAAGGTTATTCACGCATTTTGAAGGGTGCATCGCGATCGTTGCAGGCGTTGCTCGCGCTGGACCGGACACGTTTTTGAATGCCGGTTGAGACCGGCCGCGCGGTCCGCCGCGCAACGAAGGAATATTGTTCATGACACTCTGGAATCTCTACTTCATCGGCAAGCTGTATCTGTTCGCGGCAGGGCATCTGAAGCCGCTGTGGATCGCCAACATCGCGTTCGCGGTGGTGCTCGCCGCAAGCGCGACATTGCGTCATCGCGGGCTGCGGGTGCTGCGTCTGGTGACGGGGCTCGCGATCGGGTTGCCGCTGATGTATTACGAAGCGAACGTGCCGCCGTTTGCGCGGCTTGTCGAGGAGTTCGGCAATCTGCGAACGTTCAGCTTTGGGTACTGGCTCGAGCTCGCGCAGCGTTTCGTGCCGCCCATGTTGCCGCTTGCCGTGCTCGGCGCCGTGATCGCGTATCTGATCGTGAACCGCTGGCTGCGCGTGGCGACCTTCGTGATGATCGCGCTGATTGCATTGCCGGTATGGCAGGCGGGCAGTGCGGTGCTCTCGCGCGTCGAGACGGCGGTCCCGGTTGCCGCGACAGCCGATACGATCGTCGCGCAGCCGCAGGACCACAACGCGGCGCTGGCCGCGTTCCGCTCGCAGGAATCGCAACGGCAGGTCACATTCGGCCGTCTTGCGTCCGATGCGAGCCAGCAGTTCGACGTGATCGTGCTGCATATCTGTTCGCTGTCGTGGGACGACCTCGACGTGGCGAAGGCGCGCAATCATCCGATGCTGAGCCACTTCGATTATCTGTTCACGAACTTCAGTACCGCGGCGAGCTATAGCGGACCGGCGGCGATCCGTGTGCTGCGCGCGACGTGCGGACAGGAAGCACATTCGGATCTGTACAAAGACGCGCCGCAGCAGTGTCATCTGATGGCGGACCTCGCACAGGCCGGTTATACGCCGCAGACGATGCTCAATCACGACGGCCACTTCGACAACTTCCTGCAGCTGATCAAGGACAACGTCGGCGTACCGGGCGTACCGATGATGTCGAACCTGGCGGCGCCCGTCGCGATGCACGCATTCGACGGCTCGCCGATTCACGACGACTACGCGACGCTGGCGGGCTGGTATGCGCAGCGTGCGCAGACGCCGGGACCGGTTGCGCTGTACTACAACACGATCAGCCTGCACGATGGCAACCGCTTGCCGGACAGCAAGCTGTCGAGCCTCGATTCCTATCCGTTGCGCGTCAACAAATTGATGAGCGACTTCGATCGCTTCGCGGATCTGATCCAGGCATCGGGGCGGCGCGCGGTAATCGTATTCGTGCCGGAGCATGGCGCGGCGTTGCGGGGCGACAGCAACCAGGTAGCGGGTTTGCGTGAGATTCCGACGCCGAACGTCGTGCATGGACCGGTTGGTATCCGGCTGGTGGGCTTTCAGGGCAACCACGGCCCGACGACGGTAATCGACAGCCCGACGAGCTTTCTGGCGGTGTCGCAATTGCTGTCGAATCTGGTGTCGAACAGCCCGTTCAAGCCGGGCGTGACGTTGTCACAGTACGCGGCGAATCTGCCGCAGACGCAGATGGTCGGTGAGAACGAGGGCACGGTGACGATGCAGACTGCGTCTGGCTACGTCGTGAAGACACCGGATGGCGTGTGGGTGGACGAGAAATGACGACATCGAACATCGAGACGGGCGGCTGGCCGGTGAACGACATCACCGGGCTGGCACGCCGCCTGCCGGAGCTCGATCCGACGGCGTACCTTGATGGCCAGGCGAGCGAAGCGTACGAGAGCGCGCTGACGAAGTGGCCGGTGCTGGCGAAGCTGATGGGACTGACGACGGGGAAGGCGGAGCCCGCGGAATAAACGGGCGGTGCGTCACCGCACCTGCACGAAGGCAATCAACAAGACCATCCCGCCGATAGCGCCATCGAGCACGCGCCAGGCGGCGGCACGCCGAAAGAGCGGCGCGAGCGCGCGGGCCCCATACCCGAGCAGAACGAACCAGACGGCACTGACAGCCATTGCGCCGAGCGCAAAAGCGACGCGGCCGGAGGGCACTTCACGCGCACCAGCAGTGCCGATGAGTAAAAAGGTATCCAGATAGACGTGGGGATTTAGCCAGGTCAAGGCGAGCGTCATGAGCAAAACCGGCAAGGCACGTTGCCTCGGCACAGAAACTTCGCCCGACGCGGTATCCATCACAGCGTGCCCAGGCTTCACCGCCCGCCGCAGCGCGCCGATCCCGAACCACACGAGATACGCCAGTCCGACATACAACATCGCGTGCACAAAAGCCGGAAACCGCTCAACGAGCGCCGACGCACCACCCACGCCAGCGGCGATCAAAATGAAATCCGACAGCATGCACAGCACAACGATCTTCCCAACGTGCGAGCGCATGATCCCCTGCCGCAAAACAAAGGCGTTCTGCGCACCGATGGTGACGATAAGCGACGCACACAACGCCGCGCCGTGCGAAAAAGCGAGCCAGTCCATAGCCTGATCCAGTAGACGGTTGAAACGAACAGCGCTAGTCTGCGGTTTCGACGATCATAAGAGAAGCTAATTCACGTAATGCGGATTAAGGAACGCTAATGCTCGACTATGCCTTGCTGGATGCGCTCGCGGCCGTCGTGCGCCACGGCTCATTCGACCGCGCCGCGAGCGAACTCAACGTCACGCCATCAGCGGTATCGCAACGCGTGAAGCTGCTGGAAGAGCGCGTCGGCAGCGTGCTGGTGAAGCGCGGCCAGCCATGCGTCGCGACGACATCCGGTGCGCTGCTGTGCCGTCACACCGAACGCGTGCAATTGCTCGAGGCGGAGCTGGGAGGCCGCCTGCCGACGCTGCCCGGCGCGCTTGTCGAGTCGTGGCCCACGTTACGGGTCGCCGTGAACGACGACAGCGTCGGCACGTGGTTCATCGACGCCGTCGCGGGTTTCTGTGTCGAGCGTGAAATGCTGCTCGACCTCGTGATCGACGACCAGGACCACACGGCGCAGCGCATCCGCGACGGCAGCGTGCAGGGCGCCGTGACAACCCAGGCCGAACCGGTGCAAGGCTGCCGTTCGACGCGGCTGGGTCGCATGCGCTACCTGGCCGTCTGCGCGCCGCAGTATTTCGAGCGGTATTTCGCAGAAGGCGTCACGCGCGAATCGCTGCGCGGCGCGCCGTGCGTCGACTTCAATCCGAAGGATCAGTTGCAGAAGCGCTTCATGCGGCGCGTGACGCGCGCGGAGATCGATCCGCCGCTGCACTGGATTCCGCACGTCGCGGGTTTTCTGCGTGCGTGCGTCACGGGGATGGGGTGGGGGATGTGCCCGGAGCGGATGGTCGCGCAGCATCTGGCGAGCGGCGAGCTGGTCGAGATGACGCCGGGCAAGCATCTCGACATTGATCTTTACTGGCAGAGCTGGCGCCTTTCGATCGGCTGGCTCGACGATTTCAGCGCCGTGCTGCGCAAGCGTGCGACGGAGTTCCTCGACTGAGGCGGCCCGGGCCGTCGGCCATGGCCCGCCCACAGCGCATCACACCCTAACGCACCTCCGGCACGCCCGCCGTTTCGCCGTTCGCCGCGGTGTCGCGCGTCTCAGGCATCGCCGCCCACACCAGCAGCACAGCGAGCGCGCCCGCCGCGGCCAGTCCGAAGAAGCTGAACGTGTTGCCGAAGCGATCGGCGACAAAACCCGCGACCGCCGTGCTCAACGTCGCGCCGATGCCGGCCGCGAGACCGAAGAGCCCGATGCACAGGTTGTAGCGTCCCTTGCCGCCGGCGACGTCGGCGGCGATCAGCGGCAGCATCACGCCGAACACGGCGGCGCTCAGCCCGTCGAGCATCTGCACCGGCACCAGCAGATACGGGCTGCTCACGCCGGCAAACAGCAGCGCGCGTAGCGGCAACGCGGAAAAGCCGAACAGCAGGATCGGCCGGCGCCCCCAGCGTTCGGCCGAGCGTCCGACCCACGGCGAGAGCATCGCGACGATCGCCTGCGGCACGATGATGCAAGCCGCAATCACGAGCTGCACGTAGTCGCCCATGCCGGCGGTGACTTCGCCCGCGGCCAGGTTGAGCATCGCGGCATTCGACAGGTGGAACAGCACAATACATGCTGCAAAAATCAGCATCCGCCTGTCGCGTAGCAGTTCACGCAGCGTTTCGCGTTCTTCCTTCTCCGGTTTGGTCTTGTGTTTGACCGCGACCGGCGTCGGGTTCGGATTCGTGTGAATCATGCTGAGCGCGAAGAGCGCGGGCAGCGCCAGCGCGCCCGTCAGCCAGAAGACCGCGCGCGGCGAATAGTATTCGCCGAAGAGGCCCATCAGGCCCGCCGCGACCGCGCTGCCAATCGACGCCCAGCGCGCATTGCGGCCGAGCCGGTCGCCGAGATCGTGGCGTCCGACGAGCGTGATCGAGATCGCCGCCATCGCCGGCACGAGCATGCAGCTCGCGAAACCGTGGAAGACTTCCGCGATCATCACCGGCAGCACGGTCGGGCTGCTTGCCAGCAGCACCGCGCTCACGATGATCGCGATGATCGCCCAGGCGGCCGCGCCTTTCTTGTTGCGCAACGCGTCGACGGCTGCGCCGCCGGGTACCTGGCTCACCATCGCGCTGATCGTGCCGACCGACAGCGCGAGGCCGATTTCGCCCTGGGTCCACTTGTGCGACGCGAGGTAGGACGCAATGAACGGCCCAAAGCCCGTCTGCACATTCGCGACGAAAAAATTCAGCCAGTCGAGGGCGAGCAGACTTCGCGCGTCAACTTTAAGTCGGTTCGTCATCGGGCAGGCCGTA
This sequence comes from Paraburkholderia sp. GAS334, assembly GCF_050436625.1. NCBI lineage: Bacteria > Pseudomonadati > Pseudomonadota > Betaproteobacteria > Burkholderiales > Burkholderiaceae > Paraburkholderia > Paraburkholderia sp. GAS334. The sequence continues at coordinate 192,665 of NZ_JBNDMO010000008.1, read as the reverse complement.
CAGAAGAGGCCGTAGCCGTGGATGACGATGCACCAGCGGCTGCCGGAGCAGCGGGTGCAGGCGGTGCCGCGGGTGCAGGCGGTGCCGCAGGAGCAGGCGATGTAGCGGACGCAGCAGTCGGAGCCGGTGGCGCGGGCGGAGCAGGCGAGACCGCGCGAATCGGCCCGTCCGTCGTATACGAAGGCGAAGCCTTGATCTGCGCATCGTTCAGCTCGATCAGCGGCGTCAATTCCTTGTTCTTCGTGATGAAATGCATCGCCGACCAGTTCGCCGCAATCGTGCGCCGGTCCGGGCTGATGATGCCGCTGACGTCCAGCACGACGGCCTGCGGCTGCGCGCTGCCGTCGATCAGCACGTCGATGATGCGTCCGACCTTGCCGCCATTCGCGCGCTCGACGTCGGTATCGAGCAGCTGCAACTGTCCCGGACTGACGGGCGTCGGCGACGTGCCCGCGAGCGGCCCGGCCAGCTTCGGCCGGATCGAGAAGGGCAGCTTGCCCTGCGGCATGTTGATGGTGATCGGCGCGCCCTTCGCGGCGGGCGCGAAGCGGAACGCGGACCACGGGAAGTTGGCCTTGCGGTCGCCGATGCCGAGAAAGCCCAGCAGATTCACGACCATTTCGCGCGGCGTGCCGCTCGCGTCGGTGATCAGATCGACCGCGCGGCCGACGACCTTGCCGTCGGGCCGCTGCACTTCGCTGTCGAGCAGACCGTGCGCCGCGTTGCGGTCGAGGGTGCGCGTCGTGATGATCGGCGGGGGCGGCGGCGGGGGCGGCGGGGGCGCAGGCACGGGCGGCGGCGGTTCCTCCACCTTGTGCGGTTTCACGACGGGGCGCTTCGGCTTCTTCGGCAGCGGATGGCCGGTGTTGTCGGTCTGCTCGGGCTCGTACTCTTCGGCGACGGGCGGCGGTTCGGGCACGACGGGGATCGCTTCGGCGTCACGGATCGGCGCGGGCGATTGCAGTTGCAACAGGCTGCAGCCCGACAGAAACCACGCCGCAAGGACGATCAGGATCGCGAGACGGAAGGCTGGACGTCGGAAACCGCCACTCATCTAGAAGAACTCCATGGGCGCAGACGGGCACGTTGCCGTGCGCCATCGATACAGTTGGTCGCGTGTCAGGGCGAGAGTTTAACCCGCGCGGCCAGTCGCGCCCGGGTTGGATTCCCGTTGCACGCAGGTTGCGTCGGCCAGTCGCCATGCGACCACCAGACTTTTTCGCCGCGAATCCGCGATCGGGACGCGGCCCGCCACGCTTTTCCAGGCCCCGAAAACCGTAGGTGTAAACACGCGGCCCGCAGTGCTGCCAGACCGTCCCCTTAACGATATAAGGACCGCGACATGTCCGGCATGCCGCGCATGCGATGGGAGATATGTTTGTGTTCACCTACATTTCGGGACAACACAGGAAAGAACAGAGCGTCACGCGTGGATGGCCGGTTGCAGACAGATCGTCAGCAAGGGTTCGACCGCGTGACAGGCCCGCAAAACGGATGCGCGTTCGACCCTGCAAACGAAGCCCCTGGCGCACCAGCGGGCACACAAAAACGTAACGAGACAAACCTGATGACGGCCGGCGTTCGGACCGTTTCAGCATGCTGATAAAGGAGTCGCTTACCATGATGGAACCCCAGGCCCAGCCGATTGGCGAAGTCGGTGCCCAGTCTTTCGACGGAAAGGGCATTCTCGACCGCTACTTCGAAATCACCTCGCGCGGCAGCACACAGCGTCAGGAAATCATTGCGGGCATCACGACATTTCTCGCGATGGTCTATTCCGTGTTCGTCGTGCCGGGCATGTTCGGCAAGGCGGGCTTCGATACGAGCGCGGTGTTCGTCGCCGTGTGCCTGACGACTGCATTCGGCTCGCTGCTGATGGGCGTCTGGGCAAAGCTGCCGATCGCCATCGGCTGCGCGATCTCGCTCACCGCATTCACCGCGTTTGGCCTCGTGCTCGGTAAAGGCCTGCAACCCACTGTCGCGCTCGGCGCGGTCTTCCTGATGGGTCTGGTGTTCACCGGCATCTCGGTGACGGGCGTGCGCTCGTGGATCCTGCGCAATCTGCCGTCGGGCATCGCGCACGGCACCGGGATCGGCATCGGCCTTTTCCTCCTGCTGATCGCGGCGAACGACGTGGGTCTCGTCGTGAAGAATCCGGGACCGGGATTGCCCGTGCAGCTGGGGCATATCACGTCGTTGCCGGTGATCATGTCGGTGGCGGGGCTTGCGGCGATCTTCGGTCTCGTGCGCCGTCGCGTGCCGGGTTCGATCCTGCTCGTGATCGTTGCGATCTCCGCGATTGCGCTGATGATCGATCCGGCTGTCGCGTTTCATGGCGTCTTTGCGGTGCCTTCGCTTTCCGCACCGGGCCATGCTTCGCTGATCGGTTCGATGGATATCAAGGGCGCGTTGTCGCTCGCCGTGTTGCCTAGCGTGCTCGCGCTCGTGATGACCGCCGTGTTCGATGCGACCGGCACGATTCGCGCCGTCGCGGGGCAGGCCGGTCAACTCGACGCGAATGGCCGCATCATCAACGGCGGTCGCGCGTTGACGGCGGATTCGCTCAGCTCGATCTTCTCCGGTTTCATGGGCGGCGCGCCGGCGGCGGCGTATATCGAATCGACCGTCGGTGTCGCGGCCGGTGCGAAAACGGGTCTGGCCGCAGCAGTGGTGGGCCTCGCATTTCTCGTCGTGATGTTCTTCTCTCCGCTCGCGGGCCTCGTGCCTTCGTATGCGACCGCGCCCGCACTGATGTATGTCGGCCTGCTCATGTTAAGCAGCGTCAGCAAGCTGGATATGAAAGACATGATCGACTCGATGTCCGGTCTCGTGTGCGCGGTGTTCATCGTGCTGACCGCGAACATCGTCACTGGCATCATGCTCGGTTTCTGCACGCTGGTGATCGGCCGCGTCGTGAGCGGTGAATTCCGCAAGCTCAACGTCGGCACGGTGGCGATCGCGGTCGTGCTGGCCGTGTTCTATCTCGGCGGCTGGGCGATCTGATGCACGCATGAAGGGCTGATCGCCCGACGTTTTAACCCGCTACGCAAGGCGCTTCACGGCATTTCGCCGTGAAGCGCCTTTTGTTTGCGTGCGTGACAACTTCTCTTGACATGCCCTGTCGATCGCCTATTCTTAACTTCATGGTTAAGTATCAGGACGCGGCTCTGGACCGCACATTTTCCGCGCTTGCGGACCCGACACGGCGCGCGCTGCTCGCGCGTCTTTCCGGTCAGCACGACCTGTCGGTGAGCGAACTCGCAGAGCCGTTCGAGATGTCGCTACCGGCGGTGATGAAGCACCTCGACGTGCTGTCGGAGGCAGGTCTCGTCACACGGACGAAAACCGGACGCACCGTTGCGTGCCGGCTCGCGCCCGCGCCGATGGAGGAAGCGATGCAATGGCTCACCCGCTATCAGCGCTTCTGGACTGAACAGCTCGATCGCCTTGCTGCCTTTGTGGAGGAAGACGCATGCCCACCCGACCCAGTCTCACGCTCCAGCGTCGCCTCAACGCCTCGCCCGAAAAAGTCTACGGTGCCTGGACGGAACCGGCGCAAATAGCGAAGTGGATGCACCCCGCGGACAACGATGTCGTTCACGCCGAAATGGACGTGCGCGTGGGTGGCCGGTTCCGCGTGATCTTGCACGCGCCGGATGGCGAAAAGCACGATGTCAGCGGTGTGTATCGCGAGGTCGTGCCCGGCGAAAGGCTGGTCTTTACATGGGCGTGGCACAGCACGCCTGAACGCGAATCGCTCGTTACGGTTGCGCTGCGACGCGATGGCGATGCAACCGTTCTCACGCTCACGCACGAGCAGTTCTTCGACGAAGCCGCGCGTGACAATCACCGGTCCGGCTGGACGGACGCGCTCGACTGCCTCGAACGCCTGTATGCCTGACCTGACATGGAGGTAGTGCAGATGGAACCGCACACGATCGTCTCAAGGGAAGAGTGGGTGGGCGCACATCGTGCGCATCTCACAGACGAAAAGGCCTATACGCGCGCACGCGATGAACTGAACCGCAAGCGGCTCGCGCTGCCGTGGGTGAAGGTCGAGAAGACCTATACGTTCGATACGTCGCAGGGTCGCAAGACACTTGCAGATCTGTTCGATGGACGCAGCCAGCTGCTCGTCTATCACTTCATGTTCGGGCCCGACTGGGAAGAGGGCTGCCCCGGCTGCTCGTTCGGCATGGATCACGTGGACGGTGCGCTACAACATATCGAGCACCACGATGTGTCGTTTGTCGCGGTGTCGCGTGCACCGCTCGCAAAACTCGATGCGTTCAGGAAGAGGATGGGCTGGCAGTTCAGATGGGTATCGTCGGCGGATAGCGATTTCAATTTCGACTACCACGTGTCGTTCACCGAAGACCAGATCAGGGACGGCAAGGTCTTCTATAACTTCGACACGCATGATTTCGAGTGCGACGAGATGCATGGCATGAGCGCGTTCTACAAGGACGAGAACGGCACGGTCTATCACACGTTCTCGCGATATGCGCGCGGTGACGAGCCGCTGATGGGCGCATACGCGCTCCTCGATATTGCGCCGAAGGGGCGTAACGAAACGAGCAGCATGATGGACTGGATGCGCCATCACGATCGATACGAAGACGACGGCCGGCAGTAGAAGGCGGGCCGTGCGTGAAGCGGGCTCATGCTGTCCGGAGACGTCGCGCGGGAAGTGAGTGCGCTGACGGGTCAGGAAGACGCCGGGAAGACGCGGGAGAAGAAGGAGAAGCGGCGCGTTACACCGCGCCGCTTCTTACAGCGACATTTCGAAAGCGGGCTTGAGAAAGAATTCGATGGCCATCACGATGAGACCCATCGCGGCGGCTGAGAGCGTCAGCGTGCCGTATTCGTCGTGGCGCACGTCATAAAGACACGCGACGACGAAAAGGATCGCGAGCAGGTTGGTCAGCCAGTCGAAATTGAGTGCGAGAAACATCAGGGATCCGGGCCCGGCGAACACAATGCGCCATCTATTGGGCGCGATTCTATCGAGCCGAGCTTACGGATCCGCTACATGAATGTGCGTTGTTGCACACACGTCACGACATCTTTCATTTCACGCCGCATCCGGCTTACGACGGTCTCACCATCTCCTTACGGATCCAGTCGATCACCGACGTGCGCTGCGGCTTCCAGCCCAGCAGCGTGCGCGAGCGCTGGCCGCGTACGCGGCTGTTCGAGCCGAGTCCATACGACGCCATTTCGTAGCCCCATTCCTGTTTCGCTTCTTCGAGCGGCCAGTCCTGCGGCTTGCCCATGTTGAGCGCGTCGGCGATGGCGGCCGTCATGTCGCGGAACATCGCTTCGCCGCTTTCGACGAAATAGAACGTGCCGGCCGGCGACTTTTCCAGCGCGAGGCGATAGAGCTCGACGACTTCGTCGATATGCACGTTCGACCAGATGTTGCCGCCGCTACCCACATGACGCACAACGCCGCTTTTCTTCGCCTGACGCAAGAGACGCGGCAGTTGCACGCTTTCGGCGCCAGGTACGGCGCCATGTCCATAGATCAGGGTGTTGCACAGCACGCTCGCGCGGATGCCCCTGTTCGCGGCGTCGAGCACGAGGTTGTCGATCGCGACGCGCGGTGCCTTGTCGGCGGTCGGCTCGGGCAGACGGTCTTCGTAATAGATGGCGTCGGTGCCTTCGCCGCCGGACGCGTCACCGACGATGCTCGATCCGCTCGTATGCAGAAACGGCTTGCCGGAGCCGGCGAGACATTCGATCAGCGCTTCGACGGCGCCGCGGTGGTCGCTACTGGCTGCGTTGATGACGCCGTCGGCGGCCTGCGCCTGCGCGATCAGCAACGCGCGGTCGTCGAGATCGCCCATGACGGGCTCGACGCCGAGACGCTTCAGCGCGTCGGCCTGCTCGGGGCGGCGTACGAGGCCGGTCACCTGATGTCCGGCGCGCACGAGGCCCGCTGCAATGGATCCGCCGATAAAACCGGCTGCGCCTGTGACAAAAACTTTCATGACGTCCTCCTGCTGGTTGATTCAATAAGAGGCGCTCAGTATCCGTCGGCGTGACTTTCTCAAAAAGTGGGTGGGTATCAAATGAATGTTGATGTGAAGTCAATAATCACTGTCTTTTCGAGGTGAGCGCGCGCCGAAGACCTTTTTGTCCGGTTGCGAGGAGAGGTTTCTGGCGTGTATATACAAGTTATGGTGTCGTCTCATGAGGTAACCGGCCGATGCCAGCGCACTCGCCGGTGACATTGGGAGCCTCTAGATCGGGTATCAGTGCGCCTCTACTGGAAACCCCTAATCCCAATCTTTAAAAAACAAGTTGTATAGACAAGAACGCGACGCTAAACTTCAAACTCAATTGTATAGACAGGATTCTTCATCATGATTCTTACGCCCGGCAGCCTCACCCTTCCGCAACTGCGCGAAATTGCCCGCGAGCAGGTCACGCTCGAACTCGACCCGGCCAGCTTCGCGGCCATCGACGCCGGCGCGCAAGCCGTCGCGGATATCGCCGCGAAGGGCGAGCCGGCGTATGGCATCAACACCGGCTTCGGCCGTCTCGCCAGCACGCACATTCCGGCCGACCAGCTCGAACTGCTGCAACGTAACCTCGTGCTGTCGCACGCGGTCGGCGTGGGCGAGCCGATGTCGCGCCCGGTCGTGCGTCTCCTGATCGCGCTGAAGCTGTCGAGCCTCGGCCGCGGTCACTCGGGCATCCGCCGCGAAGTGATGAACGCGCTGATCACGCTCTTCAACGCCGACGTGCTGCCGGTGATCCCGGTGAAGGGCTCGGTCGGCGCATCGGGCGACCTCGCGCCGCTCGCGCATATGTCGGGCGTGCTGCTCGGCATCGGCGAAGTGTTCATCCGCGGCGAACGCGCTGCGGCAACCGAAGGCCTGCGCGTCGCCGGTCTGAAGCCGCTCACGCTGCAGGCGAAGGAAGGCCTCGCGCTGCTGAACGGCACGCAGGCATCCACCGCGCTCGCGCTCTACAACATGTTCGCGATCGAAGACCTGTTCCGCACGGCGCTCGTGTCCGGCGCGCTGTCGGTCGATGCGGCGATGGGTTCGGTCAAGCCGTTCGACCATCGCATTCACGCATTGCGCGGCCATCAAGGTCAGATCGACGCAGCGGCGGCGTATCGCTCGCTGCTGGAAGACTCGGCAATCAACGTCTCGCACGCCGATTGCGACAAGGTGCAGGATCCGTATAGCCTGCGCTGCCAGCCGCAGGTGATGGGCGCGTGTCTCGACCAGATGCGCCACGCTGCCGACGTGCTGCTGATCGAAGCGAACGCCGTCTCCGATAACCCGCTGATTTTCCCGGACACGGGCGAAGTGCTGTCGGGCGGTAACTTCCACGCTGAACCGGTCGCATTCGCCGCCGACAACCTCGCGCTCGCCGTCGCCGAAATCGGCGCGCTGGCTGAGCGCCGCATCGCGTTGCTGATCGACGCGACGCTGTCGGGTCTGCCGCCGTTCCTCGTCCGCGATGGCGGCGTGAACTCCGGCTTCATGATTGCGCACGTCACAGCCGCTGCACTGGCATCGGAAAACAAGACGCTGGCGCATCCGGCTTCGGTCGATTCGCTGCCGACGTCCGCGAATCAGGAAGATCACGTTTCGATGGCCACGTTCGCCGCACGCAAGCTCGCCGACATGGCGGAGAACACGGCGAACATCCTGTCGATCGAACTGCTCGCTGCTGCGCAGGGTATCGACCTGCGCGCACCGCACAAGACGAGCCCGAGCCTGCAACGTGTGATGCAGACCGTGCGCAGCGAAGTCGCGCATTACGAGCTGGATCACTACTTCTCGCCGGACATCGTGGCGATTACGCGCCTCGTGCAGAACGGCACGATCGCAGCGCACGCGCCGCTCTCGTTCGCATCCGAACAGTAAAGCCGACGCGACATGAACGCACCGGCTTATCAGGGGATCAAGGACTTCATCCTCGGCCGCATTCACGCGGGCGAATGGGCTGAAGGCGACCAGGTCCCATCGGAAAACGAACTTGCGCGCGAATTCAACGTCGCACGCATGACGGTGAACCGCGCGTTGCGCGAACTCACGTCGGAGCAGGTGCTGACGCGCGTGCAGGGTTCGGGCACGTTCGTCGCGCGGCCGAAGTACGAATCGACGCTGGTCGCGATCCGCAGCATCTCCGACGAAATCGTCGCACGCGGTCATCGTTATCACGCGAGCGTGCTGAACGTCGGTGCGACGATTGCGGACGAGATGCTTGCCGAAGAGATGCAGGTCAAGGCAGGCAATCCGCTCTTTCATTCGCGCGTGCTGCATTTCGAAAACGATGAGCCGGTGCAGCTCGAAGAGCGCTGGGTCAATCCGTCTGTCGCGCCCGAATACGCATTGCAGGATTTCACCAGCACGACGCCGAACCAGTATCTCGTACGCGTCGCGCCGCTACAGCGTGTCGAGTACCGGATCGAGGCGCTCGCCGCCGACGCCGATACGCGCACGCTCCTGACGATGGATCAAATGGAGCCCTGTCTCGTGCTGCATCGACGCACGTGGTCGCAGGGCCTGGTCGCTTCGGTGGCCAACTTATGGCACCCCGGCAGCCGTTATCGCTTCACCGGACACTTCTGAACTTTCTCTCTGGGCATTTGAGGGCCACCACCATGAACAACCCGAAACATATCGATCCGCGTCTCGACCCGACCCGCACGATCCGCGCGCCGCGCGGCAGCGAAAAGACCTGCAAGACGTGGATCGCGGAAGCCGCGTACCGCATGATCCAGAACAATCTGGATCCGGAAGTCGCCGAGCATCCGCACGCGCTCGTGGTGTACGGTGGTATCGGGCGCGCCGCGCGTAACTGGGATTGCTTCGACCAGATCCTCACGTCGCTCAAGGACCTGAACGAAGACGAAACGCTGCTGATTCAATCGGGCAAGCCGGTCGGCGTGTTCCGCACGCATGCTGATGCGCCGCGCGTGCTGCTCGCGAACTCGAACCTCGTGCCGCACTGGGCGACGTGGGAACACTTCCACGAACTCGACCGCAAGGGCCTGATGATGTACGGCCAGATGACGGCCGGTAGCTGGATCTACATCGGTAGCCAGGGCATCGTGCAGGGCACGTACGAAACGTTCTTTTCGGTGGCGAACCAGCATTTCAACGGCGATCCGTCGGGCCGCTGGATCCTGACGGGTGGCCTCGGTGGCATGGGCGGCGCGCAGCCGCTGGCCGCGACGATGGCAGGCTTCTCGATGATCGCCGTCGAATGCGATGAGACGCGTATCGACTTCCGTCTGAAGACGCGCTACGTCGACAAAAAGGCAGCGACGCTCGACGAAGCGCTCGCCATGCTCGACGAGGCGAAGAAGGCCGGCAAGCCGGTGTCGATCGGCCTGCTCGGCAATGCGGCCGACGTGTTCGCGGAATGCGTGACGCGCGGCATTACACCGGACTGCGTGACCGACCAGACCAGCGCGCACGATCCGATCCACGGCTACCTGCCGCAGGGCTGGAACGTCGAAGACTGGCGTGAGCGTCAGAAGACGGTGCCGGACAGCATCGTGCTTCCCGCCAAGCAATCGATGGCGAAGCAGGTGCAGGCCATGCTCACGCTGCAGGAACGTGGCGCCGCCACGCTCGATTACGGCAATAACATCCGCCAGATGGCGCTGGAAATGGGCGTCGAGAACGCGTTCGATTTCCCGGGCTTCGTGCCGGCGTATATCCGTCCGTTGTTCTGCGAAGGCAAGGGGCCGTTCCGCTGGGTCGCGCTGTCGGGCGATCCGGAAGATATCTACAAGACCGATGCGAAGGTCAAGGAACTGATTCCGGACGATCCGCATCTGCACAACTGGCTCGACATGGCGCGCGAACGTATCGCGTTCCAGGGCCTGCCGGCGCGGATCTGCTGGGTTGGCGTGAAGGATCGTTATCGTCTGGGTCAGGCGTTCAACGAAATGGTCAGGAACGGTGAGCTGAAAGCACCGATCGTGATCGGTCGCGATCACCTCGATACGGGTTCGGTCGCAAGTCCAAATCGCGAAACGGAATCGATGAAGGACGGCTCGGATGCTGTCAGCGACTGGCCGTTGCTCAACGCACTGCTGAACACGGCAGGCGGCGCATCGTGGGTCTCGCTGCATCACGGTGGCGGCGTCGGCATGGGTTTCAGCCAGCACTCGGGCGTCGTGATCGTCGCCGACGGCACGGACGAAGCGTCGAAGCGTCTTGGCCGTGTGCTGTTCAACGATCCGGCGACGGGCGTCATGCGTCATGCGGATGCCGGCTACGAACTCGCGCAGGAAACGGCGCGCGAGGCCGGTCTCAATCTGCCGATGCTGGGCCGCTGATCGATGGCCGATGCAGTCAACGCGACGCTGATTCGTGGCGTCGAACTCGTGGCGTCGCCGTGGAAGAACGGCGGCGGCGTCACGCGTGAAGTCGCGGCGTTTCCCCTCCAAAGGGGACTTCCTTCGGGGCGCCCCCCAAGGGGGCTTCCTTCGGGGCGCCCCGAAGGCGCCGCGCTCGATACCTTCCTCTGGCGCGTGAGTGTCGCCGACGTGGCGCAGCCCGGCCCGTTCTCGCGCTTTGCGGGCGTCGACCGGACGCTTGTGCTGCTGTCGGGCGCGGGCATGCTGCTCGACGACGCCGAAGGTCACACGCATGCGTTGACGCAGCCGCTCGACATCGCACACTTCAAGGGTGAAGCGTCGATCGACGCGCGGCTCGTCGACGGCGCGACACGCGACTTCAACCTGATGGTGCGTCGTGGGGCCGCCGCAGGCGACGTCGAGGTCTGGCGCGGCGAAACAGAGCACTCGTTGACGGCGGACGTCGTGTTGCTGTTCTGCGCGGCGGGGCCGGTTGAAATCACGCTGGATCAGAACGCCCCGGTTCATCTCGCGGACAACGACACGTTGCGCATCGACGCCCCACGAGGGTTGCGCTGCGCAGCGAAAGCTGCAAACGCGGGCGCCGTGCTCGCGATCGGCATTCGCTACACATGACGGACGCGCCTCGATATATCGGGGCCGCGTTTTTTTCGCATTTACATTGCAATGAGCAAGCGATGAAGCAAACCGTCTGGCATCACCTGAAGCTCTGCGCGCAGGGCGATCCGAATCAGACCCTCGACGACGCGGCGATCGCCGTGCGCGACGGCCAGATCGCCTGGCTTGGCGCGTCGCATGAACTCCCGAAAGAATACGAATCCTGGCCGCGCGAAGACCTGGGCGGCGCGTGGGTGACGCCGGGCCTTGTCGATTGCCACACGCATCTCGTGTATGGCGGACAGCGTGCTGACGAATTCGCGCAGCGGCTTGCGGGCGTGAGCTACGAAGAGATCGCGAAGCAGGGCGGCGGCATCGTCTCGACGGTACGCGCAACGCGCGCCGCCGACGAAGACGCGCTGTTCCAGCAATCGGCCGCGCGTCTCGAACCGCTGCTGGCTGAAGGCGTCACAGCCGTCGAAATCAAATCCGGCTATGGCCTCGATCTGGCCAGTGAGCGCAAGATGCTGCGCGTCGCGCGACGTCTTGGCGAGCGTTATCCGGTATCGGTCTACACGACGTTTCTCGGCGCGCACGCGTTGCCGCCGGAATTTGCCGGCCGTGCCGACGAGTACATCACCGAAGTCTGCGAACGCATGCTGCCGGCGCTCGCCGACGAAGGCCTCGTCGATGCAGTCGACGTGTTCTGCGAGCGCATCGGCTTTTCGCTTGCGCAAAGCGAGCGCGTGTTCGAGGCGGCGGAGCGTCGCAAGCTGCCAGTGAAAATGCACGCTGAGCAGCTGTCAAACAGTGGTGGTACGGCGCTTGCCTCGCGGCATCGCGCGCTCTCCGCCGATCACCTGGAGTTTCTCGACGAAGCGGGCGTTGCCGCGATGAAGGCGTCCGGCACGGTCGCCGTGCTGTTGCCGGGCGCGTACTACTTCATCCGCGAGACGCAACTGCCGCCGATCGATCTGCTGCGCCGTTACGAGGTGCCGATCGCGATTTCCACCGACAGTAATCCCGGCACATCGCCCGCCACCTCGCTGCTGCTGATGATGAATATGGCGACGACGCTTTTCCGCATGACCGTACCGGAAGTACTGCAAGGCGTGACGACTCATGCAGCGCGTGCGCTGGGCAAGGCAGAGCGACATGGCATATTGACGGTGGGACGTCCGGCGGATTTCGCAGTGTGGTCCGTCGATACGCTCGCGGAACTCGCGTACTGGATCGGCCGTCCCTTGTGCGCGCGTGTCGTGCGCGCGGGCGAGACGGTCTACACACGACGCAGCGCCTGACGTTGCAGAGCGCAAGCATCCCTCACAAGGTTCGAAGATGACACAATCCAGTCAATCGCTGTTCGCCGAACACGCGTATCTGCCAGGCGGCTGGCGTCGCAACGTGCTGCTCGAATGGAACGCCGAAGGCACCTTGACCACAGTGGCGCCCGACAGCACCGCGGCGACGCCCGGTGTTGCCCGTGCCGCAGGGCCCGTTGTGCCCGGCATGCCGAATCTCCATTCACACGCGTTCCAGCGCGCGATGGCGGGTCTCACGGAATACCGCGCCAACGCCACCGATACCTTCTGGAGCTGGCGCGACCTGATGTACCGTTTCGCCGCGCGCATCTCGCCTGATGGGCTCGCTGCAATCGCGCAGTGGCTGTACATCGAAATGCTGAAAGCGGGCTACACGTCCGTGTGCGAATTTCACTACGTGCATCACGCGCCTGATGGCAGCCGCTACGCGAACACCGCTGAACTGGCCGAACGCGTCGTCGATGCGGCGAAAGCGAGCGGCATCGGCATGACGATGCTGCCGGTGTTGTATCAGTACAGCGGCTTCGGTGCACGCGCGCCGCGTGACGACCAGCAGCGCTTCATCAACACGCCCGAGAGCCTGCTCGATCTGCTCGGCCGCTTGCGGACCGCGCGTGCCGAAGACGCATCGTTGCGTTATGGCGTCGCGCCGCATTCGCTGCGCGCGGTATCCGGGGATTCGTTGCGCGCATTGATCAGCGGCCTCGATACGATGCTGCCGGGCGCGCCGGTGCATATCCATATCGCAGAGCAAACCGCCGAAGTCGACGCGTGCCTCGAAACCGAAGGGGCGCGGCCGGTGCAGTGGCTCCTCGACCGCTTCGACGTCGACGCACGCTGGTGCCTCGTGCATGCGACGCACGTCGATGCTGCGGAAACCGCGGCACTTGCGAAGAGCGGTGCGGTCGCCGGCTTGTGCCTCACGACCGAAGCCAATCTTGGCGATGGCATTTTCCCCGCGCAGGAATACCTTGAAGCAGGCGGGCGCTTCGGCATCGGATCGGATAGCCACATTGGCGTCGACTGGCGTTCGGAATTGCGGCTGCTCGAATACGGGCAGCGTCTGTCGCGGCGCCAGCGCAACGTGCTGGCGTCGGCGGATGCTACGCATGTGGCCGATCGTCTCTTTGCCGCGTCACTCGATGGCGGTGCGCGCGCAACCGGTCGCGCGGTCGGCGCGTTGCAGACCGGCCACCGTGCGGACTGGCTCGTGCTCGATGCCGACCATTCGAGCGTCGCGGAGCACGCGCCTGACGCATGGCTCTCAGGTGTCGTATTCTGTGAACATGGCGAAACGCCGATTCTCGATGTGTATGCAGGCGGCGAAAAAGTCGTCGACAACCGCAGGCATCGTGACGAGGAGCGCGCATATTCGCAGTACCGTATTGCGCTCGCTGAACTGCTGAAATGATCCGCGAATCGCAGGGCCGGTTCACGGACCCGAACAACGAACCCGAATACGGCCCAGAACCGAACTGACCCTGGACTGACATGACTGCATCGAACTCCACGCCGGTTTTCTCGCTGCATCAGGGAAGCCTGCCGCTACTGATCTCGATTCCGCACGTCGGCACGCGCATCCCCGACGACATCGCCGCGACGATGACGCCGGTCGCCGCGCGCACCGACGATTGCGACTGGCATCTCGACCGTCTGTATGCATTCGCGAAGCGCCTTGGCGCATCGATCCTGATGCCGGCTTACGCGCGCTATGTGATCGACCTGAACCGTCCGCCCGATGGCGCCAACCTGTATCCGGGCCAGGACACGACAGGACTGTTGCCTGTCGATACGTTCGACAAGGAGCCGTTATATCGCGACGGTCACCTTCCAGACGAGGCCGAAATCGCACGTCGTCGCGATGCCTACTGGAAACCGTATCACGACACCATCGTGAGCGAACTCGCGGCGCTCAAGGCAAAACACGGCAAGGTGCTGTTGTGGGAGGCGCACTCGATCCGCTCGCACGTGCCGCGTTTTTTTGAGGGACGTCTGCCGGATTTCAACTTTGGCACGTCGAACGGCGCAAGTGCGGCACCGGGGCTGGCGGATGAACTGGCTGCCATCGTCGGGAAGCACGGGGGCTATACAGGCATTGCTAACGGGCGGTTCAAGGGCGGCTACATTACCCGTCACTACGGGCAGCCCGAGAAGGGTGTGCACGCGATCCAGCTTGAACTGACGCAGATCACGTACATGCAGGAAGAGATGCCGTATTCGTATGACGAAGCACTTGCCGCAAAGGTCGAACCCCTGCTTGAAACGCTGATGAAAGCCGCATTGGCGCGTGTGCTGGCCGCGACCTGAGCGCGCGCTACAGTCAAAAATCAAGCATATAACGCGCCAGGCATCTACGCCTGGCGCTGTCAGGCCTCGTGCGCGTTCGCGCGGTTCCTCGAGGCTTCATTTTCACGCGCAAGGAACGCAGTCCCATCGCATGGGTCAACAGAAAACGTCATGCGTCCCGGGTCGGGATGCAATGCATAAGTGCAACGCCCGCCCGCACGCGGGTTGCGCGCAGCACGGCGAAGCGACTACCCTTCAGGAAGATGACGCGCGCGGCACTGGCCGCGCGGTGGCGTGACGACGACATCGGGGGAGAAAAGATGGATGACCCGGCGATGGAAGATTCTGACGAAGCTCAGCTCACGGTCTGGCGGGCCAACCTGGTTCTGTTGACCCGCGAAGTGGGCGCAGCGTCGCGTCTCGCGCGGATGATGACCTTTTCCGCGAGCTATCTGAAACTGATGCTGGCCGGCCAGCGCGAATTCAGCGAGGAATTCGTGCGCGGTGTCGAAGCCGTGACTGGCCTGCCATCCGGCTGGATGGATTCGCCGCACGCGGCAGGCGATATTCCTGCCGGCGCGCGCTCGGCGATCGACAACGAATCGCCGCTCGCGCGCTTTCGCGGCACCGCGCATCCGGTACGCAAGAAGTCGGTGCTGCGTCCACCCGAACCGATCTTCGGGCAACCGGCGCCTTCGAAACGCGTCGAAGAGGAAGCGCTCGACGCGGAAGTGCATCGTCGCCAGGCGCATTTTCGCAAGGTGCGTGATCTGGCGATGCAGGACGTACGGCGTTTCGAGCGTTACCTGAGCCATCCGCCCATTGAACTGGCCGCTGTCCGCGCGAAAGTGGAAGACGTACTGGCCGCGACCGATATCGATGGCCACGTGCATGCCGATCTCGCAGGGCGGCTCGAACAGATCGAGAAGCATCGGCATCTGTTGCTGCGGCATGTCGAAAAACTGCAGGAATTGCTGGCGCTGCTGGGCGAAGGGGGTGAATAAACGCCGGGCTGGGTGCTACCTGTGCAGTTCAGTCAGAATCTGCCCAGCGAGAAAGTCGCAGGGCGGTCTGTTCGAACGTGCGCTGCGCGCCAGCACGATTTCGAGGTCGGGCAGCTTCGGCAAGCCGTGCAGTCGCCCTAGCTGCACGAGATGCTGCGGCACCGCGCAGCGCGCAAGCGGTGCGACCGCAAGGCCGGCTTCGACCATGCTGAAAAGCCCCATCAGACTCGGACTTTCATACGACGTGCGATAGGCGATTTTCGCGCGCTGCAATGCGTGGATCGCATTGGCGCGCGCCACGCTGCCCACACCAAATACCGCAATCGGCAACGGCCGTTCCTTCCAGATCTCGCGTCCACTCGCGGCGCCTGCCCACACCATCGGCTCGAAGCGGATGAAATCGCCGTTCAGGCCTTTCACACGCGTCATGCACGCAAGATCGATCTTGTTGTCGCGTACCAGTGGCGCGAGCGCGCTGCTCGGCAGACCCATCACCTGAATCTCGACCTTCGGATACGTAGCCGAAAATTTCCGCAGCACCGCAGGCAGCAGCGACGCAGCATAGTCATCCGGCACGCCGATCGATACGCGGCCCTTCACCTCGGGATGAACCATTGAAGCCCACGCTTCGTCGCGCAATGCGAGCATCTGACGCGCGTACGCGATCAGCACGAGGCCGTCCTGCGTCGGCGTGACGTTGCGTGGGCCACGTACGAAGAGCGGCTTGCCAAGCGCTTCTTCAAGCGAACGGATCTGCATGCTCAAAGCCGACTGCGAGCGATGCACGAGCACCGCACCGCGCACGAAGCTGCCGGCGTCGGCGATCGCGACTACCATCGAGAGAACATCGAGATCGAGTGCTTTCATCGGTATCAGAAAATCTGATCGAAACGTTCAATATAACGCGTTTGTCTGAACGCAGGGTGGTCGGCATACTGGCGACACTTCAACCACGTGCCGCTGCGCGGCCGGAGACCGACGTCATGCCGATGACTTACGACGACTTCAAAAAACTGGGAATGCGCCTCGACATGTCGCGCGGCAAACCAGCGCCTGAGCAACTGGATCTGTCGCGCGCATTGCTCGATGAAGCGGGCACGGTGGGATTTTTATCGCGTGACGGCATCGATTGCCGTAACTACGGACACGGTCTGGGCTTGCCCGAGGCGCGCGAGTTCGGCGCGGAACTGCTGGACGTGCCGGCTGCGCAGGTCGTCGCGGGCGGCAACTCCAGTCTCGAACTGATGCACGATGCGCTGGCCTTCGCGATGTTGCATGGCATGCCGGATGGAGACGCGTGGTGCAAACAGAACGGTGTTTCATTTCTTTGCCCGGCACCAGGTTATGACCGCCACTTCGCGATCTGCGAGGCGCTCGGCATTCGCATGATTACCGTGCCGTTCAACGACGACGGCCCCGATATGGATTTCGTCGAAGCACAGGTGCGTGACGATGCGTCGATCAAGGGGATCTGGTGCGTGCCGCTTTATAGCAACCCGACGGGCACGCTCTGGTCGGCGGAAGTCACGCAGCGCCTTGCATCGATGCCCGCGGCAGCAGCGGATTTTCGTGTGATGTGGGACGACGCGTACCGCTTCCATCATCTGACCGACACACATCACGCGACGCCGAACCTGATCGAGGCCTGCTCGCAGGCCGGTCATCCGGATCGCGCGCTGGTGTTCGCGTCGCTGTCGAAGGTGACGCTCGCGGGCGCTTCAGTTGCATTTCTCGCGTCATCGCAGCGGAATATCGCGTGGTGGCAGAAGCACGTATCCGTGCGTACGATCGGGCCGGACAAGCTGAATCAGTTGCGTCATGTGCGTTTTCTGCGTGACCGTGCCGGGCTCACGCGTTTGATGGTGCGGCACCGCGCATTGCTGAAGCCGAAGTTCGATGCGGTCGCAACCCTCTTCGGCGAACTGCTTGGGAACGTGCCGGAGGTGTCGTGGAATGAGCCCGAAGGTGGCTACTTCATCAGCCTGTACGCACCGCGTGGCCTCGCGAAGCGTACCGTCGAGCTCGCGGCCGATGCCGGCCTTGTGCTCACGCCGGCAGGCGCGGCCTACCCATACGGCGTCGATCCGGATGATCGGCACCTGCGCATCGCGCCGTCATTTCCATCGCTCGATGAAGTGCGGCAGGCGGCGCGGGGCATCGCACTCTCGTTGTTGCGCGCGATCGAGGAAACCCGTCGCTGAACGATCAGCGCATACGGCGGCCGAGAAACGCCGCCTCGAGCCGCCACGTCACACCATCCGGTTCCAGCGCGACGCCGGTCCAGCGGAACGAATCGTCCGTGATATCGGTGAAATTCCAGCGGATCGGCGTGCCGTCCGCATGCGTGCCGATCTGGACGATATCGCGACCCACGCGCCGGCCAGTCAGTTCGTTGCGCTGGCCGGTGACGGGATTGAAATACGTGACACGCCACGCACGCAGCGCAGCATCCCAGATGCGCAGGGTCGTGCCGTACATGTTGTTGTCGGCGCCGGGTGCCGGTATGCGCTGGCTGCGTCGCGGCATGATCCAGACATCCTGCACCGCACGGCCTTCGAGTACCCAGGCGAAATGCACTTCGCCCGTCATCCGCCGTGCGCTCATGTCGACGCGATAGTGGAGCACGTCCAGTTCCCAGCTCCCGACCAGCCAGCCGTAGGCGTCATCGGATCCGGTGATTTCTGCTGCGCGGCCATCGGCAACCAGTGCCGGGGAAAAGCCCTGTTTCAGGTGCGCTTCGGTAACGTTCATCATTCGTTCTCCGGTATTCCATCCCTAACGTCGATCGGGTGTCGATCGGGTCACGCGCAGCAAAACCGCGTTTGCTGCCGATGTGATAAAACAAGAATACCGACCGGGACGAGGTGAAATCTTGGGGAAAATTGCCGCAGAACTGGAAGAGGCGCTGATGCAGCGCGCGCTAGAAGGCGTGCGCGGCCAGACGGTCCCACGCACGCTGGCGACCGGCGATGGCTGGGAAATCCGCGACATGCTGTGCACATTCGGCCCGCAGGACCGCCCATTCGAAGAGCGGCATGAGGGCGTGTGTATCGCGATGGTCGTCGCCGGATCGTTCGGTTATCGCGCGGATGCTGGCCGCGAGTTGTTGACGCCCGGTTCGCTGCTGCTCGGCAATGCAGGCGAATGCTTCGAATGCGGCCATCGGCATGGCGCGGGTGACCGATGCCTGTCGGTCAGTTATGCACCCGCTTATTTTGAGCAGCTCGCTGCCGACGCGGGTGTGCGCCGCAGCGAACGCGCATTCCGCCGTGTACGCGTGCCGCCGCTGCGCGCGCTCTCGCCGCTGGTCGCCCGGGCATGCGCGGGCGCGGGCGGAGCAATGCCTACGCCGTGGGATGAATTCGTCGTTGAGCTTGTGGCCAGGACCCTGAACGTCCTGGCAGAAAGCAGGCGAAGCGCGGTGCAGCCATCCGCAGCAGCATGGTCGCGTGTCGCGCAGATCGTGCGGATGATCGACAGCGAGCCCCACGCCACGCACACGCTGGGCGAACTTGCCCGCGCGGCGAACATGAGCGAATTCCACTTTCTTCGTACGTTCCAGCGCGTGACCGGCGTCACACCGCATCAGTACGTGCTGCGTGCACGTCTTCGTGCGGCGGCGCTGCGTCTTGCTGACGATGCAGCGAAGATCGTCGACATCGCGCTCGATTGCGGCTTCAACGACGTGTCGAATTTTAACCACGCTTTTCGCACGGAGTTCGGCGCGAATCCGCGCGCGTATCGAGCCGGCGTGCAACGCGTATGAGCAGCCGTGGCGCGTTGCCGAGGCGGGCAGTCGCAGCTTGTCTGATCTTTTGCTGTGCGCTTTCTGCCGCGCATGCGGAAGACTCTGCGAACATCAAGGACATTCCACCTTCGACGCTCGAAAGTGACGTTCATCTGTTTATCGTGCAGAAGGACGGCTCAATCGAGGAACGCGACGACTCGATCCTGCGTGCCAATACGACGAGCGGCGTCGACGATATCGCGCAGCGTTACGTGTGGTTCAACAGGGACATCGAGCAGATCCAGTTGCTGACAGCGGAGACGATCGGGCGCGACGGCGTAGCGCGTCCGGTAGGACCGGAAGGCATTCGCGATGTGCAGGAACCGCGCTCGGCTGGCGCACCGACGTTCCAGGACGGCGTATTGCGAACCGTCATTTTTCCGGGCGTCGAACCGGGCGCGCGCGTGCATCTCGTGTTTGGCAAAAAACGCACGAAACCCCTTCAGGCAGGGACTTTTTCGTATTTTGTGGAGCCGACGCGTGAACCTGTCGAGTTCCAGCAGCTGATCTTCGATCTGCCGTCCGACGTGCCGCTTCATGCGGACGCGCGCGGCTACGTTGCGCTCGACCCGGTGACGGAAAACGGCCGCACCCGCTACACGTTCGAATATCGTCACGGTCCGTATGTGCCGACCGAGAGTGGGGCAGTGGGCTATGTGACGTGGGGCGACCGGCTGATGATTTCCACAACGCAGGATTACGCTGCGTTTGCAGAGCGTTATCGTTCACCCGCGCTAGACCCCACCGTGAACGATCCTGCAATCGTGGAGCTTGCGCGCTCGCTCACCGCGCAGACAGACGACTCGCGCACGAAAGCGCAACTGCTTTACGACTGGATGCGTTTCAATGTGCGCTACGTCGCGCTCTTTCTGGGCGAAACAGCGGCTGTGCCGCACCGCGCGACCGACATCCTGCGCAACCGCTACGGCGACTGCAAGGATTATGTCGCGCTGTATGGCGCGCTGCTCGCTGCGGTCGGCATCCGAAGTGAGGCGGTACTGCTGAATCTCGGGCCGATCTACACGTTGCCGTCGGTGCCAGGATACGGCGCCAGCGCGATCAATCACGCCATTCTCTGGATGCCCGACCTTGCACTCTACGCTGACGCCTCGGCGGGCGGAACCGCCTTTGGCTATCTGCCGCCGGGCGTAATGGATCGACCGGTGCTGCTGGTGAACGAGGGCGTGCTATCGCGCACGCCGGCCGTGCAGCCTCGCGCGCGCAGCGCGCGGCTGCAGTTCGACGTCGGCACAGACGGAAACGCGGCGTACACATATCGTGTCGAAGATTCCGGCTCGACGGCGGAACCCGAGCGGAATATGTTCCGCCGCTCGACGCGCGCGCGGGCACAACAGATCGCCGCCGAGCGCTTGCGTCAGACCGGTCTGCATGGCACGGCGCAGGTGCGCACGGGCGATCTCAGCGCGACGCAAGGACCGTTCACGAGCACGATTCAGGGCACCGTCGAGCATTTCGCATGGCCAGATGGAACCACCGCGCTGCCGGCACTGACGAGCCTCTCTGGCGGCATCGCGACGCAGGTGCTCGCATGGCTTGCGGAACCGGTGCGCACGCAACCGTATGTATGTATCGGTGGAGACTTCGACGAGACGGCGCAGATCACGCTGCCCGCCAGCGTGCGCGTGACCGACATCCCGCGTGACACGGCGGTGCACGACGCATCGTTCGATTACGCCTCGCACTATGTATACGATCCAGTCTCACGGACGTTGCAGATCACGCGGCAACTGCACGCCGCGTTTCTACATCAGATGTGTTCGCCGGAAGAGTTTGCTGCGGCGCGTGCTGCGCTGATCAGGATCGAACGCGACGCGTTTTCACAGGTCATTGTGAAGGCAACGGGCGGATGAGATGCGGTCACGCTGTCTCGCGGAAAACGCGAGACAGCGTGAGAACCATGAGGCCTGACTTAAATCCCGCTCTTGGTCACAATCGGCACCCACGTACCGCTCTTGACCTGATACAGCGTCGAAGAAGCGTTCTTGAGCGCGCCGGTGCTATCGAACGCGATCGGTCCCGTGATGCCTTCGAAGCTGATGCCCTTCAGCGCCGGGCGGTATACGTCAGGCGTCGTCGACTTCGCTGTCTGCATGGCCTTGATCGCCGCCCACGCCGCGTCATAACCGAACGGCGAGTACGACAGGATATCGACGCCGAAGCGCGTCTTGAACTTCTGCGAAAAGTCCTTGCCGCCCGGCAGTTGTGACAGCGGTCTGCCATATTCCCAGGCCATCACGCCTTCGGCCGCATCGCCGGCGAGCTTGACGAACTCGGGATCCTGGACCCCGCCGCCGCCAACCAGCTGCGCCGTCATGCCCAGTTGCTTCATCTTCTTCGCAAGCCCCGCTGCCTGCGTATCGAGACCGCCGAAGAAAATCAGGTCTGCGTTCGTCGACTTGATTTTCGTGAGTTGCGTGCTGAAATCCACGGCCTTGTTATCGGTGTATTCACGCGTAACGATCGTGCCACCCTTTGCCTTCACGGCTTTTTCGAACTCGTCCGCTTCGCCCTGACCGAACGCGGTGCGGTCGTCGATGATCGCGATGCGCTTCGCCTTCGTGACTTCGACTGCATAGACGCCCGCGTTGCCGGCGTTCTGCGCATCGGTGGAAATCACCATGAAGGTATTGGCGAAACCGCGGCCCGTGATGGTCGGGTTGGTCGCGGCCGGGTCGATCACGGGAATGCCGGCCTGCTCATAGATCTGCGAAGCGGGGATCGTCGTGCCGGAGTTGAAATGGCCGACGACCACCGATACGCCCTGGTCCACGAGCTTCTGCGCGGCCTGCACGCCGATGCGCGGGTCGGCCTGATCGTCCTCGGAAACGAGATCGAAATGCGCGACCTTGTCGCCGATCTTGATCTTCTGCGTATTCGCCTCGTCGATCGCGAGCCGTACGCCGTTCTGCAGGTCTTTCCCATAGCCGGCGTTAACGCCCGTCAAGGGCGCGGCAAAGCCGACCTTGACCGGCAGATCGTCCGCAAAGCTGGACAGCGGTGCGATCGTCAGTGCTGCGCCGACCAGCACGGCGAAGGGTTGCATCGTCTTGCGAAGACTCATGTTCTCTCCTTCCATCGACAAGGTTCAGGGACGAAATCCGACGGTACGGGCAGCGCGAACGCAACGGAAGAAGCGGGTCGCGGCCACCCTTATCGAAGTGATCAAGCTGGCGCGAATATAGAAAGCCAATTTGAGCCCGTCTTGGCAGTTCGCGGCGCTTTGACTGCGCATTTCAGCACAGACCGCGAAGGCGCGAGACCAGGGTATGACCTCAGGGACAAGAGGTCTGGCAGTCGCAGGCGGGGGCGGCGGCCCCGGCAGCCGGAAGCCGGCGCGCGTGCGCCGGCCGGCATATCAATGCTCGCCTTGCAGGCGAAGCAGTTCTTCGCGCAGGCGGATGAGCGGTTCCTTGACGTCTTCCCCGGCCCACGTGTCGAGATCGTCGATTGCGCGCATGCAACCGTCGAGGACCACGTCAAGATCGACCGGCACGCCGTTCGCGATCGCGAACTGGATCGTCTCGGCGAATTGCTGGCATTCGTCTTCGCCGTAGGAGATGTCGAGATTGTCCGCGATGATTTCGGCGATATTGCTGCGCGCCTTGTCGTCGGCGGTGACGAGATCGATGATGCCGCTTGATACAGTGGGGGAATAGTAGAGCGCAATGTCGAGCCATTGCGCGGGATCGAAACCGGCTTCGTCGAACTGGTTCTCGAAGTACTCGATCGCTTCCTGTTCGTGGGCTTCGTCAGCGTCGACGCTGATGCACAACTGCTCGAAATACTCTTCCCGCTCGCTGCGGATGTGTCCGTCCATCGGTGCCTCTCTGCCTTGTTGCGGATGGTGCGTTTGATACGATCGATACGCTGGATAGGGGCGAACGCCCCGGGCACGAATTATAGGACGTTGCGCGGCTGTGCATCCGCACGGGCCCGGATGCACATCGCGGTGCGGTTCAGCGCGGGCTCAATCTGCATCGTTCACGACCCACGCATCGAACCAGTCACGCGGATGTGCAATTTCATCCTGCGCGGCGACCAGTTCGAGTTCATAGCGATGCGCTTCCCACGTCGCCTTGACGACCGCATTGACCGCTGCAACCGTATGTTCGAACGCCGAGCGCACCGGATCGCCGAGCAGCGTGCGCGCGACGAACACCGCGCTCGTCAGATCGCCGACACCGACCGGCTGGCGCGCGAACGGATACAGCGGACGCTGTCCCATCCACGCTTCGCGCTCAGTCACGACGAGCATGTTAAAGCGGTCGGCAGGCGTGTTGCGGTCGAGCAGATGCTTCACAAGAATGATTTTCGGGCCACGCCGGATTATTTCGCGGCAGGCGGTGACGGCTTCCTCGACCGTTTCGATTTCGCGTCCGGCAAGCCGCTGCAATTCGACGTGATTGGGCGCCATGCCGTCGGCGACTTCCGGCATGGTGCGCACCAGAAACTCCTGGATGCCCGGTTCGACCTTGCAGCCGCCCGCCGCACCGCCCGGCGCTGAACCCATCACCGGATCGCAGAAGTACCACGCGTTTGGATTCGCGGCTTTCACGGCGCGGACGATTTCAACGACAGCCTTGCCCTGGTCAGGCGCGCCCAGATAGCCCGATAGCACCGCATCGCAGCGTGGCAGCACGCCGATCGCGCCGATGCCTTCCACAAGGTCTTCCATCTGCGCGGCGTCGATCGCGCTGCCGGTCCAGTGGCCGTATTGCGTGTGATTGGAGAACTGCACCGTATTGAGCGGCCACACGTTGACGCCGAGGCGGCGCATCGGGAACTCTGCGGCGCTGTTGCCCGCATGGCCGAAGACGACGTGCGACTGAATACTCAGGACGTTTTTCATGATGTGCTTCGCCGGCGCGGACCACGCGCGCCGTTGGTGGAAACGTGGACAAGGGATGCGCGACCTGAATGCTGGGCGCACAGCGTCACGATGCAAACCGTTGACGCGTGCTGCAGCGCATTCAGGAACAATACCCGAGTTTTGGCGCGTGCGGAGCCGGTCCGGCCCCGCGTTGTTGCGCCGAACCATCACGTTGGGGCGTTTTCGCGACTGCCCCGGCGCGCAGCCATTGCGCAGCGAAGGCCTCAAACGAGCCCGCGATACAGCGCCAGGTATTGTTCCGCCGAAGCGCCCCAGCCGAAGTCCTGGCGCATCGCGCGTTGCTGCGTGGCTTTCCAGTCGGTGCGGCGCGCGTATAGCGCGAACGCACGGCGGATCGCGCTGCAGAGCGCGTCGGGCACGAACTGGATGAACACAAAGCCCGTCGCGAGATCGTCGGCGAGATTTTCGAGCGACGCATCGACCACGGTATCGGCCAGACCGCCTACGCAATGCACGAGCGGCAACGAACCGTACGCGAGCGCGTAAAGCTGCGTGAGCCCGCACGGCTCGAAGCGCGACGGCACCGCGATCACGTCGCTACCCGCGACGATCTGGTGCGCGAGCGGCTCGTCGAAACCACGTTCGACCGCGACTGCATCCGGATGCGCCTGCGCGACGCGCAGCAGGCCGTTTTCGAGCGCCGCGTCGCCGGTGCCGAGCACGACGAGCTGACCGCCTCGCCTGATGATTTCAGGCAGCGCCGCGAGCAGCAGGTCGAGACCTTTCTGCTCCGTCAGGCGGCTCACGACGCCGAACAGCAGCGCATCGCTCTTTTCCGCGATGCCGAAGCGCTTTTGCAGCGCTTCCTTGCACGCCCGTTTGCCGGCGAGACGCGAACTCGTGTAGCGCGCGGGCAGGGCGGGGTCGTTGGCGGGGCACCATATCGAATAATCGACGCCGTTCAGAATGCCGCTCAGATCGTGCGAACGCTCTCGCAGCAGCGCATCGAGCCCGCCGCCTTGTGCGAGCGTCTGGATTTCGCGCGCGTACGTGGGGCTGACGGTGGTGATCCGGTCGGCGTAGTACAAGCCCGCCTTCAGGAACGACAGCTGGCCGTAAAACTCGACGCCGTGCATGTTGAAGAAATCCGCCGGCAGGCCCAGTTGCCCGAACTGCTGCGCCGGAAAGATGCCTTGATACGCAAGGTTGTGCACGGTGAAGATGCTGCGCGCGACAGGCTTGCCCCGTTCGCGTTCGGCTGCCTTCAGGTACGCAGGCGCGAGGCCCGCATGCCAGTCATGCGCATGAACGATCTGCGGCGCCCACGAAGGATCGACGTGCTGCGCAAGCTGTGCCGCCGTCCAGCCGAGCAGCGCGAAACGCTGTGCGTTGTCGCCGTACGGCACGTGGTCGTCGTCGAGATACGGATTGCCGTGACGCGTGTACAGCTCGTCGGCGCGGATGATGTAGACCTGAAGGCCTGTCGACGGCAGCGTGCCGAGTTCGAGCGTCACGTGGGCCGCGCCGAACCGCCTGCCCAGTTGCGCAACAGGCCGCAGATCGGTGAGGCCGCTCACGACCGGCGGAAAGCCCGGCAGCAGCGCCCTGACATCGGCGCCACGTTCGATCAGCGCGGGCGGCAGGGCGCCGACCACGTCGGCGAGTCCACCGGTTTTCAGGAGCGGATACAGCTCGCTCGCGACGTGCAGGACGCGCGTCGTCATAAGTGAGACTCCTCGTCGATACGATGGTTTGCGCCATGCTTGTGGCGTCTAGCGTGCCGCCTGTCGTCGCAGCGCCTCCGGGGTGACGAGCACGACGCCGCTCTCGGTACGATAGAAGCGCTCGCCGTCCTGCGCCGGGTCTTCGCCGATCACGGTGCCTTCCGGAATCGTGCAGCCGCGGTCGATCACGACCTTGCGCAGCCGGCAGCTCGGTCCGATCGTCACCTGTGGCAGCAAGACTGCCTCATTGATGTTACAGAACGAATTCACGACGCAGTTCGACGACAGCACTGAGCGCGAAATCTGCGACCCGGAGATCACGCAGCCACCGCAGACGATCAGGTTCGTCCCGGAACCCTGCAGCCCGTTCAGGTCGCGCACGAACTTGGCGGGCGGCAACTGCTGCATGTGCGTCCAGATCGGCCAGTTCGGGTCGTACAGGTCGAGCGTCGGGATCGTCGAGGCGAGATCGAGGTTGGCCGCCCAGTACGCGTCGATCGTGCCGACGTCGCGCCAGTAGGGTTCCGTCTCGTTGCCCGTCGACACGCACGACATGCTGAAAGGATGCGCGATCGCATGCCCCTGCGTGACGACGCGTGGCAGGATGTCCTTGCCGAAATCGTGATCGGTCGCGGCGCTCGTGATGTTTTCCTCGAGCAGCGTGTAGAGGTAATCCGCGTTGAACACGTAAATGCCCATGCTGGCGAGCGCGACGTCCGGGCGGCCAGGCATCGCGGGCGGATCGGCGGGTTTTTCGACAAAGCCGGTCACGCGCCGGTTTTCATCGACGTGCATCACACCGAACGCCACCGCCTCCATGCGCGGCACCTCGATGCAGCCGACCGTGCAGTCCGCGCCGTTTTCGGCGTGGTCCATGATCATGCGCGTGTAATCCATCTTGTAGATGTGATCGCCCGCGAGCACGACGACGTATTTCGGCCGGATCGAGCGGATGATGTCGAGGTTCTGGAACACCGCATCGGCCGTGCCGCGATACCAGTGCGCGCCTTCGACGCGCTGCTGCGCAGGCCACAGGTCGATGAATTCGTTGAATTCGCCGCGCAGGAAACCCCAGCCGCGCTGCACGTGCCGTATCAGCGAATGCGCCTTGTACTGCGTGACGACCGCGATGCGGCGAATGCCCGAATTCAGGCAGTTCGACAGCGCGAAATCGATGATCCGGTATTTGCCGCCGAAGTGAACGGCCGGTTTGACGCGCTTGTTCGTGAGCGGCCCGAGGCGGGTACCGCGGCCGCCGGCCAGAACAATGGCGAGCGTGGAGCGTTGCAGATCGTTGAGGCTTGCCGGAGTTTCCATGTTTTCGTCTCCATGATTGTTTCCCCGGTTGCAATGCCATTGTTGTTATCGCAACTTCGCCTGACAGTTTTAGCATTGAATCGACGCCCACGCATAGTCTGGATTGTGTGGAGGCGGGAGACGCTTTCATGCCTGCTGGCGCTCCCAGTATCGCCCCGATCGATCCCGTGTGCGAGTGCGGTGTACCGCAAAGCGTGGGTTTTTAGGGCGCAATCAGCGTGCCACGGTCAGACTCGCGTAAGCGGGTGGCGGCCTTGCCGGCACGTCTGGCGCGCGCGACGTAGAATCGGCGGCTTCCCGATGGCGGTCGTTTCGGCGTTCTGCCGCTTGAGCCGCCATCTGAATCTGCCCGATCCCGTTCATCTGTCTTTCGTCTGCACCTGCCCATGAATTTTCGTCGTCGAATCCTGCCTGCGTTATTCGTTTCGCTGGCCTTTGCCGCTTCGTCCGGCGCTTTGTCCGCCACTTCGGCGGCCGACGAAAGCGCCGATGGCCCCGCATATGGTTCTGAGCTGCAGGGCTTCAACTATCCCGCGCCGGTTCAGCAGTTCGAGTTCACGTCGCAGGGCGAAACGCTGCATATGGCGTATATGGACGTCAAACCCGTGCATCCGAACGGACGTACCGCCGTGCTGCTGCACGGCAAGAATTTTTGCGCCGCGACGTGGGAAACGACGATTCATAGGCTGAGCGACGCCGGTTATCGCGTGATTGCGCCGGACCAGATCGGTTTCTGTAAATCCAGCAAGCCCGCTCACTACCAGTTCAGCTTCCAGCAGCTCGCGCGCAATACGCATGCGCTGCTCGCGTCGATCGGCGCGGAAAACGTCACCGTCATCGGACATTCGACGGGTGGCATGCTCGCAATCCGCTATGCGCTGATGTATCCGAAGGAGACGCAGCAACTGGTGCTCGCGAACCCGATCGGTCTTGAAGACTGGAAGGCGAAGGGCGTGCCGTCGCTATCGGTCGACCAGTGGTACGAGCGCGAACTGAAGACGACCGCCGACGGTATCCGCCGTTACGAGCAGGCGACGTATTACTCGGGCACGTGGCGCCCGCAATATGAACCGTGGGTGCAGATGCTGGCCGGCATGTATCGCGGGCCGGGGAAGAAGGAAGTCGCGTGGGATTCGGCGCTGCTTTACGACATGATCTATACGCAGCCGGTGGTCTATGAACTCGGGCAACTGCAGATGCCGACGCTGCTCCTGATCGGCGACAGGGACACGACCGCGATCGGCAAGGACACCGCACCGCCCGAAGTACGCGCAAAGATCGGCCTGTATCCAGAACTTGCGAAGCTGACCGCGAAGGCGATTCCGCACGCGACGCTGGTCGAGTTCGCCGAACTCGGCCACGCGCCGCAGATGCAGGACCCGCAGGCATTTCACAAGGCGCTGCTCGACGGGCTGGCAGCGGTTCCAGTGAACGATTGAGCCGCAGCCGTCGTCATTCGTCAAAGACCCGTTTTACTGCTTGCCTGCAATGAGTTCGTCGCGCACCTGCGCGGCGATTTCGAATGACCGCAGACGCGCCGCGTGGTCAAAAATCTGCGCGGTCAGCATCAATTCGTCGGCACCGGTCTGTTCGATCACCGAAACAAGGCCTTCGCGCACGGTGTCGCGATCGCCCACCACCGAGCACGCGAGCGAATGCGCGACGCTGCTCAATTCCAGTTCCGTGGCCTGAATGCGATCGACGGGCGGCTGCAGCTGGCCCGGCGTGCCGCGTCGCAGGTTCACGAACTGCTGCTGGAGCGACGTCATGAGCCGCTGCGCTTCGTCGTTCGTTTCCGCGGCGAACAGGTTCACGCCCACCATCGCGTAAGGTTTGTCGAGCGTCGCGGAAGGGCGAAACTGCGAGCGATACAGGCGCAACGCCGTCAGCATATGGTCCGGCGCGAAGTGCGACGCGAACGCAAACGGCAGGCCCATCGCCGCGGCCAGCTGCGCGCTGAAGAGGCTCGAACCCAGCAGCCAGACCGGCACCTGCAAACCGGCGCCGGGCACGGCTCGCACGCGCTGGCCGGACACCGGTTCCGCGAAATAGCGCTGCAGTTCGACGACGTCGTCGGGGAACGAATCGGCGCTGCCTTGCAGATCGCGCCGCAAGGCGCGGGCGGTCGTCTGGTCGGTGCCGGGCGCGCGGCCGAGACCGAGATCGATCCGGCCGGGGTAGAGCGATTCAAGTGTGCCGAACTGTTCGGCAATCACGAGCGGCGCGTGATTCGGCAGCATGACGCCACCGGAGCCCACGCGAATCGTCTTCGTGCCGCCCGCGACGTGGCCGATCACCACCGAGGTCGCCGCACTCGCGATGCCTGTCATGTTGTGATGCTCGGCAAGCCAGAAACGGCGATAGCCCCACGTTTCAGCATGCTGCGCGAGATCGAGCGTGTTTTTGAAGGCCTGCGTCGCCGTTGCGCCGACAGTAATGGGAGAAAGATCGAGTACGGAAAAGGGAACCATGGCGAAGTTATCCGGCGCCTCATGCGTGGCAGCCTGCGTCGGACGAAGTGTCCAGATGCGCGTCGGGCCGCCCGCAGAACAGGCAAAGCGCGATTGTGCCAAAGCGCCTGCATTCTCGCTGACGGCGCTCACAAGTCCCTGTCCCCAGAAGGGTGTTGTGGTGCACCGCGTTCGCGCGATGATGCTCGCGGAAAAACAGTGCAGTGCACTGCCATGTGCTCCGACGCACGTCAACGTACGTCAACGCACGTCAATGCACGGAAAGGGCGAATGCGTGTGACGTCGCACAGAAGTCGTGACGCGTTCGCGTTAGGCTGAAGCTGCCGCTTCCTGGGTGTGGACGTGCAGACGGCATTGCAGGAAGTGACAACCGTGCTGGGCATTTGACGCTGACCGGCCCGGCATTGTCACGCGTAGGTCGGCTACGCAGAACAACTCCGGGCGATGCGGACCGGTCAGGTCAATTGACGGGACCTTTCCTGCTCCGTGTGCCCTTCGTTGACCTGTGGGTGCGCTTTCACTCGACGACGTATTCATTCGCGCGTTTGACCCGGCGCATGAAGCATTGCGCATCGCTCACGCCTTTCAGATCAGGCGCATGACAACGTCCTGAGGAACGCCATAATTCGTCAGCCGAGTCGGTGTAAACGCTCTCTCGCTTAACAACCGGATTGCGTCTAGATTGTCGTCACCCGAATCGATTCAAGTCGAGGGACCAGACGACCGCGAGCAGCGGTCAGCATTGCGGCGCTACACGCTCAGGCAGGAAAGCCTGACGGGTTGCGCCGGATGCTGCGCCGCTGCCAGGCGTCTTTTTTTATGTCTCCGCACTTTGCAGCGCGATGCGTTGTTCCGCGTTGCGATTTGCCTGTACAGCCATTTCGCCCGCCTTCGATCTGCGCGCACGCGCACGCTCCTTCTGCTGAATACTCGCCCTTTTGATGACGGGCGGTTATCCTGTAACGCATCATTCATACAAGATGCAGTCGCTATCAGGATGGTGCTTCGTTCCAGATTGCCCGTCGTTGTCACGCTCACGCTCGCGTTAGCCGCAGCGCTTTCGCTTGCTGCCTGCAACGACCAACAAACCGACCAGGCCGTGCAAAAGCTCAAGGACTTCTTTAACGCCGTCAAGCCGGACACGCTCCTGCTGAAGGGCCTCACGCCCGGCATCACGACGGAAGACCAGATTCGCAGCCAGATGGGCAAGCCGGAAACGGAGCGCACCTTCACCGATGGCTCGAAACGTTTCGAATACCCGCGCGGCCCGACAGGGCTCAACACGTACATGGTCGACATCGACCGCGATGGCCGCCTGAGCGCGATCACCCAGGTCCTGACCGCCGGCAACTTCGCGAAGATCCGTCCCGGCATGAGCGAGGATGAGGTGCGGCGTCTGCTCGGCAAGCCCGGTGAAATCGCGCGTTACCCGCTGAAGCCCGAGACGGTGTGGAGCTGGAAGTGGCTCGAAGGCGGCGTGACGCCCGAGGCATTCTTCAACGTGCACTTCGATGCGTACGGCAAGGTCTATACGACGTCGCGCTCGGACATCATCCGCGGACGTTAACGGGGAGCATAGAAATGATCCATCGACGCCAGCCTCATCGACTCGGCCTCGTACTTGGCGGCGGCGCCGCGCGGGGCTGGGCCCATATCGGCGCGATACGCGCGCTGCAGGACGCCGGCATCCGGCCGGATGTCGTGTGCGGTACGTCGATCGGCGCGCTGGTCGGCGCGGTCTACGCAAACGGCGATCTCGACTGGCTTGAAGAGTGGGTCTCACGGCTCACCTGGCAAACGGTTGTGCGTCTGCTCGATCTGCGTTTTTCCGGTGGTTTGCTGGGCGGCCGGAAAGTGATCCAGGTTTTCGCTGACCGGTTCAACGGGTGCGAAATCCGTGACCTCAGGATGCCATTTGGCGCGGTGGCCACGGAACTCGATTCTGGCCGTGAGGTGTGGCTGCAGGATGGGCGCGTGGTCGATGCGGTGCGCGCATCGATCGCGATTCCAGGTATCTTCACGCCGGTGCTGCACGACGGCGTGTGGCTCGTCGACGGCGGCCTGGCGAACCCGGTACCGGTCTCGGTCGCCCGCGGTATGCGGGCCGATTGCGTGATCGCCATCGATCTGAACAACGACATCCTCAACGGGCGTGATCTGGGCGGCGTGGTCGTTGAAACGCCGTTGCCGTTACCCGTTACGGAAGTAGAAGCGAAAATCGAGGCCGAAGCTGACGGGGAAGTGGACGCGAACGCGGTTGCGAACGCGCCGCCGCCCGTCGCGCTGCGCAAGAACGGCAAGCCGTGGCCACGCTGGCTTGCGCCTGAAAACGATCGCGCCATCGGCACGGGCGACGTTCGCGTGCCGCCCCCTCCAAGCGCTCGCGTGCCTTCGATGCTGAGTTCGATCGCGCAGAGTATCGACATCATGCAGGTGCGCATCACGCGCAGCCGTCTCGCCGGAGAGCCGGCCGATATCCTGATCCAGCCGCGGCTCGGCGGCATGGGCATCTTCGATTTTCATCGCGCGGGCCCGGCGATCGAGGAGGGCCGCGCGGCCGTCGAAACCATGATGCCGGCGATCAAGGCGCGGCTCGGTATGGACTGAGTGCAAAAACGCCGCGTCAAGGCGGCCGCTTCACCTGTATCAATCTTCGCCTTCGCGCTTCGACGCTATCACGCGGCAGATGCGCTTGCCTGAACTTTCGCTCGTGACGTCCTCGAACAGCAGGATCGCGCAATCGTTCAATGTGTCCATCACGAGCGCGGGTTCGAACGCGCTATAGAGCCTTCCGTCCTTCTGACGCTGGTCTTCGCCTTCGGTCACACGCCAGGAGAGATACAGTACGCCGCTCGGCTTCAGGATGCGCAGCAGGTTATCGATCGCGAGGGGGATCGACGCGGCCGGCAGATGCATGATCACCGTTTCGCACACGACGTTGTCGAACGTTTCGTCGATCTCCGCGAGCGCTGGCAGCGAGGCCGCCCGAAACGTCAGCGCCGGATTGAGCCGGCGTGCTTCGGCGAGCAATCCCTCCGACGCATCGAAGCCCGTCACCCGGTAACCCTTCGCGGCCATCCATGCGACGTCGCGCCCGTTGCCGCAGCCGATATCGGCCGTCGCGCCGCCTGGCAGAAGATGTGTCGCGAGCAGTGCATACATGTCATCGGGAGGCGGTTGGTCGAGCCAGTCCTGGCTATAGCGGGCGGCCCCCTTTGAATAGGCGTCGAGCGTCGCGAAATCGAACCGGTCTGTCATGCGTGGACTCGCTGGAAGAAGAGGGGTGCTGGCCCGCCCGGCACGCGAGCCGGCCTCGAAAAGAATATCAGTCTAGCGAAAAGGCCCGGGAGACACGCAAACCGTCTATCGAAAAAGCGACTCGAAACTTGCCAAATCGCGGCGGTGCCGGGGGGCGCGGGATGACCTTACAAAGGGATTCGGCCCGCCAGAACGGGCATCACGCGGTTTCTCCGCTTTGAATCGCGCATTGTTGCGACGCAGCAAACGTCCGGCGTGCCTTTGAGCGATTTTTTTTTGCCTGCGACTATCCGCGCCATACAGGAAGGCCAACCGGAAGCTGCAAGGA
This sequence comes from Paraburkholderia sp. GAS334, assembly GCF_050436625.1. NCBI lineage: Bacteria > Pseudomonadati > Pseudomonadota > Betaproteobacteria > Burkholderiales > Burkholderiaceae > Paraburkholderia > Paraburkholderia sp. GAS334. The sequence goes on along the minus strand of NZ_JBNDMO010000008.1, from coordinate 159,359 downwards.
TTCGCGCGACGGCCTCCATGACACTACTTCGATGGAGACACCCGTGGTCCTATACGGCTTTGGTCCGTTGCTCCTTGCGGGCACGATGCAGACGATCGAGCTGTCTGTGCTGTCGCTCGCGGCTTCCGTGCTGCTGGGGCTGGCGGGCGCGGCAGCGAAGCTCTCGTTCAACCGGCCGCTGCGCGTCATCGCAACCGGCTACACGACACTGATCCGCTCGGTGCCGGACCTCGTCCTGATGCTGCTGCTGTTCTACAGCATCCAGATCGCGGTCAACAATCTCACCGATGCGCTCAACCTGCCGCAGTTCGATATTGATCCGTTCGTCGCGGGCGTGCTGACGCTCGGCTTCATCTACGGCGCGTACTTCACCGAGACGTTTCGCGGCGCGTTTCTCGCGGTGCCGCGCGGCCAGCTCGAAGCGGGCAGTGCGTACGGTATGAGCGGTGTGCGCGTGTTCACCCGCATCCTGTTTCCGCAGATGATGCGATTCGCGCTGCCGGGTATCGGCAACAACTGGCAGGTGCTCGTCAAGGCGACCGCGCTGGTGTCGATCATTGGCCTCGCCGATGTCGTGAAAGCCGCGCAGGACGCGGGCAAAAGCACCTTCAACATGTTCTTCTTCATCGCCGTCGCAGCGCTGATCTATCTCGCGATCACGACAGTGTCGAACTTCGCGCTTGTGTGGCTCACGCGACGCTATTCGACTGGCGTACGCCACGCTGACCTTTGAGGTATCCATGATCGAAATTCTCACTGAATACTGGCGCGCCTTTCTCTTCTGGGACGGCCACCGCATCTCGGGCCTCGCAGTCACGCTCTGGCTGCTGGTCGTCTCGATCGGTTTCGGCTTCGTGATGGCGATTCCGCTTGCCGTCGCGCGCGTGTCGAAAAAGCGCTGGCTGTCGATGCCCGTGCGGTTCTATACCTACGTATTTCGTGGCACGCCGCTTTACGTGCAGTTGCTGCTGATCTATACCGGCATCTACAGCCTTGAATTCGTACGCGCGCATTCGCTGCTCGACGCGTTCTTCCGCAGCGGCTTCTACTGCGCGATTCTCGCGTTTGCACTGAACACCTGCGCGTACACGACCGAAATCTTCGCAGGCGCGATCCGCTCCACGCCGCATGGCGAAGTCGAAGCGGCGCGTGCTTACGGCATGAGCGGGTTCACGATGTACCGGCGCATTGTGATACCGTCCGCGCTGCGCCGTGCGCTGCCGTTGTACAGTAACGAAGTGATCCTCATGCTGCATGCGACGACTGTCGCCTTTACCGCGACCGTGCCGGATATCCTCAAGGTCGCCCGCGACGTGAACTCGGCGACCTATCGCTCGTTCGAGGCGTTTGGCATCGCAGCACTGATTTACTGTGCGATATCGTTTGCGCTGGTTGCCGCATTCCGGCGCGCCGAACGCCGCTGGCTGGCCTATCTGGCGGTGCGCACGCACTGAGCGCGCTGCCTGCCGTATCCCGGTCTGGCGGTGCGCGTCATGCTGAAGCCGCCGGGCACCGTGTTGCACCCTGTCGCAGAACTGCCTGCATTTTCACTGGGAGAGCATCTTGCTCCATACAAGTCAAACCGAAGCCTGCAAGCTCGCCGTGCAGGACGTCCACAAGCGCTACGGCGACAACGAAGTGCTGAAGGGCGTGTCGCTGAACGCGAACAAGGGCGACGTGATCAGCATCATTGGCGCGAGCGGTTCGGGCAAGAGCACGTTTTTGCGCTGCATCAATTTCCTTGAGCGGCCGAACGCCGGGCAGATCGTCGTCGACGGCGAGGCGGTGCGCACGAAGGCCGACAGGCACGGTAACCTCGAAGTGGCCGACCACAAGCAGCTGCAACGCATTCGCACGAAGCTCGCGATGGTGTTCCAGCATTTCAACCTGTGGGCGCACATGAATGTGATCGAAAACATCATCGAGGCGCCGATTCATGTGCTCGGTCTGCCGCGTCGCGAAGCAGAAGAGCGCGCACGCGTGTATCTGGAGAAGGTCGGTCTCGCGCCGCGTCTGGAAAAGCAGTATCCGTCGCATCTGTCCGGCGGTCAGCAGCAGCGCGTCGCGATTGCCCGCGCGCTGGCGATGGACCCCGACGTGATGCTGTTCGACGAACCCACTTCCGCGCTCGATCCTGAACTCGTCGGTGAAGTGCTCAAGGTGATGCAGAAACTCGCCGAAGAAGGCCGCACGATGATCGTCGTCACGCACGAAATGGGTTTCGCGCGCAACGTGTCGAATCACGTGATGTTCCTGCATCAGGGCCGTACCGAAGAAGAGGGCTTGCCTGCCGAAGTGCTCACCACGCCGCGCAGCGAGCGCCTGAAGCAGTTTCTGTCGGGCAGTCTTAAATAATCCCTGCAATTCAGGCGGTTTAAACCCCAGATGCCTCGCACGTCCAGCCCGACACGTACGACCCAGGTCGCGATCGTCGCGTTGCCGCCGGTGTCGATGTCCGGCGTCGGGCCCATCGTCGACGCGTTGACGCTCGCCAACGAGATCGACGGACGCGCGCTGTATCGCTGGCAGGTGTGTTCGTGGGACGGCCGGCCCGTGCCGCTCTCGGGCGGCGCGCAATGGCCCGCCGATGCCGCATTCGGCGACGCGATCTCGTGCGACTGGCTGATCATCGTGAGCGAGCGCTTTCAGCAGTTCGCCGACTATCGTCTCTTTCTCGCCAGCCTTTCGCGTGTCGGACAGCGCACGCCGCTCGTGACCGGCATTCATCACGGCGTGTGGTGGCTCGCCATGGCGGGCCAGCTTTCCGGCTATCGCGTGAGCGTCAACTGGGAAACCTATCAGCAGTTCACCGAGCAGTTCGAACGCTCGATCGTCACCCAGCAGATCTTCGAAATCGACCGCGACCGCGCGACGTGTGCGGGCGGGCAGGCAACCGTCGACTTCATGCTGGCGATGATCGGCCGCGAACACGGCCCCGAACTCGCGGACCGCATCGCCGACACGCTCGGCGTCGGCGTGTTGCGCGCGGGCGAGGAACGCCAGCGTATTCCCTTTGTAACCGCGCCCGGTGAGCGCCATCCGCGGCTGAACGATGCGCTCCTGCTGATGGAAGCGAATATCGAAGATCCGCTGACTACCGATGAAATCGCGGGCCTCGTGGGTGTATCGCGGCGCCAGCTCGAACGTCTGTTCCGTCAGTATCTCGCTGCGATGCCTTCGCGTTACTACCTCGGGCTGCGGCTGTCGAAAGCGCGCACGCAGCTTCAGCGCACCAGCAAATCGGTGGTGCAGATCAGCCTCGCATGCGGTTTTTCGTCGGCGGCGCACTTTTCGAATGCGTATCGCGAACATTTCGGCGTCACACCGCGCGAGGATCGTCGCAATTACATCGAGAAGCAGCACGGCGGCGCAGCGGCGGACGGACGCCCGGTCGTGGCAAGCGAGCCGCGCCCGGCCGCGCTGATCGAGCCGCCGGACACGGATTAATGACGTCCGGGCGGCGAATCGATCGCCGCCCGGACACCGACATCGATAGAAACGCGTCGCGTATGAGCAAGACGGCCAGCGCACGTTTTCCTACACTAGTGACATTACTGAACGAGGATTCGCCATGAACCACCTGACTGTGACGCGCCAGACCTTCGACGAAGTGATGGTGCCGCTGTTCTCGCCCGCTGCGTTCGTGCCGGTGCGCGGCGTGGGCTCGCGCGTCTGGGACACGCAGGGCCGCGATTACATCGACTTCGCCGGCGGCATCGCCGTCACGGCGCTTGGCCACTCGCATCCGGAACTGCTGAAGGTTCTGCAGGAGCAGGGCAGCCAGCTCTGGCACATCGGTAATGGTTACACGAACGAGCCGGTGCTGCGCCTCGCAAAGCGCCTCGAAGACCTGACGTTCGCCGATCGCGCATTCTTCGCGAACTCGGGGGCCGAAGCGAACGAAGCCGCGCTGAAGCTGGCGCGCCGCGTTGCGTTTGAGCGGTTCGGTGCAGACAAGTACGAAATCGTCTCGTTCACGCAGTCGTTCCATGGCCGGACGTTCTTCACGGTAAGCGTCGGCGGTCAGCCCAAGTATTCGGAAGGCTTTGGCCCGATTCCCGAAGGCATCATCCATCTGCCGTACAACGACACGGAAGCCGCGCTGAAAACCATCGGCGCGAAGACGTGCGCGGTGATCGTCGAGCCGATCCAGGGCGAAGGCGGCGTGATTCCGGCCGATCCTGCTTTCCTGAAGGCGCTGCGCGAGGCCTGCGACAAACACGGCGCACTGCTGATTTTTGACGAGGTACAAACGGGTGTGGGCCGCAGCGGCTACTTCTACGCGTATCAGGACACGGGCGTGACACCGGACATCCTGACGACGGCGAAGGCGCTCGGCAACGGTTTCCCGATCGGCGCGATGCTGACGACGACCGAAATCGCCGCACACTTCAAGGTGGGCGTGCACGGCACGACGTACGGCGGCAATCCGCTCGCGGCAGCGATCGCTGAAAAGGTGGTCGAACTGGTTAGCGCGCCGGCCGTCCTCGAAGGCGTGCGTACGCGTAGCGAATTGCTGAAGGCGAAGCTCGCGAAGATCAACGAGCGCTTTGGCATCTTCACGGATGTGCGCGGCAAGGGTCTGTTGATTGGCGCCGAACTGAATGACGCATTCAAGGGCCGCGCGAAAGACTTCGTCACCGCTGCTGCCAATCACGGCGCGATGATGCTGATGGCCGGCCCGGACGTGTTGCGCTTTGCGCCGTCGCTCGTGATGCCGCTCGACGACCTGAACGAAGGTCTCGCGCGCATCGAAAAAGCGATCGAATCGGTTGTCGCCGCGACTGCTGAAGCCGCACGCTGATCCACCGCATCGCCTTCAACTACTGGAACGATGATGCTCTTCGTACGCCCCAGCCGTCTCGCTGATCTCGATGCGCTCGAACACATGGCGCGCACGGCCCAACCGGTGCTGCATTCGCTGCCGCACGACCGGCGGGCGCTGGAAGCGCGCGTCGCGTTGTCCGAAGACTCGTTTCGCGCGGAAGTCGATTTTCCCGGCGAAGAGTTCTATCTGTTCGTGCTCGAAGATGCCGCGACAGGCAAGCTGCTCGGCACCGCGAGCATTGTCGCGGCCGCGGGTTATTCGGAACCGTTCTACGCGTTTCGTAACGACGCGCTGATTCATGCGTCGCGCGAACTGCACGTGAGCCGCAAGATTCACGCGCTGACGATGTCGCATGAACTGACGGGCAAGAGTCGTCTCGCGGGCTTCTATATCGATCCGTCGCTACGCGGCGATGCGGCCGCGCACCTGATGTCGCGTGCGCGGATGATGTATATCGCCGCGAACCGCAAACGCTTTACGCCTGAGGTCTTTTCGCTGCTGCTCGGCGTGACCGATGACGCAGGTGTTTCGCCGTTCTGGGAAGCGGTGGGGCGCAAGTTCTTCGGTCGCAATTTTGCGGATATCGAAGTGGAATCGGGCGGACGTAGCCGCACGTTTATCGCTGAAGTGATGCCGAGCTATCCGGTCTATGTGCCGCTCTTGCCGGAAGCCGCGCAACGCGTACTCGGCGAGCCGGATGAAAAAGCATTGCTCGCCTACGATATCCATCAGGAAGAAGGTTTTGAAACCGATCGCTACGTCGATATCTTCGACGCGGGTCCGGTACTGACCGCGCAGATCGATCGCGCGGCCTGTGTGGCGCGCAATGAAAATCGCGTGGTACATGAAGCCGCCGCGGCCGCTCAGGGACCGACGTATCTGGTTGCGAGCAATCGCGAAGGCCGTTTCCGCTGCGTGCTGGCGGATCTGTCCGTCGACAGGGCGTCTGGCGCCGTGCTGCCTGCTGCCGTGCGCGAAGCACTCGGCGTCCAGGACGGCGATACGGTGCGCTGTGTGCCGCTCCATCAGGCCACACAGAACGAATATTCGGGAGAAGCACAATGATCGTCGTTCGCGTCGTGCAGACGGGCGATGTGGATGCGCTTGTCGCGCTCGCTCATGAGACCGGCCCTGGTCTCACCACATTCAAGCCGGATCGTGACGCACTGGCTGCGCGCGTCGAACGCGCGCGCCGCACGATGGAAGGCAACGCCGCGCCGCACGAAGCCGGCTATTTCTTCGTGATGGAAGATACGGCGACGGGCGATGTCGCGGGCGTGTGCGGTATCGAAGCCGCTGTCGGCCTTGAGCAGCCGTTCTACAACTATCGCGTGAGCACGGTCGTGCACGCGAGCCAGGATCTCGGCATCTGGACGAAGATGCGCGCGCTTAACATCTCGCACGATCTGACCGGCTACGCCGAAGTGTGCTCGCTGTTTCTGAGCCCACGTTATCGCACGAGCGGCGTTGGTGGTCTGCTGTCGCGTTCGCGCTTCATGTTTATCGCCCAGTTTCCTGAGCGTTTTCCGCAGCGTATCTGCGCTGAACTGCGCGGGCATTTCGATGCGAACGGATCCTCGCCGTTCTGGCGCGCGGTCGGCTCGCATTTCTACCAGATCGATTTCAACGCGGCGGATTATCTCAGCTCGCACGGACGCAAGGCGTTCCTCGCCGAACTGATGCCGCGTTATCCGGTGTACGTCGATCTGCTGCCGGAAGAAGCGCAGGAGTGCGTCGGGCTCACGCATAGCGACACGATTCCCGCGCGCCGCATGCTCGAAGCGGAAGGGCTGCGTTACGAAAATCACGTCGATATTTTCGATGCGGGTCCGGTGCTCGAATGTCATATCGCCGACTTGCGCACAGTGCGTGAGAGCGTCGTCGTGCCGGTCGAAATCGGCGCGCCGCGTGTGCATCACGACCGGCAACGTGCGCTCGTATCGAATACTTCGCTGACCGATTTCCGCGTAGGCGTAGCGCCGGGTGCGCCGGAAGAGGGCGTGTTCCGCCTGTCCGCCGACGATGCCGCCGCGCTCGACGTGCGCGCTGGCGATACCGTGCGCGTGTTGCCGCTGAAATCAAAACAAGGATGATCATGAACGAGCTTTTCATCGACGGCGAATGGGCCGCCGGCACCGGCCACGTATTTGCATCGCGCAATCCGGGCACCGACGAAATCGTCTGGGAAGGCAAGAGCGCCTCGGCGGACGATGTCGATCGCGCTGTGCGCAGCGCACGCAGTGCGTTCGCACCGTGGGCCTCGCTGGATTTCGATGCACGTATCGCGATTGCACGCCGCTTCGCTGCGCTCCTGACTGAGCGCAAGGAATCGATTGCGGAAGCGATCGGCCGCGAGACGGGCAAACCGCTGTGGGAAGCGCGTACTGAAGTCGCATCCATGGCGGCGAAGGTCGAGATTTCGATTCAGGCCTATAACGAACGCACCGGCGAGAAACGCGCAGCGATGGCCGATGGCGTCGCGGTGTTGCGGCATCGTCCGCATGGCGTGGTGGCTGTGTTTGGTCCGTATAACTTTCCGGGCCATTTGCCGAACGGGCATATCGTGCCGGCGTTGATCGCAGGTAATACGGTGGTGTTCAAGCCATCCGAGCTCGCGCCGGGTGTCGCACGCGCCACCGTAGAGGTATGGCGCGAGGCTGGCTTGCCGGCGGGCGTGCTGAATCTCGTCCAGGGCGAGAAGGAAACCGGTATCGCGCTCGCGAATCATCGGCAGATCGACGGCCTGTTCTTCACCGGTAGTTCGGACACGGGGACGCTGCTGCACAAGCAGTTCGGCGGCCGCCCGGAGATCGTGCTCGCGCTCGAAATGGGTGGCAACAATCCGCTCGTGATCGCGCCGGTCAGCGATGTCGATGCCGCCGTGCATCACACGATTCAATCCGCGTTTCTGTCGGCAGGGCAGCGCTGTACGTGCGCGCGCCGCATCTTCGTGCCGAACGATGCGTTCGGCGACCGCTATATCGAGCGTTTTGTCGATGTGAGCTCGCGGATCGCCATCGGCGAATACAATGCGGATCCCCAGCCGTTCATGGGCGCGGTGATTTCGGCACGGGCGGCTTCGCGTCTCGTCGCGGCTCAGGACCGTCTGCTCGCTGACGGCGCGAAATCGCTACTCACGATGAAGCAGCGCGATTCGAAACTCGGCTTCGTCACGCCCGCGATCATCGACGTGACCCACGTACAGGATCTGCCCGACGAAGAACACTTCGGCCCGCTTGCGCAGATCGTCCGCTACGGCAACTTCGACGAAGCGATCGAGCGCGCGAACGACACCGAATTCGGTCTCTCCGCTGGCCTGCTCGCCGATGACGAAACGCTGTGGACCCACTTCCAGCGCCGCATCCGCGCAGGCATTGTGAACTGGAACCGGCCGACCAACGGTGCATCGTCAGGTGCGCCTTTTGGTGGCACGGGCCGCTCGGGCAACAACCGGCCGAGCGCGTACTACGCCGCCGATTACTGTGCGTATCCGATGGCTTCCGTCGAAAGCGCACAACTGCAGATGCCCGCGAGCGTGTCGCCGGGCCTTCAATTTTAAGGAACGACGATGCACGCATCCGAAGCCAATTTCGACGGACTCGTCGGCCCGACGCACAACTACGCGGGGCTGTCGTTCGGCAACGTCGCGTCGCAGAGCAACGAGAAGTCCGTTGCCAATCCGAAGGCCGCTGCAAAGCAGGGCCTGCGCAAGATGAAGCAGCTGGCCGACCTCGGCTTTAACCAGGGCGTGCTGCCGCCGCAGGAACGGCCGTCGATGCGCCTGCTGCGCGATCTCGGCTTTTCAGGCGACGACGCCACCGTGATCGCACGTGTCGCGAAGGACGCGCCTGAACTGCTCGCAGCCGCCAGTTCCGCATCGGCGATGTGGACGGCGAATGCCGCGACGGTGAGTCCATCTGCGGATACGCACGATGGCCGCGTGCATTTCACGCCTGCGAATCTGTGCAGCAAGCTGCACCGCGCGATCGAACACGAATCGACGCGCCGCACGTTGCGCGCGATGTTTGCCGACGATTCACGTTTCGCCGTGCATGAAGCCTTGCCCGGCACGCCGGCGCTCGGCGACGAAGGCGCGGCGAATCACACGCGGTTTTGCGCGGAATATGGCGCACGTGGTGTCGAATTCTTCGTGTACGGCCGCGGCGAATATCGCCGCGGGCCGGAGCCGAAGCGCTTTCCCGCGCGTCAGACGTTCGAGGCGAGCCGCGCGGTCGCGCATCGTCACGGTCTTGTCGAAGGCGGCACGGTCTACGCACAGCAGAATCCTGATGTGATCGACGCAGGCGTGTTCCATAACGACGTGATCGCAGTCGGTAATCGCAGCACGCTGTTCTGTCATCAACTGGCGTTTGTCGACCAGTCGTCGGTGTATGACGAGCTGTCGACGAAGCTCGAAAAGCTCAACGCGACGTTCGGCGTGATCGAAGTGCCGGACGCGCAGGTGAGCGTGTCGGATGCGGTGTCGTCGTATCTGTTCAACAGCCAGTTGCTGACGCGTCCCGATGGTCGTCAGGTGCTGGTCGTGCCGCAGGAATGCCGCGAGAACGCGCGCGTTGCTGCGTATCTCGACAGCCTGACGGAACAGCATGGCCCGATCGATGAAGTGCTGGTCTTCGATCTGCGCGAGAGCATGAAGAATGGCGGCGGTCCCGCGTGTCTGCGTCTGCGCGTCGTGCTGAATGATGAAGAACGCGCAGCGGTGACGCCGGGCGTGTGGATCAACGACACGCTGTTCGGTCGTCTCGATACGTGGATCGAAAAGCACTATCGCGATCGTCTCGCGCCGTCCGATCTCACCGATCCGCTGCTGCTGGTCGAATCGCGCACGGCACTCGATGAACTGACGCAGATTCTCGGCCTCGGCTCGCTTTATGACTTCCAGCGCTGAGCGCGGCGTGAACGCGCTGCTCGACAATTTTCTCGCGTACACGCTTGGCGGGGCGCGTCCTTCGTCTGCTGATGCGGAAGGCACATGCGCGAACGGTGTGCGTTATCAATGGCGCGACGATGGCGTGCTGCTGCTCGAACCCTCGACGCTCAAGCGCAACACACGCAGTGTGCTCGCATCCGCTGGCATTCACGGCGATGAGACTGCACCGATCGAACTGCTTTCGTCGATCGTGCGTGATATCGCATCCGGCCATGCGACGCTTGCATGCCGGCTGCTTGTGGTTCTGGGCAACGTCGATGCAATGCGCGATGCGTGCCGCTATCGCGACGACGACCTCAACCGCCTTTTCAGCGGCCGCCATGCACAGGTGCCGCAGAGCCACGAGGCGCCACGCGCTGCAGCGCTCGAAGAGGCCGCGCGGCGCTTCTTCGCCGATGCACCGGATGCGCCCGAAGCACGCTGGCATATCGACATGCACACGGCGATCCGCGCGTCGGTATTCGAGCAGTTCGCGTTGCTGCCGCACACGGGCGCGCCGCTTTCACGTGTGATGTTCGAATGGTTGCGCGATGCGCGTATCGCCGCCGTTCTGCTGCACACGACGAAGGGGAACACGTATTCGCATTTCACCGCCGACGCATGCGGTGCGCTGGCGTGCACACTGGAACTCGGCAAGGTGCGTCCGTTTGGTCAGAACGATCTGGCGCGCTTTGCAGGTGCAGATCACGCGTTGCGTCATCTCGTAGCGGGCGAAGCCGGTGACGAAACCGCGCCTTTGCCGCGCGTGTTTACCGTCATCGACCAGATCACGAAGCAGAGCGACGCGTTCGAACTGCTCGTTGCCGCCGACGTGCCGAACTTCACACCCTTCGAAAAAGACACGCTGCTCGCGCGTGACGGCGACTATCGCTATACCGTGCATCACGACGAAGAACGCATCGTGTTTCCGAATCCGGCTGTGAAGCCCGGCTTGCGTGCGGGGCTGCTCGTCATCGACACGACCGACAGCACGCTGGCCGCGCTTGCCTGAAGCGATCAGCTGCGCGGTCCGGCGATGTCGCACAAGCCGGACCGCAAGCCTTAAACGATCACGCCTTCAATCCCTCTGCTGCCATCGCCTCCTGCACCTTGGGCCGTGCGGCGACGCGCGCCTGATACGCCTTCAACGCCGGATACGGCGACAGGTCGATCGCGAGCATGGGGCTCCAGTTCACGATCGTGAACGCGTACGCATCGGCGACGGTGAACGTGCCGGTCAGATACTCACGCCCCCCTAGAACCTGCTCCATCCCGGCAAAACGCGTGGCGAGTTTCGCCCGGCACGCCTCTTTCGTGGACTCAGCCGTATCCGGATGCCACAGCCACGGGCTGAATGTCTTGTGAAGTTCGCTGCTGACAAACGTGAGCCATTCGACCACCGCAAGACGTTCCAGCGAACCCGGTGCCGGGATCAGTGCATGCCGCGGGTCCAGATCGGCGACATACTGCAGCAGCGCAGCGGCTTCTGTATGGCGCGAACCGTCGTCCAGTTCCAGCATGGGCACATAGCCACGCGGCGAGATTGCATAGAAGTCTTCACCGCTGGCGAGCGTGTGAGTCTGCAGGTTGACCTTGACGCCCTGAAAGTCGATGCCCGCTTCGCGCAGTGCAATGTGGACTGCCAGCGAGCACGCGGCTGGAGAGAAATAGAGTTTCATGAATAACCGCCGTGGATGAGTTCGAATCAGGAATGCACGCGACACGTTAATCCCGTATGCACGCCGTTGGCGTGGCTCGTCGGCCGACAAGCCAGTGTGGTAAAAGTAGCACCGGTTCAGCGGCGAATAAACAGGCGGATGGCCAAAGCATGCGTGCAAAAACGCAATACGAACTGACGTCGACGGATACGCAGACGATACTCGCGCTCGTGCGCGCCGGTACGCTCGCCGAAGCGGCGCAGCGGCTCGGCATCGATGCGTCGACGATTTTCCGCTCGGTGCAGCGCATCGAGCGCGGGGTGGGGCAGCGTCTCTTCGAGCGCTCGCGTGCCGGCTACCGGCCGACGCCGCTCGGGTTGCAGCTCGCGCGGCACGCGGAGCGGATCGAGAGCGAACTCGCCGCCGCGCGCTCGACCGTGCAAACAAGCAGCGATCACATCGCGGGCGCGGTCCACATCACGACGACCGATACTGTGCTGTACGGTCTGGTGTTGCCGGCATTGCGCGATCTTGCCGCGCTGCATCCGGCGCTTGCCGTGGAACTCAGCACGACGAACAGCGTCGCGAGTCTGACGAAGCGTGATGCCGATATCGCCGTGCGAGCGACGCGCCAGCCGCCGGATCACCTGGTCGGCCGGCATGTCGGGCCCTTGCAGATCGCCGTATTCGCGGCGAAAACGCGCGGCCTTCGCGTCGGCGATCCTGAAACGCTGGCGCGGTGCGACTGGGTCGCACCGGACGGCTCGCTCGGCAATCACCCGTCGGTCATGTGGCGCAAGCGGCATGTGCCGACCGTGCAGCCGCGCTATAGAACCAACAGCGTGATGGCGGTGATGGAGATGATGGCGCGCGATTTTGGCGTCGGTATCTTTCCGGTGTTTCTGGCGCGCGGTCGCGAGGATCTCGTGCAACTGACGCCGCCACTCGACGAAGGCGAATCGCAGCTCTGGGTGCTCGCGCATCCCGAATCGCGTCATTTGCCGCATGTGTCGGCGGTGTTCGCGCATCTGGCCACGCGGCTCGCAATCGAGCTTGGCGCACCCGCTGGCGCATGACATCTCTTGCCTGATCGCGATACGAAATTGCATCTTCAACAGAATGCGCACGCGCTGAATCCGGCGGCGTGCCATGCAGGCGGCAAGTCAGGCCCGTCGCGCCGAGCCTGTACAATCCCGCCCTCGCGACTGTTGCGCTGCACCACGGCAGTCGCCCCGATTTGAACCGCAATGCGGGCGCTGCAACCATGCACGCCTCGATCCGGTTCCCTGTATCACCTCATTATTATCAGCAAGGACTCCCTGATGAACACAACCTGGCGTTACATGGCCGCGTTCGCGCTTTTTGCGTCGGCCGCGATGGCAGCGGGCAATGCATCCGCAACCGACATCAAGGAAATCCGCTTTGGCGTCGAGGCCTCGTATGCACCGTTCGAATCGAAGTCGCCGGCGGGCGCGCTGCAGGGTTTCGATATCGATGTCGGCAATGCCGTCTGCGCGAAACTGAAAGCGAAGTGCGTGTGGGTCGAAAATTCCTTCGACGGTCTGATCCCGGCTTTGCAGGCGCGCAAGTTCAATGCGATCAACTCCGACATGACGATCACGGACCAGCGCCGCCAGGCCGTCGACTTCACCGATCCGATCTACACGATCCCGAACCAGATGATCGCGAAGAAGGGCAGCGGTCTGCTGCCGACGCCGGCATCGCTGAAGGGCAAGCATGTCGGCGTGCTGCAGGGCACGATTCAGGAAACGTACGCGAAGGCGCGCTGGGCACCGGCCGGTGTCGACGTCGTGCCGTACCAGACGCAGGACCAGATTTACGAAGACCTGGCATCGGGTCGTCTGGACGCCGCGTTCCAGGATGCAGAGGCTGCATCGAAGGGCTTTCTGAAGCGTCCGCAGGGCGCAGGCTTCGAGTTCGCCGGCCCGGCGGTCAGCGACGAGAAGCTGCTCGGCGCGGGCGTCGGCTTCGGCGTGCGCAAGAGCGACACGGCCCTGAAGGACGCGCTCAACCAGGCGTTAAAGGAATTGAAAGCTGATGGCACGATCGACCGTTTCGCGGCGAAGTACTTCGATGTGAAGGTCGTGCTGAAATAAGCGGCACGGGTGCTGATTGAGGCGCATGAGCGCTTCGATGTAGCATCTTGCCTGTGCAGTGATGAAACCGGCCATTGATATGGCCGGTTTTTTTTCGGAAAACCGCCCCGTGCGTCTGTCTCATCAAGCCCGCGTGCGCTAGAATCTGCCAGTGCTGGAGAACCGTGCCGTGACTGCACGCAAACTGCATTCAGCCACGACGAATACACCAGAATCAGCCAGGTAGAACGGAGTGCCGTTGCGCTCCGCCGGGGGACGGGGAATGACCAACATCGCAGTCGAAGATCCGCATCAGCATGCGGGCACCGCAGGGCGACCGGACGGCGTGCCGGACGAAGTCTATGTTGCGCGTCAGCCTTTGCTGGACCGCGAGGGCATGCTCTGCGGCTTCGAGCTGAAAGTGCGTCGCCCGGCTGTGCCGGAACCCGATCCCGCCAACTTCACCGAAAGCGAAACAGACGTTGAAGCGCTGAAGCAGGCGGTAAAAGCTGCACAGGAAGCCCGCGTCGCCGTGGCGAAGCGGATGATCCAGGCCGCCGCCCACCCGGATGCCCAAAGCGCGCTCGCGGGCCATATCGCGTACGTCGATGCCAGCCGCGAGATGCTGTTCGACGAGACATTGCGTCGGCTGCCCGCGGGTCGTTTCATGCTCGAACTGCCGTCCGATCTCGACGCTGACGATGCGCTCGTCAGTCGTGTGATCGCATTGCACGCGAAACGCTATCGCTTTGTGCTCGACGACGTCACGCAGGCGAGCGAGACGTTCGCCAAACTGCTGCCGTACGCGGACGCCGTCAAGATCGATTTTCGCCGCACGCAGCCTGCCTTGCTGCCGAAGCTTGCGAAAGTGCTGAAGGCTGCGGGCAAGATCCTGATCGCGAAGGGACTCGATACACCGACCGATTTCGAGGCTGCACACGACCTTGGCTTCGACCGCTTTCAGGGCTACTTCTTCGCGCGTCCGCAGGCAGATAACATGCGTCGCGCAGGCGCGCCGCGTCATGCACTGCTGAATCTGCTGCAACTGCTCGCGTCCGATCCGACCGTCGCGCAGCTCGAAGCGGAACTCAAGCTCAATCCCGTGCTGGTGATGCATCTGATGCGGCTCGCGAATTCGAGCGGGCTCGGCGTCGGTTACAAGGTCACCACACTGCGTGAAGCGATCAACGCGACGGGCACGAACCGCATCGCGCGCTGGACGCAGTTGCTGCTTTACGCGGACGGCCGCAAGGTTTCGCTTGAAGACGATCCGTTGCTGCAACTCGCGGCCACGCGTGCACGCTTCATGGAACTGGCCATCGAGCGTCTGCCTGAAGCGGGCCGTGATGAGGCCGATGCAGCGTTTCTGACCGGCGTGTTTTCATTCGTCGACGCGGTGTTCGGCGGCTCGCTGGACAGCACGCTCGATATGCTGATGCTCACACGTCCGATCCGCGCGGCGATCCTGCGTGGCGAAGGTGCGCTGGGCGTGCTGCTGTCGGCGATCGATGCGCTGGAGCGCGGGGCGTGGAGCGATGTGGAAGCGGCGAGTGCGCAGCTTGCACCGCTGACGCCGGCTGATCTTGCTGACCTGGCGCTGGTGGCTGCCGCGTGGGCCGGTGTTGCGGATAGCAGCGCCGAAGCGGCGGGGCTGGAGCGGATCGAGGATTAAGGCAGGCAACAGGACAGGGGGCGCGAGTTGATGAGCGCCGCCGTGTACGGCCGGTGTACGATGCACCGGCGGTCGTCAGCAATGACCCGCGCATCGCCGGAGTCGCCTAAAGCAACTCCATCTCACTAGCAGGCGACTGCGCGAAAAACCGCCCCAACTCGCGCGCCAGTTCATTCAACGCCGCCATCTCTTTCTGCGATATCTTGCGCGCTTCCTGCGCGTGCGACCAGTCGCCGTACATCAGCGCAACGGTCGACTGATTCGTCTCCAGCACGACCGGCAGAATCACGAACGAACGCGCATCATCGAACGAGCGACGGAACCACTCCGGCAGGCGCGCCATGATCTTCGGGTCACGTGCGTTCTCGATGAAAATGCCGACCGAATTCGCGATCGCCAGATGGAACACGTCAGGCTCGAACGTCGCGGTGAAGCCGAGCGTCGGCAGCATTTTGTCCATCTTCGGACCGAGGCCGAGACGCGCCTTGAACGAACCCGCGCCTTGCTTCACGAACACGATCGTGCGCGTAAAGTTAAGCCCGGCCAGTACCGTTTCCGATGCCATCGCCAGCACCGGCCCAAGCGGATTATCTGAAGGCAGGGCGCGCAGATCTTCGACACCCGCAGCGATGCGTGCCTCGGGATCGAGCGCTTCGCGTGCAATGGCGTCGGCGTTGGCGCGCAGTTCGACGATCTCGCGCATCACGCCGTCGTCGGACTCTTCGCCTGCGAGCGCAATGCTCATCGCGACGAGCGTTTCCGGGTCGGTGCCCAGCGTGCGACCGTAGTGGTGCGCAAGCTCAGCGATACGCGCTTCGCGCACCGAGTCGGAAATGTTCGGCGTAGTCAGGACGTGCGAGACTTCGGTCGAGTAATTGGTGATGGCACGCAGCCACTGCACCTGACGCGATGCGTTGTCCGGCGTCTCGTACTGGCTCATGCCAGCGCGGATCATGTCCGGCAGGCGCCAGCGCGTGGCCGCTTCCAGGCCGATCTCGTCGAACGTCACGCCGAGTTCGGCGTTGCACGCTTCGTCTTCTTCCATGCCGGCATCGATGTGAATGCGGATCTTGTCCCACTCGGCGTCGAGGTAGAACACGACGAGCAGCTTGCCGACCTGGCGCATCAGCGTGCAGACCACGGCTTCCTCGCCCGCGCGCAGATCGCCGCGTTCGGTGAGCTTGCGCGCGACGCAGCCCGACAGCATCGTGCGGTTCAGTTCGAGCTTCGCGTCGATGCGGCGCGGTACGCTGTGATGGAAGTGATCGACGAGCTTGAGGCCGACGATCAGATGGCCGACCGCGTCCATGCCGAGCACCATCAGCGCGCGCGTGACGGTCGTGATGTTGCCGCCGAACGCCATGTACATCGCCGAGTTCGCGAGCCGCAATACCTTCTGCGTCAGCGCGAAATCCGACAGCACGACCTGCACGAGCGCGGTGAAGTCGAGGTCGTCATTCGTCATCGCTGCCATGGTGCTGCGCAGCGCCTGCGAGAGCATCGGGAAATCCCCGCGCTCACTCATTCGCGACCACAGTCTGTCGAGCAGCGCAGCCTTTAACATGTAAGTCCCGCCAAAGCCATACGTATTCCAGTGTTCAGCATGCCAGTGCGTGTCGGGTATCCGGGCCCCGGGTAGATCAGCTGCATCACGACACCGCGCTGTGCAGACGGAGCGTGCGCGCTTCGAAGCGCTGCGCCAGTTCGTCTGACGGCAGCGCCTTGCAGACGAGCCAGCCTTGAATGTGATCGCAGCCCATCTCGGTCAGAAGGGCGCGCTGCGCTTCAGTTTCGACGCCTTCGGCGACGAGTTCGAGATCGAGTGTCTGCGCGAGTCCGACGACCGCGCTAACGATTGCCTGATCGTTGCGCGAGGTTAGCAGATTCTCCACAAAGCTACGGTCGATCTTGAGTTTTGCGAGCGGGAAACGTTGCAGATACGCAAGGCTCGAATAGCCAGTGCCGAAATCGTCGACGGCAAAGCGGATGCCGATCGCGGTCATCTCTTCCAGCAGGCCCTTCGCGTGCACCGGGTCGTGCATCAGCAGACTTTCCGTAATCTCGAACACGAGCCGGTGCGGATCGATGCCGGTCAGCGCGATCGCCTCGCGCACACTGTCCGTAAAGCGTGGATCGCGGAACTGCTGCGGCGACACGTTCACGGCGACGTACTGCAGCGAGATGCCCTGCGCGTCCCACTGGATCAGCTGCATGCACGCAATCTTCAACACCCAGTTGCCCAGATAGTTGATGAGGCCGACCGACTCCGCGAGCGGAATGAACATCGAGGGCGGCAGGAGGCCGTGCAATGGATGCAGCCAGCGGATCAGCGCCTCGACACCGACGACACCATGCGTCTGGCTGCTCGTGATCGGCTGGAAATGCAGTGAGAACTCGCCGTTGCGCACGCCGTCGTAGAGATCGGATTCGAGCTTGAGACGCTCGGCGTCGGCGGGGTTGTCATCGGGGATGTAGAAGGCGAGGGTGTTGCCGCCGGACGTCTTGGCCTGCATCAACGCATGATCGGCCCAGCGTAGCAGCTGGCTGTCGCCTGCGGGCGTGTCCTTCAGATGCCGTGCGTCCGGATAGAGCGCGATGCCGATGCTCGCCGACAGATGCACCTGCTGGCCATTGAACGAATACGGTTGCTGCACGGCCGTCAGTAGACGCCGCGCCAGCGCTTCGGCGGCAAGGGCGGCGTTCTGGTGCGTCGAGATCAGCGGCATCAGGATCGCGAACTCGTCGCTAGCCACGCGTGCGAGGATCTCGCCGCCGTTCATCATGTTCTGCAAACGGCGCGCGGTGTCGCGCAGCATTTCGTCGCCGGCGTCGTAGCCGAGCGCGCGGTTGACGCGCTGGTAGTCGTCGATGTCGAGCAGCAGCAGTGCGGCGCTCGAACCATGCGCGTCCGCCTGCTGCTGCGCATTCAGCAGCGCGGGAATCAGCGCCGGCTGGTTCGCGAGGCCGGTCAGCCGGTCGTGATGCAGCGCGTGATTGAGGCGGTCTTCGGCCGCACGCCAGGCCGACACGTCGAAGCCCGCGATCGCGTAGCCTTCGACGCCGTCGTGCGTGTTGCGCACGACACGCAGTTCGACTGCGACCGGATAGGTCAGCGACTTCACGAGGTCGAGCGTGTCTTTTTCGATGGTGCTGCTGCCGGCCGCGCGGGCGAGCAGGGCGTCGAGCTTCGCGACGTCGGCGGGTGCGACGAGATCGTGCAGTGTGATCGTCTGCAGGTATTCGCGGTGGTAGCCAATAAAGCGCAGGCTCGCGTCCGAGACATACAGGAACTTCAGGTCACGGTCGACGTGGGCGAGAAAGTCCACCGCCCCGACGGCCCCAACCGTATCCCCGATGAACGGGCGGTTGCCGCTGCGGGCGGTTTCGCCGCCCGTGCGCCGGCCGAGCGTACGTAACCGGTCGATGACCGTGCGCAGAGGGCCCCGGCGGGGCGCGGTGACGCTGTTCGCTTGCATGTTTGTCGGTGGCAACCCGTGTTCTCACTTACAGGCGGACGACTGGTCCCGCCGTTTCCGGTGGCGCGGCTCAGAGGCACGAGCCCGCCCATCAGAACGAGATAACGACCCTTACGCGAAAATCTTTAGCCGAAGGAGCAAAAAAGCAACGCATACCGGAAGCGCTTCCATGGGGGCTGTAATAAATTCCGGATTCGGTTACAGTTGCGCGGAAATGTCGTCGATGCGCCAGATCCCAGCAGAAGCGCAGGCACGCGATTCGCGCGCGCTGTGGTCCATCAGAATCCCATCTGCCAAAGACATGTCTGAACCGATCGAGACCGGATCAACTTCTGCGCGCGCTAATAGCGGCGCGGACCCGCAGGCGCCTGAGGGCGCCGTTGCGGCGTGCCAGTTTGCCTTTCTGGGCCGGCAGCCGATCCTCGACCGGACGGGCGCGCTATCCGCCTATGAGCTGCTGTTCCGCTCCGGCGAACAGAATTTCGCCGAAGTCAGCAACGACGCCGAGGCTACGGCGCACGTGGTCGCGCGCACGATTGGCGGTCTGGGCGTCCCGGCGGTGCTCGGCGAGCATCGTGGCTATGTGAACATCGGCCGGGAACTCCTCTTCGACGACATCGTTCATCTGATGGCGCCCGAGCGCTTCGTGCTCGAAATCCTCGAAACGGTCACCTTC
The DNA here is from genome assembly GCF_050436625.1 of Paraburkholderia sp. GAS334. NCBI lineage: Bacteria > Pseudomonadati > Pseudomonadota > Betaproteobacteria > Burkholderiales > Burkholderiaceae > Paraburkholderia > Paraburkholderia sp. GAS334. The sequence goes on along the minus strand of NZ_JBNDMO010000008.1, from coordinate 140,023 downwards.
GACGCCCGCGTGTTGAGGCGCCTCGGCCAGTTGCGCCGCGCCGGTTTCCAGATCGCGCTCGACGACGTGGTCGAACTCTCCGATGCGCTGCTCGCGGTGCTGCCGCATACGGACATCGTCAAGGTCGACTTCCTGCTGACCGACCGCGCGAAGCTGCCCGAGCTGGCGGCGACGATCAAGCGCCTCGGCAAGACGCTGCTCGCGGAGAAGGTCGAGACACACGAAGACTTCGCGCTCGCCGTTGAACTGGGCTTCGATCTGTTCCAGGGCTACTTTTTCGCCCGGCCGCAGGTGCTGAGCGCACCACGTCCGCGCCCTTCGCGTGACGCGCTGTTGCGGCTGCTGGCGCTGCTCGCGCGCGAGCCTGACATTGGCGAAATCGAAGACGAACTGAAGCGCAATCCAAGCGTCGTCGTGCAGTTGTTGCGACTCGCGAATTCGAGCGCGTTCGGGCTCGGACGCGAAATCTCGTCGTTGCGCCAGGCGATCACCGCAACAGGCACGCGGCAGATCGCGCGCTGGACCCAGCTGCTGCTTTATGCGGACGGTCGCGACCTGCCGTGGCGCTCCGATCCGCTCGTGCAACTTGCAGGCACGCGTTCGCGCTTCATGGAGCTGACAGGCAACTGGCTGCGTCCGTTCGACGACCGTTTCTCCGACGCGGCCTTCATGACCGGCATCTTTTCGCTTGTGCACGTGGTGGTCGATTCGACGCCGGAAAGCACGCTCAACCGCCTCGGCCTCGCGCCGGAGATTCGCGATGCCATTGTCCACTACGCCGGTCCGCTCGGCACGCTGCTGCGCATTACCGAGACGATCGAGCAGGGCGGGGATGTGGACGCCATCGCGTGTGGAACCCCACTGCCGGAGTTTGCCGGGCTCACACCCGACGTGCTCGCCGAGTTGAGCCTTTCTGCAGCGTCGTGGATCGGCGCGCATACTGACGTCTGAACGCAGCATGGCGGGCACGGTGATCAGGCCTGATTCGTGCCTGCCATGCTGCACATCAGTCGCTCGAAAGGAATCCATGATGAAACGAAAAAAATGGCCGTGGATGGCGGCCGCCTGTCTGTCAGCGGCCTTTTCGCTGCATGCGCTCACCGCCAGCGCCACGCTGAAACCGGGCGATACCGCGCCTGACTTCAAGACGCAGGCTTCGCTGGGCGGCAAGACATACACGTACGAACTCGCCGACGCGCTGAAAAAAGGCCCTGTCGTGCTGTATTTCTACCCGGCCGCGTTCACGACGGGTTGCACGATCGAAGCGCACGAATTCGCGGATGCAGTCGACGAATACAAAAAGTACGGCGCAACGGTGATCGGCGTGTCGCACGACAATATCGAAACGCTCACGAAGTTTTCGGTCAGCGAATGCCGCAGCAAATTCCCCGTAGCCGCCGACGAGAACAGCAAGATCATCGACTCGTACGATGCGGGGCTGCCGATGCATGCATCGATGGCGAACCGCGTGTCGTACGTGATCGCACCCGACGGCAAGATCATCTATGAGTACACGAGCCTCTCTCCAGAACAACACGTCGGGAACACGCTGAAAGCCGTGAAAGAGTGGGCCGCGACGCACAAGCCGCAGTGACGGTGTCGTGCAGATGAAGCGCGGCGGGTGATTCCGCCGCTTTGCATTTGTGCGCGCTGCTTTTGTGGTTGCTTTACCGGCGCGTTGTATCCGTATCGAGGTGATGCTGAATGCCGATTCTGGTTCTGCTAATTGTCTTTATCGCGCTGATCTATGGCGCGGTGCGGGCGTTCGATTATCTGTCGCTGCAGTTTGGTCTGGGCGTGGCGGTGGGGGTGGCGACGGTCGTCAGCATCGCTGTGCTGCTGGCGATCGCGTGGTGGTGGCGGCGTCGCCGCGAAGTGGCCGCGAATGTCCACGGTGGCGACTGGACGCATGAACTGAAGGGCGAGTGGGGCGAGGTGAAACTGGCCGCCGCGAAGCGGTTCATGACGGTGCGGGTCGGCGATACCGTCGGTCAGTATATTTTCGCGGATCTTGTGAAGGCCGAAGCAGCACGCGCCGCGAACGGCTGGCAGGTGGCGCTGACGGTCAAGGATGCGATGCAGCCGGTCTGGCAATTGCCGATGACGAGCGATCGGCAGGCGAAACAATGGGCGAGGATTTTTGCGCTCGCGGCCGCGCAAAAGCTCTGACTTCGGGACAGCACGCGACGCCTTTAACAAAGGCGCCGCGCTTCGTTGTTATTCCACCGCCGGCGTCGTACCGCCGCGACGCCGTTCACGCCGCGCATTCCAGCGCACGCGAATCCGGTCCATGTACAGATAGACGACCGGCGTCGTGTAGAGCGTGAGCATCTGGCTCACCATCAATCCGCCCACAATCGCGATGCCGAGCGGCGCACGCAGTTCAGCGCCTTCGCCGCTGCCGAATGCGAGCGGCAGTGCGCCGAGCAGCGCAGCGCACGTCGTCATCATGATCGGCCGGAAGCGCAAGAGACATGCCTGGAAGATCGCGTCGCGCGAAGACAACCCCTGGCGCGACGCTTCAATCGCGAAGTCCACCATCATGATCGCGTTCTTCTTGACGATACCGATCAGCAGGATCACGCCGATCAGCGCGATGATGCTGAACTCCGTCTTGAAGAGCAGCAGCGCGAGCAGCGCCCCGACACCGGCTGAAGGCAGCGTCGACAGAATCGTCAGCGGATGGATATAGCTCTCGTAGAGCATCCCGAGCACGATATAGACGGCGGCAAGCGCGGCGAGAATCAGGATTGGCTGATCCGACATCGATTGCTGGAACGCCTGCGCGGTGCCCTGGAAGCTGCCGCGGATCGTGCCCGGCACGCCGATCTCGGCCATCGTCTGGTAGATGATGGCGGTGGCCTGCGATAGCGACTTGCCCGGCGGCAGGTTGAATGAGATCGTCGACGCGACGAACTGGCTCTGGTGATTCACCGACAACGCTGTATTGCCCGGCTCGAACTTCGCGATGGCCGACAGCGGAATCATTGTTTCCTTGGACGTTGACACCGCCGCGCCCGACGACGCGCTCGATTTGCCACTCGCGGCAATCGAGTTGGTCGCCTGGTTGCGCGCGGAGTCGGCTGCGATCGCGGCGGCGCTCGAAGCCGTCGTGCCTGCCGTGCCGCCGGATTTCGCGCTCGTACTGGTGGCGGCCGATGTCACCGTGCCGGCGGTCGCGTTCGTGGTCTGCGCGCCGCTCGCGCTGCCGCCCGATGTACTGACCCAGATCTGGTTCAGCATGTCCGGGCTTTGCCAGTACTTCGGCGCGACTTCCATCACGACGTGATACTGGTTCAGCGGGTTGTAGATCGTCGATACCTGGCGCTGGCCGAACGCGTCGTACAGCGTGTTGTCGATCTGCGAGGGCTTGATGTTCAGGCGCGCCGCGGTCGCGCGGTCGATCGTGACCATCGCTTCGAGGCCGCCTTGCTGCTGGTCCGAGTTGACGTCCGCGAGTTCAGGGCGATGCTGGAGCGCTTCCGTCAGCTTCGGCACCCACGTGTAGAGATCGGACGTCGAATCCGACAGCAGCGTGAACTGGTACTGCGCGTTCGACTGCCGGCCGCCCACGCGGATGTCCTGCACCGCCTGCAGGAACGTGCGCACGCCCGCGACGTCGCCGAGCGGCGCGCGCATCTGCTGGATCACCTGATCGGCGGAAATGCCGCGCACGCTCTTTGGCTTGAGCGTGACGAACATGAAGCCCGAATTGGTCTGCCGGCCGCCGGTGAAACCGACCACGCTGTCGACAGCCGGGTTCTTCTGCACGATCGCCATCATCTCGGAGAACTTCACCTTCATCGCCTGGAACGACGTGCTCTGGTCCGCCTGAATGCCGCCGACCAGCCGGCCGGTATCCTGCTGCGGGAAAAAGCCCTTCGGCACGATGATGTAAAGCCAGACGTTCAGGCCGATGGTCGCGATCAGGATGGTCACAATCAGGCGCGGATGCAAGAGCGCCCAGCCGAGCGTGCGCTCATAGCCCCGCTGCATCGACGTGAAACCGCGTTCGAGCCAGCGTCCGAGGCGACCTTCTTCCTTCTGTTCGTGATGCTCGCGCAGCAGACGTGAACACATCATCGGCGTGAGCGTCAGCGACACGAGCAGCGACACGCCGATCGCCAGCGACAACGTGAGCGCGAACTCGCGGAACAGCCGCCCGACGATGCCGCCCATCAGCAGGATCGGCAGGAACACGGCGACGAGCGAGATACTGATCGACATCACCGTAAAGCCGACTTCGCGCGCGCCGACAAACGCGGCTTCCATGCGCGACTTGCCGTTTTCCATGTGCCGCGAGATATTCTCGAGCACGACGATCGCATCGTCGACGACGAAGCCGGTCGCGATCGTCAACGCCATCAGCGACAGGTTGTCGATCGAGAAGCCGAGCAGGTACATCGCGGCGAACGTGCCGATGATCGAGATCGGCACGGCCACGCTCGGAATCAAGGTGGCGCGCCAGTTGCGCAGGAACAGGAACACCACCATCGTAACGAGCGCAACCGCGATGATCAGCGTGCGCTCGGTATCCTTCAGCGACGTGCGGATCGTGGTCGAACGATCGGCGGTCGGGATCACGTCGACGTCGGCGGGCAGCGACGCTTTCAACTGCGGCAGCATTGCCTTCACGCGATCGATCGTCTCGATGATGTTCGCGCCCGGCTGGCGATACAGGATCACGAGCACCGCGCGCTTGCCGTTGATGAGGCCGAGGTTGCGCAGATCCTCGACCGAATCGACCACCTCCGCGACATCGGACAGATGCACCGCCGCGCCGTTGCGATAGGCGATCACGAGGTCTTGGTACTGCGCGGCCTTCGTCGCCTGATCGTTGGTGTACAGCTGCACGTGGTTCGGGCCGAACTCGATCGAGCCCTTCGGACTGTTCGCATTCGCCGCGGCGAGCGCGGCGCGCACATCCTCGAGACCGATGCCGTAGTGGAACAGCATCTGCGGTTCGAGTTCGACGCGCACGGCCGGGTTGGCCGAACCGCTCACATCGACTTCGCCGACGCCATCGACCTGCGACAGCGACTGCTGCAGGACAGTGGCCGCCGAGTCGTAAAGCTGGCCGGCCTGTAGCGTATTCGACGTGAGCGCGAGCACGAGAATCGGCGCGTCGGCGGGATTGACCTTGTGATACGTCGGGTTGCTGCGCAGGCTTGCCGGCAGATCGGCACGCGCGGCGTTGATCGCGGCCTGCACGTCGCGCGCGGCGCCGTCGATGTCGCGATTCAGGCCGAACTGCAGCGTGATGCGCGTGGAGCCGACCGAACTCGTCGACGTCATTTCGGACACGTCGGCAATCGAACCCAGATGGCGTTCGAGCGGACTTGCGACGCTCGTCGCGACGGTATTCGGGCTCGCGCCCGGCAGACTCGCCTGCACGGAGATCGTCGGGAAATCGACCTGCGGCAAGGGTGCCACCGGCAGCTTCACGAACGCGAAACAGCCGGCGAGCGCGATGCCGATCGCGAGCAGCGTCGTCGCGACGGGGCGGGAAATGAACGGACGCGACAGGTTCATCGCTCAGTTCCCCGCGTCGGTGGCCGGCGGCGGCGCGTCTTTCGGCGCATCGCCACGATGGAAGCGGGCACGTGCGCGACGCGCCAGCGAATCGAAGCCGAGATAGATCACGGGCGTGGTGAACAGCGTCAGCAACTGGCTCACGATCAGACCACCTGCAATGGCGATCCCTAGCGGATGGCGCAGCTCGGAACCCGCGCCGGTGCCGAGCATCAGCGGCAGCGCGCCGAGCAGCGCCGCGAGCGTCGTCATCAGGATCGGACGGAAGCGCAACAGGGCGGCCTGATAGATTGCCTCACGCGGAGGTTTGCCGTGATCGCGTTCGGCTTCGAGCGCGAAGTCGATCATCATGATCGCGTTCTTCTTCACGATACCGATCAAGAGCACGATACCGATGATGCCGATGATGTCCAGATCGTGCCCGGTGATCAGCAGCGCGAGCAGCGCGCCGACACCCGCTGACGGCAGCGTCGACAGGATCGTGATCGGATGAATGAAGCTCTCGTACAGCACGCCGAGCACGATATACATCGTGACGATCGCGGCGAGGATCAGGAACAGTTCGTTCGACAACGACGCCTGGAACGCGAGCGCCGCGCCCTGGAAGCGCGTCTGGAATGACGCGGGCAGGCCGATATCCTTTTCTGCCTGATCGATCGCTTTTACCGCTGCGCCGAGCGATGCGCCCGGTGCCAGGTTGAACGAGACCGTCGTAGCCGGGAACTGGCTCAAATGGGTGACGAGCAGCGGCGACGGTCGCTCATGGAAGCTCGCGATCGAGTTCAGCGGCACCTGTCCGCCCGAAGCGGTGGAAGAGGGCAGATAGATCGAATTCAGCGATTCGATGTAATGCTGCATCGTCGGCTGCGCTTCCAGAATCACGCGGTACTGGTTCGACTGCGTGAAGATCGTCGAGATGATGCGCTGCCCGAACGCGTCGTAGAGCGCGTTGTCGACGGTGGCCGGCGTGATGCCGTAACGCGCGGCCGTGGCGCGATCGATTTCGACGTACACCGACTGACCGTTTTGCTGCAGATCGGTGGCCACGTCCGCGAGTTCCGGCGACTGCTTCAGCCGGTCGACCAGCTTCGGCACCCACGTCGCGAACTCGGTGATGTTCGGGTCGGTCAGCATGAACTGATACTGCGTCGGGCTGACGGTCGAATCGATCGTCAGATCCTGCACCGGCTGCATGTACAGCGACACGCCCGGGATATGCGCGACGTCCTGCTGCAACTGGCGGATCACGTTGCTCGCGGTGTTGCTGCGTTCGTCGCGCGGCTTCAGGTTGATCAGCATCCGGCCGCTGTTCAGCGTGATGTTGCTGCCGTCGACGCCGATAAACGACGTCAGGCTTTCCACGTCCGGGTTCGTCAGGATCTGCGCGGCGAGTGCCTGCTGACGCTCGGCCATCGACTGATACGACACCGACTGCGGCGCCTGCGTGATCGCCTGGATCACGCCCGTGTCCTGCACCGGGAAGAAGCCCTTCGGAATCACCACATACAACAGCGCGGTGAACACCAGCGTGAGCACGGCGACGACGAGCGTCGAGCGTTGACGGTCCAGCACCCACGTAAGCGCGACGGCATAACGGCCGATCACGTAATCGATGAACTGGTGCGCTCTCGCCTCGAAGCGATGGCTTTCCTTCGGCGGCGTGTGACGCAGCAGCTTCGCGCACATCATCGGCACGAGCGTCAGCGAGACGACGGCGGAAATCACGATCGTCACGGCCAGCGTGATCGCGAATTCGTGGAACAGGCGGCCCACCACGTCGCCCATGAAGAGCAGCGGGATCAGCACGGCGATCAGCGACACCGTCAGCGAAATAATCGTGAAACCGATCTGTTTCGAACCCTTTAACGCTGCTTCCAAAGGCGGATCGCCTTCCTCGACATAGCGCGCGATGTTCTCGATCATCACGATCGCATCGTCGACCACGAAGCCGGTCGCGATCGTCAATGCCATCAGCGAGAGGTTGTCGAGTGAGAAGCCGCACAGATACATCACCGCGAGCGTGCCGATCAGCGACAGCGGCACCGACAGACTCGGGATGATCGTCGCGTAGATGTTCGCGAGGAACAGGTACATCACGAGCACAACGAGTACGACCGACATCAGCAGTTCGAACTCGACGTCGCGCACGGAGGCGCGGATGGTCGTCGTACGGTCGGTGACGACCTCGACGTCGAGCGCGGCGGGCAGCGACTGCTGCAACTGCGGCAGCAGCGTCTTGATGTTGTCGACGACCTGGATCACGTTCGCGCCCGGCTGGCGCTGCACGTTCAGGATGATCGCGGGCGTGTTGTTGACCCACGCGCCGAGCTTCGTGTTTTCCGCGCCCTGCACGATGTTCGCGACGTCCGTCAGCATCACCGGGCGGCCGTTCTTGTACGCGACGACGGCGCTCTTGTATGCCTCAGCGTCGGTTAGCTGGTCGTTTGCGTTGATCGTGTACGAGCGCGTCGGGCCGTCGAAATTGCCCTTCGGCGTGTTGACGTTCAGGTTCGAGATCGTGGTGCGCAGGTCGTCCAGATTCAGACCGTACGACGCAAGCGCGCGCGGATTCGCCTGGATCCGCACAGCAGGCCGCTGGCCGCCCGAGAGACTCACGAGACCGACGCCCGCTACCTGCGAGATCTTCTGCGCGAGACGCGTGTCGGCGAGATCCTGTATCTGCGTCAACGGCAGCGTTTTCGACGTGATGGCGAGCGTGATGATCGGCGCGTCGGCGGGATTGACCTTCGCGTAGATCGGCGGCGCGGGCAGGTCGGACGGCAGCAGGTTGCCCGCCGCGTTGATCGCGGCCTGGACTTCCTGCTCGGCGATATCGAGCGGCAGATCGAGACTGAACTGCAGCGTGATGATCGACGAGCCCGCCGAGCTTTGCGACGACATCTGGTTCAACGACGGCATCTGCCCGAACTGCCGTTCGAGCGGCGCGGTGACGGATGACGTCATCACGTCCGGGCTCGCGCCCGGATAGAAGGTCTGCACCTGGATCGTCGGATAGTCGACTTCCGGCAGCGCCGACAGCGGCAGAAAGCGCAGCGCGACGAGCCCGACCAGCATGATCGCCGCCATCAGCAGGGCGGTGCCGACCGGACGCAGGATAAAAGCGCGGGATGGGTTCATGCGATATCAGCCGTACCTTATTCCGCCGACGCTTGCGACGCCTGCTTGTGACGATGAGCATGCGCGCCGGATGCGCCGGAAGCCGCGGCGGCGCCCGATGCACCCGCACCGGATGCACCCGAAGCGCCCTTCGGCCTGTCCGCCGGAATGGTGATCTTCGCGCCTTCGCGCAGGCGGTCCGAACCGTCGATCACGACGCGTTCGCCAACCTGCAGACCTGATTTGATGCTGGTGCGTTCGCCGTCGACCGGCCCGACCTTCACCGGCCGCACGGTGACCGTGTTATCCGGCTTAACGACATACACGAACTGTCCCATCGAGCCGTTCAGCACCGACGAAGTCGGCACGATGACCGCGTCCTTGATGACGTCGACGAGCAGGCGCGTATTGACGAACTGGTTCGGGAACAGCAGGCCGTTCGGGTTCTGGAACGTTGCACGCAGCTTGACGGTGCCGGTGGTGGTGTCGATCTGGTTGTCGATGGTTTCGAGGAAGCCGGCTTCGAGTGAAGTCGTATTGCTGCGGTCATACGCTGTAACCGACATCTTCGTGCCGGTGCGGATCTGTTTCGTGATCGCCGGCAGGTTGTCTTCGGAGGTCGTGAACAGCACGCTGATCGGCTGAAGCTGCGTGATGACGACGATGCCGTTCGTATCGCCCGGCGTTACATAGTTGCCCGCATCGACCTGGCGCAAACCGACACGTCCGGACACCGGCGCGGTAATACGCGCGTAGACGAGGTCGAGCATGAAGGTATTGATGTTCGCCTGGTCCGACTTGACCGTGCCTTCGTACTGTCTGACGAGCGAGGCCTGCGTGTCGACCTGCTGGCCCGCGATCGAGTCCTGCGACAGCAGCGTCTGGTAGCGCTTCAGGTCGAGACGCGCGGTTTGCAGCAACGCCTGATCTTTCGCGAGCGTGCCCTGCGCGTTGTCGAGGGAGATCTGATATGGACGCGGGTCGATCTGTGCGAGCACGTCGCCCTTTTTGACCATCTGACCTTCCTGGAAGGCGACCGTCTGCAGGATGCCGCTCAACTGCGTACGCACGGTGACGTTCGCCAGCGGCGTGACCGTGCCGAGCGCAGTCAGCACAACGGGCATTTCGCCCTGCTTCGCCGCGGCGACGTGGACCGGCTGCGGCACGTTGGCCTGATTGGCGCCGCCGCGGCCGCCACGACCCGCAGAGGCACCGCTGGCGCCGCCAGGCGCTGCGGCGCCGCTCGGGGCGCCCCATGGATGCCAGCGCACCAGCACGATGCCCGCGATCACCACCACCGCGACGATCAGCGCGATCATGCGGCCCCGGTGGCGCTTCGGGCCGGGCGGTATGTCGCTGCCGGTGCCGCCCGGGCCGCCGGCAGTGTCAGTGGCGCCGGGCGGTCGTTGAGCGGGATCAAGGCGGCGCGGCGTTTCCGAAAGCTTTTGTTGTTCGTCCATCGGTTCAGTCAGGTGGCTGGCTTGGAATATGGAATGGGGCAAGGCGCGATACGCGGCACATGCACGGCATCACGGGTTGCAGACGACCGGTTGCAGGCTACCGGCCGCGGGCGGCCGGTAGCGGACGGCGTTCGGTCGTCCGCACACGATGTGCCGGCCCTCACGCATCGGCCGTAGCGTCGACATCCGTGCCTGCGCGATGCTACGCGAGGCGCGGGGAAAAGGGGTTACACGTGTAATGTTCGGCAGGGGCAAGAGGCCAGCGCGAAGGCCGCTTTGGGCCACACTGCGTCCCGCGCCGGAGACCGCGTGGGATGCTTGCGTAACCCCTTGATCCGCATGCGGTGAGCCGCCCGGCAAGCCGGCGGCGCTGCCCGCCGCGCCTGAAAGCATGATGCTACGTCCCGTCCCTTGTTACAGTCCAGCGGCGTATTTTTCGTTTGATTACCCTGGTTACAGATGTGCAAGGTGGGAGATACCGGCACGCAGCGTTTTCGTCATCGCGTCAGGTATCGAGTCGCCGGCCGGGCGTGCCGCCGATCTCATAGACGATTTTCTCGATGCATTCGAGGAGGGCGGGCGCCGCGCGTTCCATCAGCCATTCACGCGGGCATTGGTGAGCGGAGCCGCCGCAGTTGACCGCATAGCGTTCCCCCGACGGTCCGATGAAGCCCGCCGCGATCGCGTTCAGGCCTTCGTGCCACTCGCCCACGGCAATCGCATAACCCTGCGCGGCGGTTTCCTGCAACGCGGTGTGCAAGCGGTTGCTCAGGTGGCCCCAGTCGTCGCCGGTGGCGGCCTGCACGCCGGTCAGCAGCTTGTCGCGTTCCGCGTCGCTGAGCGCGGCCAGATACGCCCGGCCGACTGCCGTGCGGCACATGTCCATCCGCGATCCCACTTCGAGACGCGATACGAGTACAGCCGAGCGCGGCCGGATCGCGTCGATCACGACCATGTCGAGCCGGTCGCGCACGGCGAGATGCACCGACAGCGAAGTGCGTTCGGCCAGTTCGATCAGGAAGGGCCGCGAGCGGGCGCGGATATCGAAGTTGCGCAGAAAGCCGTTGCTCAGTTCGAGCACCGATGACGTCAGCACAAAGCGCTCGCTGTCGGGCAGACGAAACAGGAAGCCGGCGCCGACGAGCGTCGCGGTGATCCGCGACACGGTCGGCTTGGGAATACCCGTCAATTCGGTCAGCTCGCGGTTGCTGAGCGGCGCATCGGCGGCGGCGATCCGCCGGAGGACGGTGAGGCCACGCGCCAGCGCTGTCACTTCGTCGCCGGAGCCTTCCTTTTCCTGAAGGGGATCAGCGTTGCCGATGGACGTGAGTCGCTTGTTCATGTCGTTTTTATGGAACTGTATTTCAATTTAATCGCTCTGGTCGACCCGTCATCCGGGCTGCGCAAAACCCTGCGAAGCCCATTCAAACAGCGTCTCCAGCGGTTTTCTTATGAAGATTCATTGTATCGGAAGGTTCAGTGCGCACGCGCACGCGTGGGCTACTTTTTGCTTGACTTAGTCAGCTTAAACATAAAAAATGGAACCTCATTTCGAAAGACGAGCTACTCATCTTTGTTTTGAATCTTTTTGTCGCATGGCTGAACGGCACGGAGTGCGGATTCAGGCTGGAGCTTAAGGGTTTAGGCAGAGCCGGATGGGCAAGATCGAATTTCGGATCCCGTCTCTCAGGTTCTAGCACGGCCCTCGGAATGGCTAGAACTTTTTAAGGCGCCACGGTTACGTGGCGCTTTTTTTTCGTCCGTATTGCGGCACAACAAGGTCTGCGGCATTCATAAAATGCCCCTTTGCGTGCAACAAAGTCTGCGGGTTTCCTCCCTTTTATGCCACGTTGCAGCAATTCCGGGCTGCGCTGTCACGTCGAGGTCGATGCGCAAACCGCCCCGCATTGGGTGCCCGGTTTTCGATATTGGCGACAGTATTGACGCCCAATCCGGCGGCACGGCTACCCGTCGCTTCCTGGTGTTTGTGCAACTTCAACACGGCTGGGTCTCAGTATTAGAATTAGTGATACTAGGTCGCGACATGCTGTTTTCTTGAATTCGTCACCATAAACTGGTTTCCAAGGCGCTGCTGACTTGAGCGCCAGAACGAGAGACACAGGAGACGATTGTGAACAAACAGGTGTTGCTGGAGGATTTGCCGCTGCGCCCATTCCACGTGGGCGTCGCGTTTAGCGGAACGGGCGGCCAGTTCAGTGATGGTTTCGTGCTGGGGATTATCGGTATTGCCGTCAGCATGGCTGCCGGTCCGCTTCATCTCGATGCTCTCTGGATGGGACTGCTCGGGGCGGCGTCGCTTGCGGGACTCTTTTTTGGCAGCATGCTGGCGGGCCCGATTGCGGACAAGTATGGCCGCCGGACGATTTTTGCGTTCGACATGTTGCTCTTCGCGGTAGTCTCAGCCGCTCAGTATTTCGTGACGTCACCTGCACAGTTGCTGGTCTTGCGCCTCGTGCTCGGGTTCATTCTCGGCGCCGACTACGTTGTAAGCAAATCCCTTGTGACGGAATATTCGCCTCGTCGCTATCGTGGACGTCTGCTTAGCGTGCTCGCGGCGGCTTGGGCCGCCGGGTACGTCGGTGCCTACCTGGCCGGCTTCGCGATGCGGGATATCGGCCCTGACGCATGGCGCCTCATGCTTGCAGCAAGTGGAGTTCCGGCCTTGCTGATTCTTCCGTTCCGGCTCGTCGTGCCCGAATCGCCGATGTGGCTGATGAAGCGAGGTCGCGGCGATGAAGCGCTTGCCATCATCCGTCGCAAGTTCGGTAGAGAGGTCATGCTTTCGAAGCCGACCGTGGCGCCTCAACAGCGTCGCGGCGCCTGGTCGGAGCTGTTCTCGCCGCGTTGGCGCAAGAACACTATCGTTGGCTGCGTCTTCTACACGTGCCAGGTGATTCCTTACTTTGCGTTGGGCACCTTTTCACCGAAGGTTCTTGAGGCTCTGCAAGTAAAAGACAAGTTCGTGGGCGGCCTCGTCTACAACATCCTGCTCTTTGCTGGCGCAGTGATTGGCCTGCTGCTCATCGATAAGCTCTCCCGTCGCACATTCCTCATCGGGACCTTCTACTTTGCGGCGTTTGCCCTGGCTGTGCTCGCCTACGCCAGCTTTGGACCCATCGGCACGATGCTGGCGTTCGGGCTCTTCGCATGCATTCTGTCGGCCGCAGCAAACCTCGAATTCGTCTATCCGCCCGAACTCTTCCCGACGCACCTTCGAGCATCTGGCGTCGGCCTGGCCGTCGCCTCAAGCCGCTTCGGTTCGGCCATCAGCACATTCCTGCTGCCGCTCGCAGTTCAGCACGTTGGCATTCACGCTGCATTGGGTGTCTGTGTTGCGGTGCTGCTGTTCGGCGGAGTCTTCTGTCATATGCTGGCTCCGGAAACTGGTGAGGAAAACCTCTCGGACGTAAAGTCCGATGCTGCTGGAGAAGACCAACCGATAGCTGAAGAGCGACATGACACATCCATCGCTACCTCAGCGTTGGGCCGCAGCAAAACACGGTTCTGATTGCCCATCGAAAGCCGGCGGTCCGGACGCGAGAACACAGGCCAGTACGCTCTTGTCAGGACGCGCCATGTCGCCAAACAAACCCATCGATATGCATGCAGTACAGGTCTTTGTCGCCGTCGCCGAAGAGGGAAGCATGTCCTCGGCGGCAGCCAGGCTGGGTATATCTCAATCTGGCGTATCGCAAATCATTCGGCAACTCGAGGAAGAACTGGGCGTCGTGCTGGTGAACCGCACGACGCGGCCACTGGCGCTAACACCCTTTGGCATTGCACTTAGGAATCGAGGCGCCGTTTTAAGCGAAGAGATTGCAAATCTGAAGGCACAGGTTGTCGAAGCCGGCCGCGGCATCAAACCGGACCTGCGCATCGGACTGGTCGATTCGTTCGCGTCTACTTGCGGCTCGGTATTTACGAAAAACCTGCTGGGAAAAGTTTCACAGTTGTCGATACGTACCGGATTGAGTCCGCAGCAGGGAGAGGCACTCCTGCGCCGCGACCTGGACCTGATCGTCACGAGCGACCCGCTGATAGACGCCAATGATGTAGTTCGGTATCGACTTTTTTCGGAGCGCTACTTTGTCATAACGCCGAAGGAGCACAGAAAGCCCGTGCGAACCATCGAGGATGTGCGAGCGCTTGGCAACAGTCTGCCCATCGTTCGTTTCAATCGCACATCGCAGGTTGGAATGCAGATTGAGCGGTATTTGCGACGGATTGAAGTACGACTTCCGAACCGGCTTGAACTGGACAACGCCGATGCTTTGACTTCAATGGTCGCGGAAGGAATTGGATGGGCCATCACGTCCCCGATGTGTCTTCTTCAGGGAGTGACCCATGCAGGAAACGTTGCGACCCATGTGGTTGAGAAGTTGGGACTGGAGCGCTCACTCTATCTGGTGGCGCGCCGGGACGAATACAACGCTTTCTTCGATGACGCTTGCGATACAGCGCGCGAGGTAATTGAAACGTCATTCATGCCGAGGCTGAAAGCCTTAGGCGGAGAAATAGAGAACCTTATTACCGTTGGCGAAAGGAATTCCTATGAATAAGCTCACTCAAGGTGAACAAAGAATTGAACGTGACCATGTCGGCGAGGTCACCATTCCAGCTGACAAGCTGTACGGAGTTAACACGGTTCGCGGCGTTGACAACCTCACGGTTTCGTCTCTGAGCATCGCTCACTACTCGCAGTTCCGGGACGCTTTCGCCCAGGTCAAGTGGGCTGCTGCGCTGGCCAACCGCGACAACGAGGTCGTAACCAGAGAGCAATGTGAGGCCATCGTCAAAGCGTGCCAGGAAGTCATCGAGGGGCACTTTGACTCTTCGTTCGTGGTCGACCTGATGGAGGGGTCCGGCGGGACATCCACCAACATGAACTTCAACGAGGTCATCGCCAATCGCGCCCAGCAGCTTTTGGGTCATGCAGCCGGAAACTATGAAGTGATTCATCCGAATGACCACGTCAACCTGTCCCAATCTACGAACGACGCCTATCCGGCGGCGTTGAAAATTGCGACGTACGCAATGCTCGACCCGTTAATCAAAGAGGTCACGCAGCTTGCAGCACTGTTTGATAGCAAGGCCACTGAGTTCGCTGACGTGCTGCATCTGGGCCGGACCTGCCTGCAGGACGCCCAGCCGATGCGACTGGGTCAACTCTTCGGCGGCTACGCGTCTCTGACGGAGCGTCTGGCAGAGGAACTTGTGGCGGTCCGCGACAAGCTCCGAACACTTCCTTTGGGCGGCACCGCAATTGGCACCGGCTTCGGCGCGCCCGCGGGTTACCGTGCCAATGTGTACACGCACCTTCGCAGCATCACTGGTGTGGATTACCAGGCACCGGCGAATTCGTTCGATGCAATGCAGAACATGGATGTGTTCTCACGCGTTTCAGCTGAACTTCGTACTTGCGCTGTTTCTCTCGCAAAAATCGCGTCTGACCTGACAGTCCTGTCGTCGGGTCCTGTCGGCGGCCTTGGAGAGCTGAAGCTGCCGGAAGCGCAGGCCGGGTCATCCATCATGCCGGGTAAGGTCAATCCTGTCCTGCCGATGGCGATGATTCAGCTGAGCTTTGCGGTTGTTGGAAATGACGTTGCAGTTGCGCAGGCAGTGCAGTATGGCGAACTGGAAATCAACCATTTCGAGCCCGTGGTCGCGTCGCGCGTTTTCGACAGCATCGCGCTGCTCACAAACGGCATTCAGCGCTTCGCGCAGAAGTGCGTCACGGGCATCAAGGCTGATGTTGCGCGCAACGAGCAGCATTTGATGGAATCCATGGCAGTTGCCACGGCACTGGTTCCGAAGATTGGCTACGCTCGTGTAAGCAAGCTTGCGCGCCAATCCGTGGCCGAAGGTCGCTCTTTGGTCTCGATTCTGGACGAGTCCGGACTGCTTTCTAAGGAAGACACCGTCGCGGCAATCCGCAAGGCGTCGTATCCAGTGTTTGACGCGTAAGCGTTCGCTGCGAGCGAGCCGACCTGGAGCCGCTCCGGGTCGGCTCGCTCTTCACTCTATATGAACGACAGCATGCCAGGAAAAGACGAACTACTGAATCTCCTGAAACAAAGGGATATACCGTTTTTCTGCGAGGAGCATGATTCGGTGCTCAATATGGCCGAGTCTGAGAAGTTGACGCTTTCGCTGGATGGTGCACGCTGCAAGAATCTGCTCCTCCAGGATAAGAAGGGCCACCACTTTCTTGTAGTGACAACCGCTACGAAGTCGCTAGACCTGTCTGCGGTCGCCGAAGCGCTGGGCAGCAAGCGGCTTTCGTTCGCATCCGCAGACAAGCTCTTCGAGTTGCTGGGGATACGTCCCGGCTCTCTGAGCCCCCTCGCGTTGGTCAATGATGAAGCCAAACGTGTACGACTCGTCATCGATTCGGAACTGGCCGGAGAATCAACGTTTCTGTTCCACCCGCTTGAGAACAATGCAAGTGTCTCGCTTTCTCGAGCTGGATTGGATGAGTTCCTCGCGAGCGTAGACCACCCTGCAGATTGGCTGGTCTTCGCTGGACGTGCATCCGATTAGAGCCATCCATCCGACGTTGGTGATTTTGTCGCCGCGCAGCCGGGGCCTCAAGCCGCTTGCGCCAGTGGCCGTGCCACGTGTCCCCGCACTCCGCTTCCTCGGTCTTTTTGCTTGATTCAGCGAGTCAAACGACTCGCTGGTGGCGGTTACGGTATAACCGACATAGTTCTTGAGCCGGCGCGGAGGGGGTACGAAGCTTTCGGTGTTAATGCGAAGCCGGCTCTTTCTCCGTTCCACGGTCGAGATGCGCGCTAAAACTTCTCTACCCAAGGACGAAGTTCTACCTCCCATGTCCACGCACTACGATGCTGGCGATGGATATGGAGGTATTCCATGGCGATGGCGTCAGGGTCCAACCATTTGTCGTCATGGCTGGCATCGTCCGGTTGAGGACGGCTACTGGCGATGCCGCCGTCGATGACAAAATGCGCTACATGAATATTTTTCGGAGCGAGTTCTCGCGCCATACATTGGGCCATCCCCCGCAACGCGAATTTGCCCATTGCAAATGGCGTCGAACCGGGTAGACCTTTCACGCTCGCCGTAGCGCCGGTCAGGAGAATGGTGCCGTTGCCGCGGGCCAGCATTCGAACCGCTGCGGCCTGAGCTACGAGAAAGCCACCGATGGCGGTCACCTTAAGCGCATCCTCAAGTTTCTCTGCCTCGACATCTTCGACAGCCGCGCGATAGCGGCCGCTCGCGTTGTACACAACGAGGTCAGGAGCGCCGAATGCGTCTTCTACGTGGTCAAAGAGTGCCTTGACATCGTCCGGCCGACTGGCGTCGCAATTCAAGGCGAGAGCGCCCGTCTCGTCGACGAGGTCCGTCAGCTTGCTGGTATCGCGGGCTGCGAGCGCGACGTGCATACCTTCTGCCGCAAACAGTCGCGCGAGCGAAGCACTCAATCCCTTTCCCGCACCCACAATCAAAGCAGTCTCAGTTCGACTCATGATTCCTCCGGATTCAGTAGGAGCGGCGCGGCAGCGTATGCCGTGCCGTGAGTACCTGTTCGCGCCACGCCTCGCTGATTGTAGTCGCTCGTCCGGAACGACTGCGTCCGGTCGCTTTCTGCGGTGCCATGTTAACGAAACGCGGAAGCCTGCGATGCGAGCGTGGACTTGCCTGGGTTCCGGCGCTTTATCTCCGCGACGTACGGCCCCGATGTTGCGCCGCGGGTTTGTGAGTTGTGAAACCGACTGTTTCAAGGGTGCTGGCCGGATGAAATGACGCACTCATCGAAACAAATCATCAGGGGCGCTTGCCCCATTTTCTCTCGCAATTGCGCACGTCTCAGACACCTTGCCATACCATGCGCCGCTTATGCGCATTGCTCCGAGATTTGCGTGAACAACGTCAGTGATGCTACGCGTTGACTGCTAGTCCAGGCAAACGTATTGCACCCTGTTGGGATCGTCCGGTCTGATTGCTCTGAGCCGACAAGGCTGCAAGCTCATACGACACGTTTCGTTACACACAAATACATCGGTAATTCCCGCTCTCGATAGCGTGGTCTCAAGACCAACGGGTGGGGCATTCCATGAAGAGAATCCTTGTGTTGACGCTAGTGTCCATATGTCTGGGAAGCGCATTGAGCGGCTGCATTATCGTTCCAGAAGGCGGCGAATATCACCACCATCACGACTACGAGCTCTACTAATGGAAGCAGGGTCTCCGTGGAAGCAGCCGCACTGACCTGCCTATACCTATTGGAAAGGAGGACAGAATGAACATCACATCCAGTCGTCTGTTCGCCATAACCCTCGTTACGGGTATTGGCATCGGTGTATCGTCCGTCGCACTCGCGCACGTCGACGTTGGCGTTGGTATTGGAGTGCCGGCGCCAACGTATGCGCCGGCACCACCCTACGTCGAGCCGCAACCGGAGTATGCCCAACCTCCGGGTGTTGTCGTCGTGACACCGGGCTGGTACGGTGACAGGTACTATGACGGACATCGTTATTGGGCGCGTCGAGAGTGGGAGGAGCGCCATCACGATTGGGCGCGAGGTGATTGGCGTCACGACCACTAACGCAGCCTCGGGCGGAGCGGGCGGTGAATCGTTCCCCTCATCGTGTGCGCTCCCGTAAGCGATTACGACGCGACCCCGGCCGCTCCGGATTTGCCGCTTCGCGATTATCCTGTTAATCACTGCCTCAGCGGCCTATAACAGAACTGCAGCATGGTTCTTATTGGCTAGCGGATTTACAACGTCCTGCCACCAGCGTACTTATTGCGCACCGTTCTGCTCCGCCCGGTACCAGCCTCGCGTCATTGCCCACATAGTCATCTGATAAGTTCGGTATCTTGCACAGGGCGTGCCAGAAACCGGCTTTGGATCCGCTCGCCTCGACGGGAACGTACGGGTCGTCGGCGAGGCCGCGTCGACATTGTCTGGAACGGCCGCTCTTGCCTGGTTCGAGAGACCGAACCATATTACGTGGAGTACATAGATATGAACCCGCTCAGATTCGCAGCAGTTAGTGTCGCCGCTCTCGCATTCGGGTATGTTCAGGCTCAGGATATGTCGCCTGCAACGCCGGCCACCAGTCCCGCTGTGTCTTCGACAGAGTCTGCCGGGGGTGTCCCGGCCACGACCAGCGAGACAGGCATGTCAATGGGCAAAACCCGGGCTCAGGTCTATCAGGAATATGTGCGCGCGCGCCAGTCGGGTGAACTCGACAAGATAAACCAGCAATATGGAGGGGAATAACGACAGGGGGTGTGCGATTCCAGGGTAGCCAACCGTTTCAAGCTCGCCCGAACGCGTCAGGCGGCAAACGGTCGGCAATTGCTATCACACGTCGCACGCGGCTATCCGAAAGGCAAGCTCCGTTCTTGCCATGTGACAGTGAACAGGATGAGGGCGACCCGAGGTGCGAAGAGCCGGTGAATCAGCCAACCCACGAGCAGCCGTTCTAGCGCGACCGCGGCGATTCAAAGCCCGACCGCGTCACAACGCACTCACCGTGTAACCAGCGCAACCGTCCCGAGACCCAGCAGCGTCATCGCCAGCGAACTGCCGACGTGAATCGCGATCTCGGCGGCGGCCCAGCCGGGACGGCCCAGCTGAAGATGGGCGACCACTTCGGCGGAGAAGGTCGAGAACGTCGACAGTCCGCCCATCAGGCCGGTGATCACGAACAGCCGCCATTCGGGCGCGATGCCCGGATAACGTGCGAACACCGCGACCGCGATGCCGATCACATATCCCGCGATGATGTTCGACGCGAGCGTGCCGAGCGGCAATACAGGCAGCACGGCATTGAGCCGCAGACCCAGAAACCAGCGAAGAAGTGAACCAAGTGCGCCGCCGATTCCGACGGCAAGAATGGACAGATACATTGTTGTTAGAGGTCCTGGCAGGTCGATAAACCGGATCGTTTGCGGGCAGACATGGCGCTGCCCGCCGGTCTCCCGGGCGAGGGCAGGCATCATCAGCCACGAGGGCGGTTTAGGGACAACGGAGAATGCCATCTCCGGCCGGCAGTCTATCACCGGGGCGGCTGTCCGGGCGAGCGGCGATGGGCTTCGCGCGCGAAGGTGTCGCGTCGTGAACGGCGTAAACTAGAGTAAAGCGAGACGCCTGCCGCCGTTAGGATCCACGCCTCGACGACGGGCGCGCCGTCGTATCCTCGCCCCTCGCCGGAGGCCACTCATGAAGGGCTACCAACTCACGTTCTACACGGAACAGAACCGGCGGCACGGCCGGCAACCCGTGATCGACTGGCTACTCGCGAAGGCAAAACATACCGGCATTCAGGGCGCGACCGTGATCGCCGCCACCGAAGGCGTCAGTCATGCGGGCGTCCATCACGCCGCGCGTTTTTTCGAGCTGACCGATCAGCCGATGCAGGTCATTTTCGCGGTCACGGAAATCGAATCGGAGTTGATGCTCGACGCAATCCGGCGCGAAAACGTACACGTGTTCTACACGCGCTGTCCAATAGAGTTCGGCGTGCTAGGCGGCGACCAGCCGGCGCCGCGCAGGGCGAAGCTTTTTTCACTGTTCCATCGGGTACACCGTCCGGCGCATTGAACCGGGCCGGCCGGTGTTGAGCCGATATTCAGCCAGAAATCAGCCAGAAATCAGCCGACCGCTTCACGCTCGGGCGTCGATGTGATCCGGTGAATTGACAGGTCAGCGCCGTTGAATTCGTCTTCCTGGTCGAGCCGCAGGCCGACTGTCACGCGGATCGCGCCGTAGACGGCCGTACCACCCAGCGACGCCACGACAACGCCGCCCAGCGTACCGACGATCTGCGCGCCCAGCGATACCCCACCGAGTCCGCCGAACGCGTGCAGTCCGAAAATCCCTGCGGCAATGCCACCCCACGCGCCGCACAGGCCGTGCAGCGGCCAGACGCCGAGCACGTCGTCGATCTTCCAGCGGTTTTGCACGCACGTGAACATGTAGACAAACAGCGCGCCCGCGATGCCGCCCGTCACCAGCGCGCCGAGCGGGTGCATCACGTCGGACCCGGCGCAGACCGCGACCAGCCCGGCGAGCGGTCCGTTGTATGTGAAGCCAGGGTCGTTGCGGCCCGAGACCCACGCAGTCAAGGTGCCGCCGACCATCGCCATCAGCGAGTTGACGGCGACGAGGCCGCTGATTTTGTCGATGGTCTGTGCGCTCATCACGTTGAAACCAAACCAGCCTACCGCCAGCACCCACGCGCCGAGCGCGAGAAAGGGAATGTTCGACGGCGGATGGGCGGCGATGCGCCCGTCGCGATGGTAGCGTCCGTGGCGCGCGCCGAGCAGCAGCACGGCGGGCAGCGCGACCCAGCCGCCGAACGCATGCACCACCACGGAGCCCGCGAAATCGTGGAACGGCGCGCCGAACGTCGAGGCGATCCAGTTCTGGATACCGAACCGGCCATTCCACGCAATACCCTCAAAGAACGGATAGACGAAGCCGACCAGCACGAACGTCGCGAACAGTTGCGGGTTGAATTTCGAGCGTTCGGCGATGCCACCTGAAACGATCGCCGGGATGGCGGCCGCGAAGGTCAGCAGGAAGAAGAAGCGCACGAGCGCGTAGCCGTTGTGGGCGGCGAGGACATCGGCGGAATCGTAGAACTGCACGCCGTACGCAATCGTGTAACCGATAAAGAAATAGGCGATCGTCGATACCGAAAAATCGACGAGGATTTTCACCAGCGCGTTGACCTGATTCTTTTTACGCACTGTTCCCAGTTCGAGAAATGCGAAGCCCGCATGCATCGCCAGCACCATGGCGGCGCCGATCAACAGAAACAGCGTATCGGTGCCGGTCTTCAAGCTTTCCATCCGTGAGTCTCGCTTTGCGCAAAAACCGGGCACGGAACGCAAGAAGTGGGCCAAATAGGGGCCCGTTGCGGTTTATCGCGGTGCATGCTGGCACCAGTATGGTTTTTGCCGGCATTCTTCGTTTCGAAGACGACCTTGAAACGAAACTAAAATGCACCATGAAGGTGCTTTTGGCTTATAAGTGGGCGCGGTGTGTCTCGTATCGGGGCAATATCTTCGATTTCGTTTACGCGCTGATTCGATTTGCTGACGACAGCATTTCAGCGACGCTTCACCTTTCGCGCTTACGTGAAGCCGACGACCGCCTGTCTCCAAACGAGACGAAACGGCGCCTTTGTCATCCCGTGCAAACGCCGACATAATGGCCGTCCCGGAGCGGCGTCCGCCGCATCTGGACCTTCCTTTCGCGCGCATGAGACTGACCACCAAAGGCTTGTTGCTGATCGCGATTCCCGCGCTGTTCGAACTGGCGCTGCTGGCAGGCGTCGTCGAGGCCCAGGCCGACGCGGCCAATGCGGAGCGCTGGGCGATTCACAGCCAGGACGTGCTGCGTCACACCACCGCGATCCTCGATCCCGTGCAGTTCGAATCCGTGCGTCTACGCGGCTCGGCCGTCTCCGGCGACGCCGGCGCGGCCACACCGATCGCGATGTGGATGGACATCGACCGACGGATCGACCAGCTCGTCGAACTGGTCGCGGATAACCCGTCGCAGGTCGAGCGCGCCGTGCAGATTCGCCAGGCGATCCAGTCTTACCGGCAATGGTCCGACCGGATTCAGGATCTGCTGCGCTCCGGGCGACGCGCCGAAGTGCTCGACCGTTTTCGCGACCCGACGGCGGAAGCCGTGCTCGATCGCGTCCGCACGCGGATCACTGCGTTCCAGCAGGAAGAGCGGCGTCTCGATATCGCACGTACAGCGGCCGCTGCGACGGCGCGCGAGCGTCAGCAAATGCTGGTCGTCGCGGCGGTGCTCGGTTCGATTCTGTTCGCCGGGATTGCGTTTGGGCTTTTGGCGCGCGGTCTGCGCGGGCGGCTTGCCGCGCTGTCCAGCAATGCGCAACGTCTTGCGCGGAACGAGCCGCTCGCGCCGCTTGCCCCAGGCACGGACGAGATTGCGCGGCTCGACGTGACGCTGCACGAAACCAGCCGGCGCCTGCTCGAAGCCGATCGCCTGCAGGCGCGTTTCCAGTCCGATCTCGCCCGGCGCGCAGGTGAACTCGCACGCATCAACGAGACGCTGCGGCAGCAGACGCAGGAAAACGAGATGTTTATCCACAGCGTGTCGCACGATCTGCGCTCGCCGCTCGTCAATCTGCAGGGCTTTTCGAAGGAACTGATCCACGCGTGCGACGACCTGCGCGCGGCGGTGCGCGCGTCGTCGCTGACCGCGACGCAGCGCGGGCACATCGAACGGCTCATCGACGAAGACATCAGCGAGGCGCTTCGCTACCTGCAGACGGCCGTGCTGCGCGCATCGCACATCATCGACGCGTTGCTGCGCCTGTCGCGCGTCGGACGCGTGGAGTACCGGCAACAGCATGTTGACGTCGCCGATATCGTGCAACGCGTGATCGACGCGATGCAGGTGTCGATCCGGGCGCGCGGCGCGCAGATCATCGTGCGCGAACTGCCGACGGTATGGGGCGACGCGACGGCGCTCGAACAGGTGTTCGGCAATCTGATCGGCAACGCGGTGAATTATCTGAATCCGTCGCGCGAAGGGCGTATTGAGATCGGCACGACGCCGGCGCCCCCCGGCGTGCATTCACTGCGGATTTTCTACGTGAGGGACAACGGACTCGGCATTCCGGAAGTCGCACTGCCGCGGCTCTTCAACGCGTTCCAGCGGCTGCATGGCAACGTGGCGCCAGGCGAGGGGGTCGGACTCGCGCTCGTGCGACGGGTGGTGGAGCGGCACGGCGGCCGCGTCTGGGCGGAGTCGGTGGAAGGCGCCGGAACGACGTTTTATCTGTCGTTGCCGGAGGCCGCAAGGGAGACGCGCGACGTGCCTGACGTCGCCGTCAGTGAAGCGAAAACCTAGGACGCGACTTCACGCGCGGCCCTGGGACGTGGCCCGAGGATGTGGCGTTAGGACGCGGCGAAGAGCCGGCGCGGTTTCAGTAACCTGCTGCCGCGCACCGACCAGTAGCAGGCGACGGCGATCAGCATCAGGGCACCCGCCATGACCGTATGCGGCGCGAGACGCAGCCCGGCAATGTCTTCGAGCGCGAAAACGCCGCGCTGGAGGAGTAGCAGCGCGGACCACAGCGCGAGGGCGGCCTGCACGAGCAGCCGCGTTCCGGTCAGGCGTCGCACGCGGTTTTCAAGCGACCAGTTGGCGCGCGCGCGCGTGCAGAAAAATGCGATCGTCATCAACGCGACCGCAAGGATGATCATCCAGTCTGTCAGTTCCATCGAAAGGCTCTCAAAAGTCGACCGGCGACTATAGGCAAGCGCGTTCTTCGGAAAAATCAGACGGGTCTCAAATGGCAGGGCAGGGAAGATGACGGCGGCCGGGCTGCGGTCCGGCCGCAGCCCAACTGAGGCGTTCTACAGTTCGATACGCGTGCCGAGCAGCACGAGGAACTGGCGGATCCATTCCGGATGCGCCGGCCAGGCCGGCGCGGTGACGAAGGGCGCATCGGTCACGGCGGCGTCGATCGGGATATCCGCATAATCAGCGCCGGCCATTTTCACTTCGGCGGCACAGGCCGGGTAAGCCGAGATCCGCTTGCCGCGGATCACATCGGCGGCGGCGAGCAACTGGGCCGCGTGACAGACTGCCGCGATCGGCTTTTTTGCTTCGGCGAACTGGCGCACGATGTCGATCACTTTCGGATTCATCCGCAGATATTCCGGCGCACGGCCTCCGGCGATCGCGAGCGCGTCGTACTGGGTCGGATCGACGTCGTCGAAGGTGGCGTTGAGTGCGAACTGGTGGCCTGGCTTCTCGGTGTACGTCTGATCACCTTCGAAATCGTGAATCGCGGTCTTGATGCGGTCGCCGGCTTTCTTGCCGGGGCACACCGCATCAACGACATGGCCAATTGCCTGCAGCGCCTGGAACGGCACCATCGTTTCGTAATCCTCGGCGAAATCACCGGTCAGAAAAAGGATCTTCTTCGCTGCCATCGCATGCCTCCAGTTGTGGGTGGAACACATCGAACGTTCACGCAGTCTACTCCATCGTCCTTGACAGAACCACGACGGACGAGCGCAATGAACAGCGGGAAAAGCCTGCGAAAAGCGGGGCGAAAAGCGCGTGTAACAGGCCGTTCGCGCTACGGCGTATCATTACGGCGTTTCCGTATACCGAAGCCGCGCCACGCGGCTCACTCCTGTGATGATCTCTATTTACACCCACCCTGTGATTCGCCGCACGGCCTTTGCACTGGCGCTGCTCGGCGCGCTTGCCGCGTGTCAGAAAAACGATGCGTCGGCGGGGCAGGTCGGCGGCAAGCTCGACGACGCAGCGCAGGCCGCGGGCCAGAAACTCGACCAGGCCGCGAGCTATGTCGGCCAGCAGGTCGACGCCACGCGCGCGACCGCCGAGCAGAATCTCAATTCCGCCGCGTCGGCACCGACAATCAGGATCGATCCTGCCGGTCTCGCTTCGTCGGCGCAGGCCAACCTGCAGGGCGCCGCCAGCGCTACGGGCGCGGCGATCGATCACGCGGCTTCGATGACGGGGGAAGGCCTGCAGACGGCGGGACGCAAGCTTCAGCAATGGTCGAATCAGAGCGCGGGCACTTCGTCGTCGGCTTCGACGTCGACGTCCACCTCGACGGATTCGACCGACGCCCAGAAGCAGATGGACAAGTGAGTGTGATTTGACGCAGCCGTTAAATGTAATTACCATGGTTACACATCGTCGTCGGATACGGTCGCTGTGAATACGAGTAGCCGGTTTGCCTTTGCTGTGCACGTGCTGGCGCTGCTGTCGCTACAGGAAGGCGTGCCGCTGTCGTCGGACATCATCGCGGGTAGCGTGAACACGAATCCGGTGCTGATTCGCCGGTTGCTGTCGATGCTGTCCGAGGCCGGGCTCACCACGTCGCAACTCGGCGCGGGCGGCGGCGCGCTGCTGGCGCGCGCGCCGGAAGACATCACGCTGCTGGAGATTTATCGAGCCGTCGATGACGCGCAGCTGTTCGCGCTGCATCGCGAGGAGCCGAACCCGGCGTGCATGGTCGGGCGCAATATCCAGGTTGTGCTGCGCGACATCATCGACGACGCGCAGCAGGCGATGGAAGCCTCACTCGCGTCACGCACGCTCGCGGACGCGACGGCGGACGTCGAGCGGGCAGAGCGGCAACGCGAACGCAAAAAGCGTGTGCGCGGCTGAGGCGCCGGGTCGCTGGGGCGGATAGCGCGAGGCGATGTTCAAAGCGAAGTTCAAAGCGAAGTTCGAAGACACACGATTCAGACGGGGGGCGAAGCCCCTCTTTTTTCCGCGTTATATGTAATCGACATGGTTACATATAAGCATTTCAAAGGAGTATCACGATGAGCAAGGCACTGAAAATCGCACTCTTTGGCGCGACGGGCATGGTCGGTTCGCGGATCGCGGCGGAAGCGGCGCGTCGCGGGCACGCGGTGACGGCGCTGTCGCGCAATCCGGAGCGCGTCCCGACGGGTGTGGCGAACCTGAAGGCGGCGTCTGCCGATGTGCTTGACGCGGCGAGTGTTGCGGATGCGGTCCGCGGCGTCGATGTCGTCGCGAGCGCCTATGCACCGCCGCAGTCGGATCTGGGCGCGATCGTGACGGCGTCGAAGGCGCTGGTCGAGGGCGTGCGCAAGGCGGGGTTGAAGCGCCTCGTGGTCGTGGGCGGCGCCGGTTCGCTCGAAGTCGCGCCCGGCAAGCAACTGGTGGACACGGACGGCTTCCCGGACGCGTACAAGGCGATCGCCCTCGCGCACCGCGACGCCCTCGCGTACTTCCGCACCGTCAGCGACCTGGACTGGACGTTCTTCGCGCCGGCCGCGCTGATCGCACCGGGCGAGCGGAAGGGCACGTTCCGCACGGCCGCGAACGTACTGGTCGTCGATCAGGATGGCAACAGCCAGATTTCCGCCGAAGACTACGCGATCGCATTCGTCGACGAACTCGAACAGGGCGGCTTCGTCCGGCAGATCGCGACGGTGGCTTACTGACAGGCCGCTTGTCTGACTGGGCTGACGGTGGGCTGACAGTGGGCTGACAGGCGTGATCTGGCGGGTTTGAGGCGAACGCCAGATCGCGCCGACATGTGCAAGTGTCCTAACATCCGGTTACGCATGTAAATGGGGTTGCGCCGCAACTACGGCTACACTGACGTGTCCCGTTTTGTCACTGAATCTCATGAAGTCATGCCCGTCGCGGCGTGAACCCAGGGCCGCGCCGTCAGGCGACGCGCGACCGGCCGCTCACGCCGCACTTCCGCTATTTCCGGCATTTCCGGCACGTCCTTCCTCCCGCCGCCATTCCGACTCCGGGCGCACCGCATCGTGGCGTGCCGCGTGGTCCGCGTACATGTGGCTGGCCGTGATGCTGTGCGCCGTAGTGCTGACGGCCGCGCCCGGCACGGCGCGGGCGGCCGGTACGCCGGTGATCCCCGCGTTGCAGAGCCTGATCAACAGTGCGACGGCGTCGTCGGCGTCCGCGGGTTCGGCGCCCGCAGCGGCGTCTGCGCCCTCGGCGGCGAGCCAGGCCGAACTGTCGCATTCGCTCGACAATGTCATCTCGACGCTCGATAACGACCGCCAGCGCGCCGCACTCGTTACCCAGCTCAAAAAGCTGCGCGACGTATCGCAGACCGTCGGCCCCGCCGCGCCCGCGCAGCCGGGCCCGGGTCTGCTCGGCGCGATCGCCTCGGGCATCGCATCGGTCGAAACCGACGTGAACAATGGCCGCACGCCGCTGCGTTACTGGGCGGGGCGCTTCAATGCGGCCGGCAACGAGTTTTATACGATCGTCGCCAGTCAGGGGCGCGAGTCGTTCGGCCGTGTGCTGCTCGATATGGTTGCGATGCTGGCGGGCTGGGGCGCATGCGCGGGAGGCCTGATTTTCGTGCAGAGGCGGTTGTATGCGCGCTTTGGCATCGTCTACGAACTGAAGCCGAATCCCACTACGCGCCAGTTGCTGGTTTTCGCGCTACGGCGCGTCGGGCCCTGGATCGTTGCTTTCGTTGCCGCGCTGCTGTTTGCGCGCGCGATGCCCAATGCACTGGGGCGCACGCTCGGCATGGTGATCGCGTATGCGATCGTCGCCGGTGCGGTGTTTTCGTCGATCTGTCTGATCATGTTTTCGCTGTTCGGCTCCGGGCACCGGCGTGTCGCAGTGCGGCTGCTGCTGGAGCGTGGGCGCCGGTTGCTGTTCGTGATCGGCATCTGCAGCGCGCTTGGCGACGCGGCCGTGAATTACGACGTCGCGCATGAGCTTGGCTCGAATCTCGCGGCGCTGGTCTCGACCGCCGCGAACATGACGGCCGCGGTGCTCACGGGCTATTTCGCGCTCGCATTCCGCCGTCCGGTTGCGCATTTGATCCGTAACCGCTCGTATGAGCAGCGGCACAGCCATAAAGCCGCCACCGATGCGTTCGACGTGCTCGCATCGCTCTGGCATCTACCGATGCTGATGCTCGCCGCCGTTTCGGTGGTCGCGACGATCGCGGGCATCGGCACCAGCGAGAACGTGCTGCAGATTTCGGTGTTGACGGCGCTCCTGCTGGTGCTGGCATTCTTCCTGAGCGCGATTGTGATGCGCATCACACGTCCCGGCGACGCGCGGCGCCGGCGTCGCTCACCCTATGTGACGCGGCTGCTGCGCTTCGTCGGCACGCTGATGGTGCTCTTCATCTGGCTCGCGTTCCTCGAATTCGCCGCGCGATTGTGGGACGTTTCGCTCGCGCAAATCGTCGAGGAAAGCGTCGCTGTACGGGGCGTCGCGCACGCGGCGACGGCGATCATCACGACGGTGTTTGTCGCGTGGCTGATCTGGATTCTGGTCGATACGGCGATTCTCGACGCGCTCAACCCGAGCAGCCCGCGCACGAAGGGGCGCAACCCGAGCACGCGTGCGCGCACGATGTTGCCGCTCGTACGCAACGCGCTGCTGGTCTCGATCCTGACGATCGCCGGGATCGTGACGGCCGCGAATCTCGGCATCAACGTGACGCCGCTGCTAGCCGGCGCGGGCGTGATCGGGCTTGCGATCGGTTTTGGCGCACAGTCGCTCGTGACCGACCTGATCACGGGCCTCTTCATCATCCTCGAAGACACGGTTTCAGTGGGCGACTGGATCGACGTCGACGGTGGTCACGCGGGCACGGTGGAGCATCTGACAATCCGCACCGTCCGTCTGCGCGACGGGCAGGGCGCGATTCACGCCATTCCGTTCTCGCAGATCAAGATCGTGAAGAATCTGTCGCGCGATTTCGCCTATGCGGTGTTCGAGGTGCGCGTGCCGTTCTCGGCGGATGTCGATCAGGTGACGCGCCTGATCCGCGAAGTTGGCGCCGATCTGATGGCTGATTTCCGTTATCGGCGTGAGATGCTGGGATCGGTCGAAGTGTGGGGGCTCGACCGGTTCGATCCGAACTGGATGGTCGTCAAAGGACAGATCAAGACGCGGCCGCTGCAGCAATGGAGTGTTGCGCGGGCGTTCAACCTGCGGCTCAAACGCAAGATGGACGACGCGGGCATCGAGATTCCGGTTCCGCAAATGCGCGTGTACACGTCGACGAAGGACGAAGCCGGGGTGGACGTCGCGCAGGAAGAGCTGCATGCGCCGATGCATGCCGCGGGCTCTGGCTCTGGTTCTGGCCGGCCGTCCGGTTCGGGTTCAGGGCCCGGCGGTTCGGCGGGACCGGTTGGGGCGCCGGCGCGCGATGTTTCGCATGCGCCGCGTCCGGCGCCGCCTTCCACGGGTGAAACGGCGCCCGTCGCGCCGCAGATTCCGACTGCCGGCGAGGCCGGCAAAAGCTAGTTTCAGGCGAAGGTGCGATCAACTGCGCCCGCGGTCTCCGCAGCGACGCGCAACAGATCGTTCACATGCGTGGCGATCTGTTCGCCCGGCACGCCGTACAGGTGGAGCGAAACGGCGCGTGCGTTGCAGGCATTCCCAAGCTGATGAATGCCCGAGCGACCGGCGCGTGTGAACGAGACGGCGCCGCTCGCGCGCGGGTGCGTCCGCACCTGGGAGGCGCACTGCGTGGCTTCGCTCCATTCGAAAACCTTCTCGGTCAGCGTGCCTTCGATAACGGCATAGCCGCACCACGTGTGATGCGCATGCACGGGGCTCATCTGACCGGGCATCCACACGAGCGCGGCGACGGCATAGCGGCCGAGCGGATCGGCGGCGAGCAGATGACGGCGGTACGAATCGACCGAGCCTTCGCGCTGTGCGGCCGTCAACAGCGTGGCATCGGCGATGGCGCTGGCCAGGGCGGCGCGCACGGCGCGAGCGAAGGCTGCGCGATGCGATGGCTCGGCGTTGTCACCGGACTGGACTGATTCTTCGAAGGCATCGTCAAGCGAACGACATAGCTGATCGATGGCTGATCGAGGCCGGGTAGCCTGCGTCGCGTGCGAACGGAAATATCCGGCGTCCGCGGCGGGTGCCGCGACGGTGGCGAGGGCGGCACGGTCGAGGAGAATCAGGTCGGCGTGGTGGCTCATGGCGGAGTGGAAAGTCGTTGTTGTGTGGTGATCGAACAATGACATTTATACCGGTTTGCACGGAGAAAGAGTTTCCATATAATTTCATCCAATAGCTTAAAAATAGAATAATTTTCTACCTGGGTGCTCTCATGGGAATGGACCTCATCGACCGGAAGCTGCTGGAATTGCTTCAGGCCGACGCAACAATGCCGATCGCCGAACTTGCGCAGCAGGTGAACCTGTCGCAGACGCCATGCTGGAAACGCGTGCAACGACTCAAGGAAGCCGGCGTGATCCGGGCGCAGGTGGCGCTGTGCGATCCGCGCAAGCTGGGCGTCGGAACGACGGTATTTGTAGCCGTGCGCACGAACCAGCACACGGAAGAATGGGCGCAGACCTTTACGCGGGCCGTGCAGGACATTCCGGAGGTGGTCGAGGTTTACCGGATGAGCGGGGAGACGGACTATCTGCTGCGCGTCGTCGTGTCCGATATCGACGACTACGATCGCGTCTACAAGCTGCTGATTCGCGCCGTGCCGCTTTACGACGTCAGCTCCAGTTTTGCGATGGAGCAGATCAAATATTCGACGGCGCTGCCGGTGCGCGCTGCGGCGATCGCGTAAGTTGCCTCGCGCGAGATGACGCGGTGCGCCTGGCAGGTTTCACGGGGCGCTGCCGATGCGGCGGCACGTGTAGTGGGTGCCTTCACGCGCAATGTCAGGTGCATTGCAAGCAGAGTGCAAGCACTGCGGGCGTAGAATGCCGCTTCCTTCGACACAACCCGCAATCTGATACCCCATGAACGAACCGCGCAAGAAGAATCCGACCTTTGGCATTGCCGTCTTTATCGTGGTCGTCGTGCTGATGGTGATCGGGACGGTGGCCTACAACGCGACCAAAGAAAAGCGTGAGTTCGATCAGCAAAGCACATCCATGCCCAAGGCCGCTTCGCTGACAACGACGACGGGCCCGAACGCTGCGACTGGCGCGTCGCAGTAAAGCAGTTTCAGGTTTCGGGATGTCACGCCGCAGGTTGATGCCGGCGCACGCAGCTTGCAGCTGAGCCGGCCGGAACGGCGCCTCAACTGCGCATCACTTGCGCCGGGTCTTGCGTCTAGTCTTCCGGCAATCGGATCACGCTGGCGTCCTTGCGGATCTGGTGCGACGCGGCGACCATCTGCTTGCATTGATGCGCGAGCTGTTTCAGGTCGTGAACCGCATCCGCCGAATAGTCCGGCGACTGTCCCGCTGCCACCACTGTTGCATCGAGTTCGCGCGTGAGCTGCTTCACGATGTCGGTCTGATCGGACGGCGGCGGGTTACCCGTTTCGGCTTCTGTCAGGCTTTCCCGCACGACGGTGAGTGCCCGTTGCAGCGACTGGAGTGACACGCCGTCCTTTTGCTGCGCGGCCGTGCGCAGCAGCGGCGCCGCGGCCGTGATATGCGACGCAAGCACGTGACTGCGAACCAGCAGATCGTTGAGTTCGGGCACGAACTTCTGCGCCGACTTCGGTTCGAGCATCATCCGCTGGAATGCCTGGCCGAGATTCGCAAACGCGACGTGCACGTTCTTGCGCGCCAGACGATAGCGGAAGTCACGGTCGAGCGCGCTGGCGGCAGCCGCTGCAGCAGGCGACGCCGCAGCAGGCGTAGTGGATGCTTTCGCGGACACACCAGGTACGGCGGCCGCGCTGCCGGCAGTGGGTTTGAGCGCTGCATTGCCGACGACGGACGGCGCAAGCACCGCCGTGTCGCCACCTGCCGGCACAAGCACAACCGCCTCACCGCCTGCCGACGCTTCAGCCATCGCCGCGACGGGTGCCCGTGCGCCGGCTTCAGTCACCGCGGCTGCGGAAATGCCGGCGGCGGCCGCGCCGGGCCTGCCGCTCCACCACCAGCTGGCTTCCAGATACTGCCGCGTCGCCGAGATCATGTCGTTGACGAGCTTGCCCATCAGCCGGTATTCCCAGTACGGGAACAGATGACTCGCGGCGATCGCGATCGCACACCCTACGACGGTATCGATCGCCCGCTCGCCGATGATGTGCAGGCTGCCCGGCGCCAGCAGATGGAACATCAGCAAGACGTACGACGAGGTGAACACGACACTTGCCGTGTAGTTGAATAGCAGCAGGCTGTAGCTCATCACCATCGACGCGAACATCACGATCAGCAGGACGTGCGGTTCCTTGACGAAGATCATCAGCCCGATACTGGCGCCGCAGCCGATCATCGTACCGACGATCCGCTGTCCGTTACGCTGCTTGGTGAGCGAATAACCGGGCTTCAGGATGATGACGGTGGTCATCACGATCCAGTACGCGTTCGTTAGCGGCAATAACCGGCCGAGCCAGAAGCCAACCGCCACGGCGATCGTCACGCGCAGCGCATGCCTGAAACTCGGCGACGCCATGGTCAGATTCGAGAAGATCTGCCGGAACGGCACGCGACGGCTCGAAATGAAACGCGACAGCGCCTGGTCGACGCGGACTTCTGTTTCTGTCACGTCGGCGTCGTCAGAGAGGCTCCTGCGCATCTTGTCTATCAGACGCGTCGCGCTCCAGACGCGCCGGAAGGTGGCGGACACCGCCGCGTAGGCCTCCGGGTTCTTCGATGGCAGATCGTTCTTGCGCAGCAGTTCGATCTCGAATTCGATCGCCCGCAGTTCAGCCTTCATGCTGATGCGCAGCCGCGGCGGCCGGTTACGCAACGCGGCCAGCCCGATGTCCTCGAGATCCGCCGCGACCTTTCGCATCAGATCACGGTAAAAGATGAGCAGGTCCGAGCCGCCAAACGTATTGCGCACCAGTGGATAGTCCGTGTGCGCGCCAACGATCAGTTCATGCAGGTCGACGGTATTGATAAAGAGATTGAACAGTGAGGCCCGGCGGCCATCCAGCTTGCCGCTCTTCAGTTTCGGCAGATTACGCAGCACGATGTCGCGCGCGGCATCCTGACGTTCGACCGCTGCAATCTGCTTCGCGACCAGATTGCGGTAGCACTCGTCGAGGTCGTGATCGAGATCATAGAAATCGGAGCGGGCTAGCAGATAATCGGCGCACGCGAACACGCTCTCCGCCAGCGCCTGCTGTTCAATGCGATGCATCATCCAGTGGCTGACCAGTGTTGCCCAGTACGTGTACCAGAGCCCGCCCAGCAGAATCCACGAAGCATTGACGAGCGCCTGCAGCGGCGTGAAGTGCTCCTCGAGCGTCATGATCATCATGAACAGCGTCGCGAAGCTGATCTGCGGCCAGCGGTTGCCGTAGACAACGATTAACGACAGCACAAAGGTGAGCGGTACGACCGTGCACCAGAGCGCGACAGAATTGACCGTGGCGAGCCCGGTGGCAAGTGCAGACAGAAACCCGATCACGCTGCAGGCAAGCATCTCGTTGTGCTTGTACTTGAGCGGCCCCGGCATGTCGACGACACAGGCGCCGAGGGCGCCGGTCGCGATCGTAAACCCCAGATCGCGGTTGTGGAACACGACGAGACACAGGACGGCCGGTAACGACACGCCCACCGCGATGCGCAGTCCGCCATAGAAGTACTGGCTGTACAAAAATTTCTTGATTTCGACCGAATAGCGCATCGACTGCCTGGGTTTTCCTGAGTTGAGGGAAACGTAAAAACGATTGAGGGGCCAGACTCAAGCTGCGTCGAGTCTAACTGATTTTGCCTGTGCTCTGACCTCATCCGTTCGGCCAGGTTCTATGCGATCGATGCCTTTGTTATGCTGTCGCCTCAATGTCTGTCGTCGTCTTCTGTCGGGGCGGCGGCGCCCGTTTCCATAGGCTCCATGCTCCAGCTCTTCTACTCGAACCGATACGAGACGCTCGCGGCCGCGTTGCTTGACGATCTGTCCGCTGCACCGTCTGATCCGTGGACGGCGCAGTCCGTCATCGTTCCGAGCGCCGCGGTGCGCCGCCAGCTGGAAATCGATATTGCAGAGCGGCATGGCGTCTGCGCCAATGTCAACTTTGGCTATCTCGCGCAGTGGCTGTGGGCGCGCATCGGTGGCGTGATTCCCGTGCCTGTCCATTCGCCTTTCGCGCCTGACCGGCTCGTGTGGCGTTGCTATCGTCTGCTCGGCGAGGGTGACGGCGCGCCATGGAGCGCGTCGCCGCGGCTGCGCAGCTATCTCGATGCGGCCGATTCGCCGATGCGTTACGAACTGGCACGTCGCATCGCCACCGTGCTGGACCACTATCTGACATACCGGCCGGAGTGGCTCACGCAATGGCAGGCGGGCGGTTCGATCTTCGCGGGCGCTTCCGGTCCGGCGAACGATCGCGGTCCGCGGCTCACGGGCGGTAGCGACGCCATCCGCGAGGACGAACGCTGGCAGGCTGCGCTTTGGCGCGCATTGTCGATGGAAGTCGCGGGCGACGTTCAATCGCCGTCCGACGCAACGCCGCCCGCGTATCGCTTTCTTGACGAAGTGCGCAGGCTCGATCTCGACGCCGTCGCGCGGGCGAACTGGCCCGAGTCCGTCAGCGTGTTTGCGCTGCCGACCATGCCGCCGCTGCACGTCGCGCTCCTGCGTGAGCTGTCGCGCTGGGTCGACGTGCGTCTTTATGTGATGAACCCGTGCCGCGAGTACTGGTTCGATCTCGTCAGCGAAGGCCGTATCGAATCGCTCGATGCCGCAGATCAACTCGATTTCCAGGAAGTGGGTCATCCGCTGCTCGCGGAGTGGGGCAGGCAGACCCAGGCGCAACTGCATATGCTTCATGAACTGACGGAGAGCGCTGCGTCGAGCGAAGTGTCGTACTTCGTCGAGAACCCTGCCTCGAGCTGGCTTGCCCGTGTACAGAACGCGATTCTCGATTTGCACGACGAGGCGGGAAGCGAGCCGCCCGTCGAACATGGCGTCGAGGTCCACATCTGTCACAGCCTGTCGCGTCAGCTTGAAGTGCTGCACGACCGGCTGCTAGGCTGGTTCGACGAGTTCGACGACCTTCAGCCGTCGGACGTACTCGTCGCATTTCCCGACCTCGGTGCGGCCGGTCCGCTGATCGATGCGGTGTTCGGCACGGCGCCGTCGGGTGACACGCGGCGCATTCCCTATCGCATCACCGGCTTGCCGCCTTCGCAGGCCAATCCGGTCGCGCGCGTGCTGCTCGACTGGCTTGCATTGCCAGACCGCAGTGTGGGCGCGCCGGAACTGATCGAATGGCTGCGCGTCGATGCGATCGGCGCGCGCTATGGCATCGACGCCGTTGCGCTCGAAGCAGCGCAGGAATGGCTGGCAGCCGCAGGGGCGCGTCGCGGTCTCGCACCCGTCGAGCCGGACGACGCGGCGGTGCCTATCGCGCGCCACACGTTCTCGGACGCACTCACGCGCCTGTTCCTTGGCTACGCAATGCCTGACGGCGGCGATCCCGTCGACGCCTGGTTGCCGGTGGAAGGCGCCGATGGTTCGGATGCGGAACTGCTGGGGCGGCTCGCGCGCTTTGTCGACGATATCGACGCCTTCGCGCGTCTTTGCGAGACCGAGCACACGCCGGCGGAATGGACCCAGCTATTGCTGGAAACGCTCGGTCAGTGCTTCGATGGCGGCGTGCTGTTCGCCGATGCGCTCTCGGACGTGCGCGATGCGCTCGACACCATGGGGGAAGCAATGCACGCGGGCGCGAGGGACGTGACGTTGCCGGCGGCAGTGGTGCGCGCGGCGTTCGCCGAAGCGCTCGATGATCCCGCGCGCGGTGGCGTGCCATGGGGTAGCGTGACGTTCTCGTCGCTGACCAGCCTGCGCGGTCTGTCGTATCGCGTCGTGTGTCTGCTAGGCATGGACGACGGCGTGCTGCCAAGCCTTGCGCGCGCGGACGAATTCGATCTGATGGCTGCGTTCGGCAAGGCGGGGGACCGCCAGCGGCGCGATGACGAACGCAACCTGTTCCTCGACCTGCTGCTGGCCGCACGCGACCGTCTGCTGATTGCCTATACGGGGCGCAGCATTCGCGATAACGCGTCGTTGCCGCCGGCAGCGCTGGTCGACGAGCTGCTCGATCATCTGGCGCGTGTTTCGTCAGGGTCGGATGCGACCCCTGCCGAAACGGATCTCGCGCGGCGCGCATTCATCGTTGAGCATCCTTTGCAGCCGTTCGCGGCTGACTATTTCGAGTCGAACCGCGGGCTCTTTACGTACGATGTGGATCGCGCGGAACTCGCCGGTTTGCTGGCAGCGCCGCATGGCGCAGCCGTTGCGCCATTCTTTGCAGAACCGTTGCCGGCCGAGCCGGCAGCACCCGTCGCGTTCGACAGTTTTCTGCATTTCTGGCGCCATCCAGCGCGCGCGATTTTGCGCGACCGGCTCGGCATCGTACTGTCCGACGCTCAGGGTGAACTGCTCGATATCGAACCTTTTGAACTCGACTACGCGGGCCGGGACGCGCTCGCTGACCGTCTGTTGCCCGGTCTCCTCGAACGCGATGTGGACGATGACGCGTTTGCGCGCGCGCGTCGCGTGGCAGAGGCGAGCCCTGAGTTGCCAGGCGGCGCGACCGGGGCCGTCTGGCGCGCGCGTGAACTCGGCGCGTTGCGACAACTGGCGGACAACGTACGACGCGAACTCACGGCGGGCGTCGAGCGTTTGCACTTCGCGCTCGACATCACACCGCGCTGGCCGGATACCGGTGACGTGGCGTTGTTCAGCGCATCCGACGCCGCGCTACGACAGGCTGCTGAACAAACGCCGTTCCAGCTGCATGGCACGCTCAACCTCCTGACGGAAACCGGTCAGGTGATTTTTCGCTATTCGCGGCCCACGGCGCGCGACTATCTGTCCGCGTGGCTTGCACACCTCGTCTATTGCGCGCAGGATCCGTCCGGCCCGCGGCGCACGGTCTGGCATGGCAGTGGCGATACATTCGAACTCGCGCCCGTCGAGGCTCCTCTTGATGAACTTGCGCCGCTTGCCGCACTGTATCGGGCGGGACGCATGATGCCGTTGCGCTTTTTCCCAAAAAGCGCGTGGGCCAGAATCAATGACAGCGATTCAGCCGCGCAGGGCGCATGGATCAACGACCGCGTGCGCGGCGAATCCGACGACGCGGCGCTGAGGATCGCCTTGCGCGGCACGCCGCTCACGCTCGACGAACCGTTCGGCACGCTCGCCGCGATCGTTTTCAAGCCGCTTGTCCAGCATCTGCGGAGCGCATCATGAGCGGCGCATCGTGGACGCATGCAACGGCGGCGGAAGAACTCGATGTCTTCGCGTGCCCGCTTGATGGCGTGAACCAGATCGAGGCGTCGGCGGGAACGGGCAAGACGTGGAATATCTGCGCGCTGTACGTGCGGCTCCTGCTCGAGAAGAATCTGAACGCCGACCAGATCCTGGTCGTCACTTTCACGAAGGCGGCGACGGCGGAACTGCACGAACGCATTCGCGGGCGGCTGGCCGAACTGGATCGCGCGATCGAAACCGGCGATGATGGCGGCGACCCGTTTATTGCGAGACTGTTCGAGACCACGCTCGCGCCGGAGAACGGCATCGATCTGGGCGATGCGGCGAAGGTCGTGCGTCGCGCGTTACGGACGTTCGATCAGGCGGCCATTCACACCATTCACGCGTTCTGTCAGCGGGCCTTGCAGGAAGCGCCTTTCGCGGCGGCGATGCCGTTCGCCTTCGATATGGAAGCGGACGATGCCGCGTTGCGCTTCGAACTCGCTGCTGATTTCTGGCGACAGCGCGTCGAGCCGGTCGCGGCCGCGCATCCCGCGTTCGCTTCGTGGCTCGTGGCGAAGCACGCGGGGCCGGTCTCTCTCGACCAGCAACTCGCACGACGCCTCAAAAAGCCGCTCGCGCAGTTGCGCTGGGGCGGCCTCGATACGGGCGAAGCGTCCGGCGTGCAGGAGATGCAGGCGCGATTCGACGAAGCGCGTGAGCTCTGGCGAGCCGAACGCGATGCGATCGTCGGTCTGCTTGCTGAAACGCAGGAGCGTCTCAGCAAGACGTCGCACAAGCCGGATGCAGTGAGCGCCGCGATCTCCGCGTGGACCGAATACTTCGCCGGCGACGATCCTCACGAAGCACCGCCGCGCACCGCGCTGAAGCTGACCGCGTCTGCGCTAAAGAAGGCGACAAAGGTCAGGTTCGAGCCACCTGAACATCCGTTTTTCGCGCTGGCGGACGAACTCGCGGCAGCCGTCGTCGCATCGGAGGCCACGCAACGCGCGCGCTGGCTTACGCTGGTCCAGACATGGCTCGACACCGCGCCGGCCGAACTCAGTGCGCGCAAACGTACGCGTCGGGTGGTGTCATTCGACGATCTGCTGTCGAATCTGTATCGTGCGCTCGCAGTCCATCCGTGGCTCGCTGACGCATTGCGCGTCCGCTATCCGGCCGCGTTGATCGACGAGTTTCAGGATACGGACCCGCTCCAGTTCGCGATCTTCAATCGCATTTTCGCGCCGGCAGGGCCGCTCTTTCTCGTCGGCGATCCGAAACAGGCGATCTACAGCTTCCGCGCGGCGGATCTGCACACCTATCTCGCTGCGCGCGATGCCGCGTCCGCACGCTACACACTGGCAGTCAACCAACGTTCGACGTCGCCGATCGTCGAGGCGTGCAACCGGATCTTCGAGGCCAATCCACAGGCGTTCGTGCTGGAAGGTCTCGATTACCAGCCCGTGCGCGTGGGCGCCCGGCAACGTGCGCCGTTCATCGATCCAGACTGGCAGGGTGGCGACTTTCGTATCTGGATGCTGCCGCAAGGCGAAAGCGCGTTGGCTAAACGCGAGGCTCAGCGTCAGGCCAGTGAAGCGTGCGCCGCGGAGATCGTGCGCCTGCTGCGCGGCGCGCGGGAGGGCACGGTGTCGATCGGCGATGTGCCGCTTGCGCCGGGCAATATTGCGGTGCTCGTACAGACGCATCGACAGGGCAGTCTCGTCAAACGGGCGCTTGCCGCGTGGGGCGTCGGCAGCGTCGAACTTGCACAGGCTTCGGTATTTTCGACGCTGGATGCGGAGCAGATCGAGCGCGTGCTGGCGGCGGTCGACACACCCGGCGATCTGCGTCGCTTGCGGGCCGCCCTCGCGACGGACTGGCTCGGGCTCGATGCCGCCGCGCTGTGGCGCCTCGAACAGATCGCCGAGGTGCCGTTGACGCAGAATGACCCAGCACACGCGGCCGATGCGATGAGCTGGGTCGAGCGTTTTTCGCGTTACCGGATGCTGTGGCACGAGCGCGGCTTCGCGGTCATGTGGCGCACGTTGATGCGCGAACTGCGCGTCGCGCAACGGCTGGTTGCAGGCGTGGACGGCGAACGCCGGTTGACCGATGTCAACCATCTCGCCGAACTCGTGCAGTCGCGCGCCGCGACGCAGCCCGGTATTGCGCCGACGCTGCGCTGGCTCGCGGCGCAACGTACCCAGGGCGGCGGCGAGGAAGCACAGTTGCGTCTCGAATCGGACCGCAATCTCGTGCAGATCGTGACAGTCCACAAGTCGAAAGGGCTCGAATACGCGGTCGTGTTCTGTCCGTTCCTTAACGACGGCAAGTTGCGCGAACCGCCTTCATCGGGTCTGCCGGACGCACGCGAATATCACGATGATGAAGGCGCGGCCGTGCTGCACTACGGTTGCGACGACGACGAAGCGGAGCGCGCCCAGCGTTTTGCCGCCCGCGAACAGGCGGCGGAACGCGCGCGGCTCGTCTACGTGGCGCTTACACGGGCTGTGTATCGCTGCTATCTCGTCGGTGGCGTCTACCTTTCGTCGCGTTCGACGAAAGAGTCGCGCCGCAGCGTGCTGAACTGGCTGGTTGCCGGTAGCGGTCACACGTTCGATGCCTGGCTCGCCGGGCCACCGGATGAAAGCGTGTTGCAGACGCGCTGGCGTGCGTTGTCGGGCGGTCCCGTATCGATCGAGGCATTGCCTCCAATGACGCGTCGCGTGCCACTGGAAAACCAGCAGGCTGACGGCACGAAAATGCAGTCGCGGATGAACCGTCGTCTGTTGCGCGATCAATGGCGCATGGCCAGCTTCAGCGGGCTCGTGGCGGCCGGCGCGCGCACCGAAGAAGCTTTCACGCAAACGGAAGATGCACGTCCCGATCACGATGAAATCGTCGATGTCGCTGTGGACGTGAACGCCGCGCCGGTCATCGTGCAGCGCCCGGCACACGCGCCGGACGACATCCTGGCTTTTCCGCGCGGCGCGGCGGCCGGTGAATGTCTGCACCGGATGTTCGAACTGGCCGACTTCGCCGATGCCGGGACCTGGCCGGGAGCGATCGAACGCGCATTGCGGGAGCGACCTGCGCCTGCACTGCCTGAACTCGCGCGGCAGATGCCTTCGATGATGCACAACCTGCTGACCGACGTCGTCACGACCGAACTCGTGCCGGGCATGACGCTCGCCTCGCTGAATCCGCTGCGGCGCCTGAACGAACTCGAGTTTCTGTTTCCCGCACACGCGCTCGACTTTCCAGCGTTGCGTGCGCTGCTGATATCGCACGGTTACCCGGACGTCGCGCTGGAACCGGGTGTATTGCGCGGCTTCGTCAAAGGATTTATCGACATGATCGTCGAGCACGGCGGTCGCTACTGGATCGTCGACTGGAAATCGAACCATCTCGGCGATACGCCCGATGACTACGCTGCGGCGTCGCTCGAAGCGGCGATGGCAAGTCACGCGTATCACCTTCAGGCGTTGCTCTACACGGTTGCGCTGCACCGGTATCTGCGCGCACGCGTGCGCGACTATTCCTACGACACGCATATTGGAGGCTATCTGTATCTGTTCGTGCGGGGTGTACGGCCGCAATGGCGTCACGCGGAAGGCGCAGCGGGTGTCCACGCACGTACGCCGCAGGCGGAGCTCGTGTTTGCACTGGATGCCTTGATGGATGGAGGCGCGGCATGAGCGCATTTGAACAACCGCCACTCGACATCGAAGTCACGCTGCCGACACCCGCGGATTTCAGCACGGCGCTCGCCGAAGGTTTCGCGCGTCGACTGGGCGTGCTGACACGGCGACTCGGCGGCAACGCATCGAGCGTGCGCTGGGCACAGCGCGCGGCGTTCGCGATCAGTCGCGCGACGGCCGAAGGTCACGTCTGTGTGCCGCTCGATGTGCTCGCGAGGCGCTACGAAACATCGGAAGCGGATGCGCGCGCGGCGCTATCGGCGAGCGGTATTGCCTGCGACGGTTCGCAGGAGGCCGCAGCGCTGCGGCCCCTGGTCATCGACGGGCAGGGCAGGCTGTACCTCGCGCGCTATTACGACTATGAACGGCAGCTTGCCCGCGCGCTCGTCGCGCATGCGCACGCGCAGGCGCATGGAAACGGCGAGGCGCCTGCGCCCGTCAGCGACAACGCAGCAGAAAACACGGACGCGCTTCGTGCACGTCTGCTGCGATATTTCGGTTCTTCCCGGGATGACGCGGTCGACTGGCAGCGCGTCGCGGCAGTCATGGCGTTGTCGGGCCGGCTCACCATCGTGAGCGGCGGCCCGGGCACCGGCAAGACGACGACCGTGGCAGGCGTCCTCGCGTGTCTGCTCGACGCCGCGCCGGATCTGCGCGTGGCACTTGCCGCGCCCACCGGGAAGGCGGCCCAGCGCATGCAGGAAGCACTCCTTGCCCGTGCCGGCGATCTGCCGCCCGATATTGCCGCGCGTCTTCCACAGACGTCCTGGACATTGCATCGTCTGCTCGGCAGTGGACCGGGTGGCCGCTTCAGACATCATCGCGACAATCCACTTCCGTACGACGTGATCGTGATCGACGAAGCATCGATGATCGACGTCGCCATGGCCGCGCATCTGCTCGACGCGATCGCGCCGCAGACCCGTCTCGTGATGCTGGGTGACAAGGATCAGCTTGCGGCGGTCGAGGCAGGCGCCGTGTTCGCGGAACTCAGCGCGCGTCCGGCTTTCAGCGCTACAGGTATCGCGCGGGTCGCCGCGGCGCTGGATATCGACGAGTCGCAACTTGTGGCGTCGTTACCTTCGCAGGTGGTGTCAGCAAAGGCGAATGCATCGCCCCTTTCGCCATTCGACGATGATCTGTTCGGAGCGCCGCCGTACGGAGAAGAGCGCAGCGCCAGCCGCGAGCCTGGAGAAACAGCCGCGCCGCTTGCCGATGCCGTCGTCTGGCTCGAACGCAACTACCGCTTCGGTCTGGATTCGGCGATTGGTCAGCTGTCGCTCGCGATTCGTGGCGGCGACCCGCACGCAGTGCTCGATACGCTGGCAACTGATCCTGACTCACCGTGCGTGGCCGCGCTCTACGAAGACGCGTCGCCCACTTTGAGTGACCGCACGGTTGCACGACTTGCGGCCGGTTTCACCCCGTATGCCGACGCGCTCGCAGACGCGCTTGCCGCCCGCTCGCCAGACCCGGCGCTGCTATTCGATGCGTTGAACCAGTTTCGCATCCTGTGCGCGACGCGCTCGGGGCTGCGCGGCGTCGATCAGATCAATACGTTGGTGGCCGCGCAGGTGCGTCGTGTGGCGCGTGTCCCGTTGACGGTCGGAGCGGGCTGGTTCGCGGGCCGGCCGGTCATGGTGACGCGCAACGATTACGCGCTCGGTCTCTTCAACGGCGACATCGGCATCGCACTGCCGGGCGCGGACGGCGCGCTGCGGGTGTACTTCCGCACGGGCGATGGCAGCCTGCGCGCGGTATCGCCAGCCGCGCTACCGCCGCACGATACCGCGTTCGCGTTGACGGTCCACAAGTCACAGGGTTCGGAATTCGAGCACGCCGCACTTATTCTGCCTTCGACGTTCAGCCGCGTGCTGTCGCGGGAGCTGGTCTATACGGCGATCACGCGCGCGCGTCACCGGGTTGAAGTGATCGGTTCGCGCGCAGTGTTGTCGCAGGCGGTCGCAACGCCTACGCAGCGCGACTCGGGCCTCGCGGCCCGCATCGCGGAGGCGCTGGAGCGTGACGCATGACCCGCGTTGTCGAAACGCGTGCCAGACAGACCAGGCTCTCCAGTCAGAGCCGACCGGCCCGGCAGCGCAAACAGACTGGACAGCTACCCGGCGACGCCATCGGCCTCGCTGGCATCTGTCACGCGTCGGCGCATGCCTTTTCGGTACCACACGGTCCACAGCAGCAACGCGCCGTAGATGCCGTAGCTCACGAACGGCGACACGACGAGAAAGCGTTCGACCGGCCACGTCATCGCCATGAAGGCACGCAGCGCGGTTTCGAGCGTCAGGCCCGCGCCCCATACGGCCGTCATCAGTCGAAGCTCGGACGCGAAAGCGGGGCGTTCGTGCCACAACGCGTCGATGTGCGCGGCGCCGTCTGCCTTTTCCCGGGCAACGGTTGCCCGCGCGAGATAGAACACGAGCGGCCGCGGCATCAGGAGCGAAACCAGGAACGCCACGCCGATCGCGCCCGACACCAGCGACTCGCGCAGCAACAGCATGCGCGGCCTGCCGCCCGCCGCCATCGCTGCGATCGACAGCACAATGCCCAGCAATACCAGCACGCTCAGCGCATCGACGCGACGAAAGCGCGCCAGTTCGACAAGGCTCCAGACAACCGGCGGCACCGCCGAAGCGATGAGGCCGCCCGTTTCGCCCCAATGCGGCGCGGCGAGGCGATACGCGAGCCATGGCAACAGCAGGTTGACCACCAGTTCGAGGAAAAAACTCGCGCGTATTTTCATGCGGATCGGTGTGATGTCGAAGTGTCGCAAGTATCGTCA
Source organism: Paraburkholderia sp. GAS334 (assembly GCF_050436625.1). Taxonomy (NCBI): domain Bacteria; kingdom Pseudomonadati; phylum Pseudomonadota; class Betaproteobacteria; order Burkholderiales; family Burkholderiaceae; genus Paraburkholderia; species Paraburkholderia sp. GAS334. The sequence continues at coordinate 95,749 of NZ_JBNDMO010000008.1, read as the reverse complement.
GGGTACCGGACACAGGCAAATGTTTTTTATTCGATGCGCCCGGCCGAGGACGCGGGTAAAGTGCCGCGCAGGTGGCGCCCGGATTGCGGCATGGCGTCGCCGCTGTCGGTCATTCTATCGTTCATTGTCCGGCCGGGCTGCATTTGGCACGCGGCCCGAACGACTGGAATCGATCCGGCTATTCCCGCGTCTGATTGCAAAACACCCGAGCCATGACTTCACGTTACCCGGTCCCACTGAACGAAATCGAATTGACGGCTGTGCGCGCGCAGGGAGCAGGCGGGCAGAACGTCAACAAGGTGTCGAGTGCGATTCATCTGCGCTTCGACGTACGCGCGTCGTCGTTGCCCGAGGTGCTCAAGATGCGCCTGCTCGCGTTGTCGGATCATCGCCTGACGCGCGATGGTGTTGTCGTCATCAAGGCGCAGGAGCATCGCACGCAGGAAATGAACCGTGCCGCCGCGCTTGCGCGCCTCGATCAGCTGATTGAAAGCGTCAGTGTCAGCCGCAAGGCGCGGGTCGCCACGCGTCCAACGCGGGCGTCGAATCTGCGCAGGCTCGACGGGAAAACGAAGCGCGGTGAAATCAAGGCAGGCCGCGGACGCGTGGAGGACTGATCTTTCCCTATGGCTGACCGAAACGCAAGGGACGCCTCCATGCCACCGGAGCGCACACCCACGAACGCACATGCGCACACAATTTCAACGCGCACCCCCGTGCGACCGGTCCGGCAGAAAATCCGCGCAGAACACCTCCGGGCCTTCCGTCCCGTCAGTGCGCTCGATAGCAATCGCGGCCGTGTAGCAATCCTCACCCTCGGTCAGCGAGTAATGAGGTCCCATCATCGCGACGTGTCCCGGTGACGCCATCGCGTGCCGGAAATACGCGCGCCGTGACCAGTTGTTATGCGTATCGGGAAAGAGCGGCGCGAGGCGCGACGGCGGCGGCGCGAGATCCTTCGCCGTCACAGACGGCTGCTCCTGCAACCCGCGCGCGTTGAGCAGGAACACGCGTCGCGCTTCGCCCACGTTGAACACCTGTTCGGCCGCCTGCGTCAGATCGCCGGTCGCTGAATACACGCGTGCGCCCGCGCGGACTGCTTCGGCGAAACTTTCGAAACCCAGCTGCTGGTGATGCGCATTCGCGCGGTCGTAAGCGTCGTACTTGAGCCACATCGATTCGATCAGTTCCGGCGCGCCTGCACCCGCCGCGCGCACGGACGCCTGCGGCATGCCGAACCAGTATCCCTGCACGAAATCGACATCGGCCTGCATCAGAATCATCAGTTCGTCGTCAGTCTCGACGCCTTCGGCGAGCACCAGCGTGCCGGCCTGATGCAGCATCGCGATCAGATGCGTCATCAGCGATTCGTCGCCCTCGCGCTTGCCGGCGCGCGCGATCAGCGAGCGGTCCAGCTTGACGATATCCGGACGCAGTCGCCACACGCGGTCGAAGTTCGAGAAGCCAGTGCCGAAGTCGTCGATCGCGATCAGGAAGTCGCGCGGCCGGGTCGCGGCGAGCGTGCGCGCCACGGCTTCTTCATCGCCGGCAGGTTGCTCCAGCAGTTCGATCACGATGCGCTCTCGCGGAAGGCCGAAGTGCGCAGACAACTCGTCGATAAACGCGCGATGCGGCCAGCGTGTTTCGAAGACCTGTGGCAGCGCGTTCAGAAAAAGCCAGCACGCGTCGATCTTCTGTTCGACGAAATTTGCGACGTGCAGGCAGCGTGAGAGCCGATCGAGAATCGGCGCGTTCGCATGCAGCTGCGCCTGCGAGAAGAGTGCGTCGGGCGTCACGGGATTGCCGGCCGAATCGGTTGCGCGCAGCAGCGCCTCATAGCCGACGATGCGCTGATGCGTGATCGACAGCACCGGCTGGAACACGCTATGCAGTGTGATGGACCGCCAGTTGGCCGACCAGCCGTCCCCATCCCGGACGATGCGGGGCAGGAGGCGGCTGAGTGTTAGTTCGTCGACGGTGGACATCCGGGTTTGCCGTGGGCAACGTGCTTCGACATGCTGCCGGCCGCGGACTCTTAGCGCGCTTCACCGGCGAAAAGCCTCGCGCGAGCGGGGCTGCGTAATCTGTGTCCGAGGGCGTACTCCAGCACCGTCGCGCAGAGCGCCGTGCAGACCCTGGGTCGAAAACAGTCTATCAGGTCATTTGCGTGACGAGTGTTCGGCGAATCACAGAATGGGAGGTGCCCAGCGCGCTCGCGGCGCGGCGGGTATCCTGCTGTCTTTCTGAAACGGAGAGCGATATGTCGGAAGTAGCAGTGGTTGCAATCTCGGTAGCAAAGCCGGGCTACGAAGAGCAGTTGCGTGAAGCGCTGACAGGCATCGTCGGTCCGACGCGCAAGGAACAAGGCGCGCTGCAGTATGACCTGCATCGCGATGTAAGCGAGCCGCGCCGTTTTGTGTTTGTCGAGCGCTGGGAAAGCGAGGCGGCGCTGGCCGCACACGCGAAGTCCGCGCACATCGCCGCCTGCGGGCAGGCGGTGAAGGACTGGGTCGAACACTCGGAAATTCGCGTGGTGTCGAAGATCGCGTGATGGCGCAGCCGGCGCTTCGGCTTTCGCGTGCTGGCTCGAATATTTGATCCGCGAATGGAAAGACGGCGGGCACTTGCCCGCCGTCTGTGGTTCTTGTCGCTTGATCGTGCGAAAGAAGCTTTAGTGCGTCGCCTGTGGGACGTCGAGAATCAGGATGATGGTCCAGTCCGCGTCGCCTTCGTGATGATACTGACGCTCGGCGACGATAAACGGCTGCTGTTTGCCAGCCGGGCCGAGGAACAGCACGTCGCCTTCCATGGGCAGGCATTCGACCGGCGGCAACGCGAGAAATGCTTCCTGGCTGCCGCGTGGCATCAGTTTTTCAATCTTGCGGGACGCTGCTTCGGTCCATTCGATGTCCAGCTGGATGTTGCTCATTCTGTCCTCCGCACCAGGGTGCGCACGGGTTGGGATGGGTGGGTGCGCGACTTTAGCATACCGTTGCCGGGCCGCCGGCAATAAAAAAGCCGAAGCCGGTAACGCCGGCTTCGGCTTTTCCTCCTCGATGCGGCATGGTTTGCCGCGACGCCGGAGCAAATGTTATTCGGCCTTCGGCACTTTCTTGTGTTTCATCGACTTGCCATGATGAGCCGGCATGGGCGCGTTTTCCATGGCCTGCTGTTTGGCTTGCAAATCCTGCGCACGTTGCTCGACGTCAGCGGCTTTCGCCGGATCGGTGCTCATCGTGACGCCGCTGTCGGACTGCGCGTAGGCCGCGCCCGTCGACAACGCGGAAAGGGCAACCAGGACTGCCAGGGACGCTTTTTTCATCGCTACCTCCGTAGAGTGGTTTATGGACCCGAGTAATGCCTGTCCAGTCGGAAAGACACTGCATTCTAGCGAGCAATATCTGCTCCCGCGGACAACCCGTAACAGAATTGACAGTTCGTTACATTCGGTTACATGGCGCGCCGATGCGGTCGATGCGGCTGTGCCAGCACCGATGCGACCAGCGAGTCCTTTAATTAAAGCAGCATTCGCCGTGCCTCGCGTTGATCAGAACCAGCCAATCGCGCGGTAGACGTGAAATTGTGCAATCCCGATCAATTCGTGCAGCGCGATGTTGGCATTGACGAGGTTGATATAGCGCGGCAGCACGCCGGTTTGCGCGCGTCGCGTATTTGAAATAACCGGCTGCGGAAAACTGCCGAAACGGTGGAAGTCCAGCAACGCGCGCGGCATCTGATGCGCGGATGTCACGAGTATCAACGAATCGTAATGTACGTGTTGCAGAATGGTGACGACGAACTTCGCGTTTTCATAAGTCGTGAGGCTGCGGTTTTCGAGCACGATGTCATTGCGCGCGACGCCGCGTTGCAAAAGCCAGGGCAGATAGGTGTCGGCCTCGGTGGCTTCGTGACGCTGCGGATTGCCGCCGCTGACGATGACATCGCAGCGCGTCGCGACGCGTGTACAGCCCGCGTAAAGTTCGGCGGTTTTCTCGATGCGGGCGATGGCATCGCGCTTCGGAATCAGGCGATCGTGATCGTCGTATTCCGTGCCGCTGCCGAGCATGACGATCGCGGTGTGTCCGGCGAAAGTTGCGCGCGCAACGGGACAGGCGCCGTGTTGCGCCCACGCCAGTAAGGGTGCCGTTAGCCATCCGGACGAGAGCAGCCAGAAGAGCGTAAGCGCGATAATGGCGATGATCGAACGCAACCGGCGCAAAAGCAGGAAAGCTGCAAAAAAAAGCGCCAATAAAGTGAATAGAATCAATTTAAATGGGGTAACGTATCACTTTCGGGACAATCTTCGCGCCTGCCATCGCACCGGTACGGAAAGCATCGTGGGCACGGGGAGAGAACGTCAGCAAGGCGTTCGTACGGGGGTCCTGAATATAACAGGCAGCACCCGGTGGCAAACGGAACATCGGGCGAATCCGGTGCTTCGCATCTCACCAGTGGCGCGGTGATTGGCGTTGCGCAAGTCGTGTCATGGCTGCACTTTAAGAAAGAAGTGAGATGACCACGTATTCCAACGAAGCGGTACTTGAAGCGCTGAGGCGGGCGCAATATCGCCAGGTGCCCTGGGCCAGACGCCCCGGTGTTTTCGAATATCTTCGCGCGCTGGGTCTCATGGAGACCGTTCGACAGCGCACGGTTGCCCCGGCGCCGGGCTTTCACGCCCCGGTAGACATCGCGGTGCTGACCGAGCGGGGCAGGGCAGAGTTCGCGCGGCTCGAACGCGACGAACGTTCGCTGCAGTGGCATGCCCACCGGATGAACCATTACATCGCAGTCACGCCTGAGGTGAGCACGGCCACCGCTTTCGAAGCGCGTCCGTAACTGCCGCAGGCTTGCACGAACCCGGCGCTCCGCGTCGGTGAGAACCGATTGCGCAAAAAAAAGCCCGTATCGCGAGATACGGGCTTACCGGAATTACTTCTGCCACGCTGTGCTTATGGCTTGGGTGAGACAATGCCCATTCCCAAGTGGTTCCCGGTATTGTTCGCATGTTTCGCTCACGATCGCCGCGGCCCGCATCACGGCTTGAATTGCGGTCGTGCCCGGCATCGTGGCCTGTTCAGGTTCGGGCATGCGGTGGTCTTCACATCGACATCCGGTAGCGTTAACGCCGGCGTTGACCATTGTCGTGAGAGGGCTCGGGCCGCTCGCGCGCGTTACTCGCGATATCTCCGCGCAGGTCACCACGCGGCGTGGGCGGCGTAAAGCCGTGGCCCGGCGCGTCGTTTTGCCATGCCTTCAGGCTGGCAGGACGTTCCGGATGCAAGTTCCACGTCTGCGGCCGTTCCTGGGCCAGCGTGGGTGCGGCAAGTGTTGAAACCACAATGCCGCACAGAAGCAGGGACATTGGTTTCATGAGGGGCTCCCGTCAAGCCATCGGGAATAGGCTTGTTCGCATACTCATACGGTATGCTCAGGAGCGAAAGCACGCTGTAAATAATGGTAAAGAGATGTTTCGTCAGCGGCTGAATACTGGTCGGGCGCTGCGTGCGCCAGCCGGCTTCCAGCGTTGTCGAAGTATGCAGGGAAGAGCGTTGGAAACGCTGTCGCGGCCGCCGGAAGAGCGAGCGAAATCGACGTGCTGAAGCGGGCGCCGTCAGATGCTCAACGGGCGCCCGAAGGCGCCCGGTGGCATGGGGTTGGCGTCAGGCCATCTTGACCGGCGCGCGCCAGGATTCCGGATTGGTCCAGAATGCGCCGCGCAGTCGATCGCGGCTCGGCGGTGCGGGCGGCTTCGCCGCCGTCGCTCCGATGCGTCCGCGCAGCGAAATTTCGCGGCCGCTCGTGCCCAGTCGCTTAACTATTTCGGCGAGCGTACCATCGGCCTGCCACTCGTCGAAACGACGGCGGCAAGTGGGGGGCGACGGATAGCGGCCTGGCAGTTTGGACCAGCCTTCACCCGTCGACAGCACCCACAGCACAGCATTGACAACCGCGCGGGCTTCCACGCGAGGACGACCGCGTCGTTCGCTTCGTGCTGGCTCCGCACAGAACAACGCCTCGACCAGCGCCCACTCGTTGTCTCTCAAATCGTCGAACAGCATCATGTTTTCACCTCAGCGAAGCTAACTCCGGTGCGCTGCCCCGCGCCGCGCACTCTTCATGCACCCGAATTCGAGTGCCAGGCGGGGTCGGGCTTGCCACGGCGTCTAGAGCGTTTATCAAGCGGCGAGCAGCGCCGACCCAGTATTCACCCTAATGCATGAAGCGTGCCATTTCTTCCGCGAACGCCTCAAAACCCCGTGGCATCAGGCCAGCGCGGGCGCTAGTCAGTGGCGTATAAGAATCCAAAAAACCCATCTCGCAAATCGGGACAATCACCAATCTTGTGCAATCAAGCCCGCCCAGCGTGCGTCTGCGCTCTATTGCTGCATTGCAGCGATTTGTGTTTTGTGCCGTAGCGCGCCGGGAAACAATACAATGCGCATCAAAGATGCTCATTGATGAGGCAATTGGATGAATGTGACATTGCGTCAGTTGCGCGTGTTTATCGAGGTCGCGCGGCTTCAGAGTTTCAGCCGCGCCGGCGACGAAATCGGGCTGACGCAGTCAGCCGTGAGTCGCTGCGTGCGCGAGCTGGAAGCGGAAATCGGTCTCAAGCTGATCGACCGGACGACCCGCGAAGTGCAGCTCACCGACGTCGGCGGCAATCTGGTGGCGAGCGTGTCGCGGTTACTGACGGATCTGGACGACGCGCTGCGCGAGATCCGCGAAATTGGCCAGCAGCGACGCGGGCGCGTCGTGGTGGCGGCAAGTCCGACGATCGCCTGCCGGCTGATGCCGCAGATCATCGCGACGTGTGGCCGGGACTTTCCGTACGTCACGCTCGGGCTGCGCGACGACGTGCAGAGCGACGTGGTGCGCAAGGTGAAGTCGGGTGAAGTGGATTTCGGTGTGGTCATAGGCCCGTTTTCCGCCGACGACCTCACGAGCGAACCGATGATGACCGATTCATTCTGCCTCGTGTCGCGTAGCGATCACCGGCTGGCGGCGCAGCGGCAGGTCGCGTGGATCGATCTGGAGGGCGAGCGGCTCGTGATGCTCGATTACGCGTCGGGGAGCCGGCCAATCATCGATGCCGTGATGGCCGAGCACAACGTCACGGCCACCGTGGTGCAGGAACTGGGGCACTCGGCGACGGTATTCGGGCTCGTGGAGGCCGGCATCGGTGTCAGCGTGCTGCCGTGGCTTTCATTGCCATTGCCGGCGCATTCGTCGCTGGTGGCGCGCCCTCTGGTGCCGCGCGCGGAGCGGACGGTGGAGCTGGTGCGCCGGCGGGACCGCTCGCTGTCGCCGGCGGCCGAAGCCGTGTGGGGGCTGATCCGGCAACTGCCGGCGAGGGCGGAGGATCTGCGTTAAGTGGCGCGCTGCCCGCCCGCCGTCGCGAAAAAACGGTGAACCATTAAACTGACGTTCTCCTGCCTTGCCACGAACCACGTGAACACCACAATGACCGAACCGGATTTCCGCAAACCCTCAGCCCCCGACGCCCGGGACGCCGTCCGCGCGCTGCGGCCTTCGCAGATCCGCGAAGTCGCGAATGCGGGTTTTGGCGTCGAAAACGTGCTGCCATTCTGGTTCGGCGAATCCGACCGCGTGACGCCGCAATTCATCCGCGACGCGGCAAGCGCCGCGCTCGCCGATGGCGCGACCTTTTACACGCACAATCTCGGCATCGCACCGCTTCGCGCCGCGCTCGCCAGCTACGTGAGCGCGTTGCACGGGGCGACGTCGGCCGGACATGTCGCGGTGACGAGCGCCGGAGTGAACGCGTTGATGCTGGCAGCGCAACTGGTGGTCGGCGCGGGCGACAGGGTCGTCGCCGTGACGCCGCTGTGGCCGAACCTCGTCGAAATCCCGAAGATCCTTGGCGCACACGTCGACACCGTTGCGCTCGATTATGGTACGCAGGGCTGGACGCTCGATCTGGACCGGCTGCTGGCGGCCCTCACGCCGGACACGAAACTGCTGATGATCAACTCGCCGAACAATCCGACCGGCTGGGTGATGACGCGGGAGCAGCAACGCTCCGTGCTCGAGCATTGCCGCCGTCACGGCATCTGGATCGTCGCCGACGAAGTCTACGAGCGCCTTTATTACGGCGACGACGCCGGCAGCACCCGCGCCGCGCCATCGTTCCTCGATCTCGCCGCGCGCGACGAACGGGTGATCTGCGTCAACTCATTCTCGAAGGCGTGGTTGATGACCGGCTGGCGGCTCGGCTGGATCGTCGCGCCCGCCGCGTTGATGGACGATCTCGGCAAGCTGGTGGAGTACAACACGTCCTGTGCGCCATCGTTCGTGCAGCAGGCGGGCGTGGCGGCCGTGGAACAGGGCGGGCGTTTCACGCAGCAGCTCGTGGCCGACCTGAAGGCTTCACGCGATCATCTGGTGCAGGCACTGTCGGCGATGCCTGGCGTCGACGTCAAGGCACCGGCCGGCGCGATGTATCTGTTCTTTTCGTTACCCGGCGCGGCGAAGAGCCTTGATTTGTGCAAGGCGCTGGTTCGCGAGGCGGGGCTCGGACTCGCGCCGGGCAGCGCGTTCGGGCCTGAAGGCGAGGGCTTCGTGCGCTGGTGCTACGCATGCGACACCGCGCGCCTCGACGCCGGTGTGGAGCGTCTCCAGCGTTATCTGGGAGAGTGTGGCGCGCGCTGATTTCCGGCGGGCAAAGACGGGCCGGACTTCCGGGAGGCCTCGTGGCCGGTATTTCGCCTTTACGCTTCGATTTTTTTTGCGTAAGATGGCGCTCAGTCACGCGATTCCTTACAGGAATTTCGCTGCTCCGTCCGGCTGGGTTTGGCTCGATTAGCCTGTTTCGCCTCCCCCCGGTGCGTGCTCCCATCAATATGACCGATCAGAATCGGGCGAGCGCGTCTTCAGTTCCAAATCGTCTGTCCGATCCGGTTCTTTGACCCTAACTCATAAGGTCGACCTGGCTGCATGAATACCCAAGAGGCGAAAATCGTCCTCGAGACTGCCTTGATCTGCGCGCAGGAGCCCTTAAAGCTCGGCGAGCTGCGCAAGCTCTTTGCCGACGGCGTGTCGGCAGACACCGTTCGCACGTTGCTCGAAGACCTGAGACAGGACTGGTCGGGTCGCGGGGTTGAACTGGTCGGGCTGGCGTCTGGCTGGCGCTTTCAGAGCAAGCCTGCAATGCGCTCGTACCTGGACCGTCTGCATCCCGAGAAGCCGCCGAAGTATTCGCGCGCTGTGCTCGAAACGCTCGCGATCATCGCCTACCGTCAGCCGGTCACGCGCGGCGATATTGAAGAGATTCGCGGCGTGACGGTGAACACGCAGGTCGTCAAGCAGCTCGAAGATCGCGGCTGGATCGAAGTCATTGGTCATCGTGATGTGCCGGGGCGTCCGGCGCTGTATGCAACGACGCGCTCGTTTCTCGACGACCTCGGCCTGAAGGCGCTCGACGAACTGCCGCCGCTCGACGACCCAACGGCGCAGCTGAACGTGAACCTGCTGGGTCAGCACGCGATCGAATTCGCAGATGGCGAAGTCGTAGCGGCTGAAGCGGTCGAAGGATCGGCTGGTGCGGATGCCGACGTGGACGTAGCGTCGGCGGCAGGTGAAGCGGCTGACGTGGCTGGTGCGTACACGGATGGCGCACCGGCACATGTCGCGGCTGCCAGTCCCGAAGCGGAACTATCGTCCACGGAAGTCGCCGAACCGGCGCATCCGGCAGCAACACCCATCGACGACGTGCACCTGATTGCCCACGCGCAATTCGATGCGCCGGTCGCCGAAACAGACGTTGAACCGAAAGCCGGCGATGCTTCGAGCATCGCTGGTCATGCAGAAAATCAGGATCCGGTCTCCCAGGCCGATCCGGCAGCACCCGCGCACGGCTCGGGCGAACTCCGCGAAACGGAGCACGTCATTGAGTCGAACCCGACACGTGCGGCACACGACGATCAGGAAGATCGTGGCGATGCCGCGCGGGACGCAGGCGTTTTGACCGACGACGAAACCGAATCGCGCAGCGCCTGACGTAACCGAACTTTTGCCGCGCCCGCAATGGGCGCGCGCGACCTGACATTTTGAGGTTGTTTTGACACATACCCACGACACCGATTCGTCCGAATCCGAGCGCGCCGTGAAATCTGCACGTCCCGACGAGGCGCGCGAGTCGCAGGCATCGGCCGGCGAAAGCGATCGCACGGGCGAAACCGCAGGCGCCGAAGGCGAAGACCGTCCGCGTCGCGGCCTGCGCCGCGGTCCGCGCAGTCTGATCGCGCGTCGACGCGCAGGAGCGAAGGCGAAGGGCGCCGAAGGCGAACCGGCGCAAGGCGAACCGGTCGCGACGGAAACGGCGCAGGACGGCGAGGTCGTGGCGCAGCCGCGACCGCCGCGCAAGGAAGGCGCCCCGAGACAAGGTCAGGGGCAAGGTCAGGGCCAGGGACAACGCCGGAACGCAGGCGGCAAGCGGGCCAATGCGCCGCGCGACGGTGCGCCGCGCGAAGGCGGTCAACGTGATGGCGCGCCCCGCGAAGGCGGACAACGCCAGAGGAACCGTCGCGGCGAGGCGCCGGCTGTTGCCGTTGCAGTCGCAACCGAGGCTTCCCCGGACGATCTGTTTTCATACGTGACATCCCCGGCGTTCGATGCTGACAACAGCACCACTGGTGGCGTGCGCGCCCCGATGCTGCGCCGTGGCCGGGCCGCCGCGCCGAAACGCGTGCTCTCGCCGGACGACGATGCGCCCAAGCTGCATAAGGTGCTTGCCGAAGCTGGCATGGGCTCGCGCCGCGATATGGAAGAGCTGATCATTGCCGGACGTGTGTCCGTCAACGGCGAGCCGGCGCACATCGGCCAGCGCATCATGCCGACGGACCAGGTCCGCATCAACGGCAAGCCGGTCAAGCGCAAGCTGGCGAACAAGCCGCCGCGCGTACTGCTGTATCACAAACCGACGGGTGAAATCGTCAGTCACGCGGATCCGGAAGGCCGTCCGTCGGTATTCGACAAGCTGCCGCCGATGAAAACCGCCAAGTGGCTCGCGGTCGGCCGTCTCGACTTCAACACCGAAGGTCTGCTGATGCTGACCACATCCGGCGATCTGGCGAACCGCTTCATGCACCCGCGCTATAGCGTCGAGCGTGAGTACGCGGTGCGTGTGGTGGGTGAGCTGGCCGAAGGGATGCGTCAGAAGCTGCTGCACGGCGTCGAGCTTGAAGATGGCCCGGCGAATTTCCTGCGTATCCGCGATGGCGGCGGCGAAGGCACGAATCACTGGTATCACGTCGCGCTGGCCGAAGGCCGTAACCGCGAAGTGCGTCGTATGTTCGAAGCGGCTGGCCTGATGGTTAGCCGTCTGATCCGTACGCGTCACGGTCCGATCTCGCTGCCGAAGGGGCTGAAGCGTGGTCGCTGGGAAGAACTCGAAGACAATCAGGTGCGCAGCCTGATGGCGTCGGTTGGCCTCAAGGCGCCTGCCGAGGAAAAAGGTGGCCGCAACGCAGCGCCAGAGCGTCGTCAGCCGGATCCGATGCAGACGTCGATGGGTTTCATCAACCGTGAACCGGTGTTGATGTCGCACGGTCGTCTCGCCGACCAGCAGCCGCGTGGCCAGGGCCGTCGCGGTGCGGCTGGCGGTGGCTTCGGTGGCGGGTTTGGCGGCGGCGCGTCATCGGGTTTCGGCACGGGTACAGGCGGCTATGGCGGTCGTGGCACGGGTGGCGGTCGTGGCGGCAATCCGGGCCCACGTGGCGGACGCGATATCGACGGAAACCGGGCGCCTTCGGGCAATGGCGGTAACCGTGCGGCCGGCAGCGGTGCTGGCGCAGGCGGCGCAAACCGCGCCGGCAGCGGCGGCAGCAATCGCGCGCCGGGCGGTAATCGCGGCGGCAGCGGCAATGCGGGCAACCGCACCGGCGGCAACCCGAATGCTGCAGGCAACCGCGGCGGCCCGCGCGGCACGCCGCGCAACCGGACCCGCGGTCGCTGAGCGATTGACCGGATCCTGGATCCAGCGTCGCCGTGCAGCCTGGCTGCAGTCGACGGCGGATCCAGATCACCGCGCAACCGCTATCTCGCGGCTTCGCTAAAACGCGAAGTAAACCGCGAAATTCCTGTTAAAACAGGCTTCAGCAGGCGTTCTACGGGCATCGCAGGTTTGCGTTTGTCCTGAAAAATGCTACAATCGCGAAGTCGCTGGACGTGCGGCTTTTCTTGTGCGGCTCAGGTGCGACCACCGGCAATAAGATGATGGGCGTTTCGCCCATTTTTTTTTGCCGCTTCAGTTTGTGGTTCTGCATCCCGGGTAGCACGAACGTGCGCCAGCCTGGCGCGCGGCCCGCAGGTGTAATCGCTGGCAACCCGGTTGGCAACCCGCAGGCTCGCCGCGCGAACATCTTAGAGGGCACTGTGCAACTGACGGAACTGATTGAAACCACGGTCGTGGGCCTCGGCTACGAGCTCGTCGATCTCGAGCGCACCGGGCGCGGCATGCTGTGTGTGTATATCGACCAGCCGGCCGGCATCGCAATCGAAGACTGCGAGAAGGTCACGCGTCAGCTCCAGCACGTTCTGACGGTCGAAAACATCGATTACGAGCGGCTTGAAGTGTCGTCGCCCGGTCTCGACCGTCCGCTGAAAAAACTGGCGGACTTCGAACGCTTCGCGGGCAGCGAAGTGGTTATCACGTTGAAAAAGCCATTGGACGGACGGAAATCGTACCGGGGCATCCTGCATGCACCCGAAGGCGAAACGATCGGTCTGGAATTCGAAGGGAAGGAAGGTGCCGCGATGCTCGATTTTACGGTCGCAGATATCGACAAGGCGCGCCTCGTCCCCAAAGTTGACTTTAGGAGCCGCAAACAATGAGTCGCGAAGTGTTGATGCTGGTGGATGCGCTGGCACGCGAGAAGAACGTCGACAAGGACGTGGTTTTTGCCGCCCTTGAGGCGGCGCTCGCTTCGGCCTCCAAGAAACTCTTCGAAGAAGATGCGGACATCCGCGTCCATATCGACCGTGAAAGCGGTGAGCACGAAACCTTCCGTCGCTGGCGCGTGGTGCCGGACGAAGCCGGTTTGCAGGAACCGGATCAGGAAATTCTGCTGTTCGAAGCACGCGAACAGAAGCCTGAGATTCAACTCGACGAGTTCATCGAAGAGCCGGTGCCGTCGATCGAATTCGGCCGTATCGGCGCGCAGGCCGCCAAGCAGGTCATCCTGCAGAAGGTGCGTGACGCTGAACGCGAGCAGATCCTGAATGACTTCCTGGAGCGCGGCGAACACATCATGACCGGCTCGGTCAAGCGCCTCGACAAGGGTAACTTCATCGTTGAAACCGGCCGTGTCGAAGCGCTGCTGCGCCGCGACCAGCTGATCCCGAAGGAAAACCTGCGCGTCGGCGACCGGGTTCGCGCATATATCGCGAAGGTCGATCGCACCGCACGCGGTCCGCAGATCGAACTGTCGCGCACCGCGCCCGAATTCCTGATGAAGCTCTTCGAAATGGAAGTGCCGGAAATCGAGCAGGGCCTGCTGGAAATCAAGGCGGCGGCACGTGATCCGGGCGTTCGCGCGAAGATCGGCGTGGTCGCGTACGACAAGCGTATTGATCCGATCGGTACCTGCGTCGGGATTCGCGGTTCGCGCGTGCAGGCGGTCCGTAATGAGCTCGGTGGCGAAAACGTCGACATCGTGCTATGGTCGGAAGATCCCGCTCAGTTCGTGATCGGCGCCCTCGCGCCGGCAGCCGTCCAGTCGATTGTCGTCGATGAAGAGAAGCATTCGATGGACGTCGTCGTAGACGAAAACGAACTGGCGGTCGCAATTGGCCGTAGCGGTCAGAACGTGCGTCTTGCCAGCGAACTCACAGGCTGGCAGATCAACATCATGACGCCGGACGAATCTGCACAAAAGCAGAATCAGGAACGCAGCGTACTGCGCGACCTGTTCATGGCGCGTCTCGATGTCGACGAGGAAGTGGCCGACATCCTGATCGATGAAGGCTTTACGAGCCTCGAAGAGATTGCCTATGTGCCGCTCAACGAGATGCTCGAAATCGAAGCCTTCGACGAAGACACTGTGCACGAATTGCGCAATCGCGCCCGCGATGCTTTGCTGACGCAGGCGATTGCAAACGAAGAGAAGGTCGAAAACGTAGCGCTCGACCTGAAGAGCCTTGATGGCATGGATGCCGACCTGCTCGCAAAGCTGGCGGAACACCAGATCCAGACCCGCGACGAACTCGCGGAACTGGCGGTGGACGAGCTGACCGAGATGACAGGTATGGAAGAAGATGCCGCCAAGGCGTTGATCATGAAGGCCCGTGAACACTGGTTCCAGTGAATATGACCATGACCCACTGACCTGAAAGCGGCCGTCAGGCCGCATGACCCGATGCTAACCGCAAGGAATCGGTCCTTGCATTAAGAGGAATGAATGGCGAGTAACAACGTAGCCCAATTTGCCGCGGAACTGAAAATGCCTGCCGGCGTGCTGCTCGAGCAGCTGCAGGCGGCGGGCGTCACAAAAGCGAGCGAGGACGACACCCTGTCCGAAACGGACAAGGCGCGTCTGCTCGACCACTTGCGCAAGTCGCACGGTTCGACTGATGCCGACAAGCGCAAGATCACGCTGACAAAACGGCACACGTCGGAGATCAAGCAATCCGACGCGACGGGCAAAGCTCGCACCATTCAGGTCGAAGTGCGCAAGAAGCGCACGTTCGTCCGCCGTGACGAAGCGGCTGGCGAAGGCGGTGAAGCATCGAACCATGTGGCTGAGGATGTTGCCGAGGTCGATGACCTCGAACTCCAGCGTCGCGAGGAAGAAGCGCGGCATGAGGCCGAGCTGCTCGAAAAGCAGGCGCAGGAGCTGAAGGCACGTCAGGAACAGCTGGAACGCGAAGAAGCAGAGCGCCAGGCACGCGAACAGGCGGCCGAGGCGGAGCGTCGTCGCGCGGAAGAAGAAGCAGCGAAGAAGCGCGCAGCGGTTGCGGAAGCGGCTGCCCGCGTTGAAGCGGAGCAGGCTGTGCAAACCGTGCGTCCGGGCGAACAGGACGACGAACGCGCTGCCGCGGAGCGTGCAGCGCAACGCGAAGCGGCGAAGAAGGCGGAAGACGCCGCTCGTCAGGCCGCCGAAAAGACGCGTGCGGAGCAGGAAGAGGTCGGCAAGCGCCGTGCGGCGGCCGAAGCCGAAGCGCGCGCGATTCGCGAAATGATGAACACGCCGCGCAAGGCGCAGGTCAAGGCGCCGGAACCGGCGCCGAAGCCTGCTGAGCCTGCGAAGGCAGCCGAAGCCAAGGGCACGCTGCACAAGCCGGCGCGTCCGGCGGGCGAAACGACGGCCCGTCCGGCTGCGAAGAAGCCTGCGGCTGCACCGGCCGCGACGGCAGCGCCGTCGTCGGTTGGCGACAAGAAGAAGCCGGGCGGTGGCAAGGGCGGCTGGCAGGACGACGCAGCGAAGCGCCGTGGCATCAAGACGCGCGGTGATTCGAGCGGTGGTGTCGATCGCGGCTGGCGCGGCGGTCCGAAGGGTCGTGGCAAGCATCAGGATCAGAACACCACGTTCCAGGCGCCGACCGAACCGATCGTGCGCGAAGTGCATGTGCCGGAAACGATTACGGTCGCCGATCTGGCCCACAAGATGGCCGTGAAGGCTTCGGAAGTCATCAAGTCGATGATGAAGCTGGGCCAGATGGTCACGATCAACCAGATGCTGGACCAGGAAACGGCGATGATCATCGTCGAGGAACTGGGCCACCACGCCGTCGCGGCGAAGCTGGACGATCCGGAAGCGATGCTCGTCGAAGGCGAAATCTCCGACGCAGAAGCGCTGCCGCGTCCGCCGGTTGTGACGGTCATGGGTCACGTCGACCACGGCAAGACGTCGCTGCTGGATTACGTCCGTCGTGCGAAGGTTGCCGCGGGCGAAGCCGGCGGTATTACGCAGCACATTGGCGCGTATCACGTTGAAACGCCGCGTGGCGTGATCACGTTCCTCGACACGCCGGGTCACGAGGCCTTCACGGCCATGCGTGCCCGCGGTGCAAAGGCAACGGACATCGTGATTCTGGTGGTTGCAGCCGACGACGGCGTGATGCCGCAGACGAAGGAAGCGATCGCCCACGCGAAGGCAGGCGGTGTGCCGCTCGTTGTCGCGATCAACAAGATCGACAAGCCGGATGCGAATCCGGAGCGCGTGAAGCAGGAGCTCGTCGCGGAAGGCGTCGTGCCGGAAGAATACGGTGGCGATTCGCCGTTCGTGTCGGTGTCGGCGAAAACCGGCGCGGGCATCGACGATCTGCTCGAAAACGTGCTGCTGCAGGCCGAAGTGCTGGAACTGAAGGCACCGGTCGAAGCGCCGGCCAAGGGTCTCGTCATCGAAGCGAAACTCGATAAGGGTAAGGGTCCGGTTGCAACGATCCTCGTCCAGTCGGGTACGCTGAACCGTGGCGACGTCGTTCTTGCAGGCAGCGCCTACGGCCGCGTGCGTGCAATGCTCGACGAAACCGGCAAGCCGACGAAGTCGGCGGGTCCGTCGATCCCGGTCGAAATCCAGGGTCTGTCGGAAGTGCCACAGGCGGGCGAAGAAGTCATCGTGATGCCGGACGACCGCAAGGCGCGTGAAGTCGCACTGTTCCGTCAAGGCAAGTTCCGCGACGTCAAGCTGGCGAAGCAGCAGGCCGCGAAGCTCGAAAACATGCTGGAACAGATGGGCGAAGGCGAAGTGCAGTACCTGCCGCTTATCGTGAAGGCGGACGTGCAGGGTTCGCAGGAAGCACTGGTCCAGTCGCTGCTCAAGCTGTCGACCGACGAAGTTCGCGTGCAGGTCGTGCACAGCGCAGTGGGTGGCATCAGCGAATCCGACGTCAATCTGGCGACGGCTTCGAAGGCGGTCATCATTGGCTTCAACACGCGTGCGGATGCGCAGGCGCGCAAGCTCGCGGAAGCCAATGGCATCGACATCCGCTACTACAACATCATCTATGACGCAGTAGATGAAGTGAAGGCTGCGATGTCAGGCATGCTGGCGCCGGAGAAGCGCGAAGTGATCACTGGTATGGTCGAAGTCCGTCAGGTCTTCAAGGTACCGAAGATCGGCGCAGTGGCCGGTTGTATGGTCACGGATGGTGTGGTCAAGCGTTCGTCGTCGGTGCGCGTGCTGCGCAACAACGTCGTGATCCACACCGGCGAACTCGACTCGCTGAAGCGCTTCAAGGACGACGTCAAGGAAGTCCGTCAGGGCTTCGAATGCGGTATGTCGATCAAGAACTTCAACGATATCGTCGAAGGCGACCAGTTCGAAGTCTTCGAAGTCACGGAAGTCGCGCGTACGCTGTAAGTCTGGCGCAACGCTCAAAGGGCGGAGCGGGCGCTTGCCCGGCTCCGCCCTTTGTTTTTGTGTCGGCGTTTGCGTTTGCTTTCGAGTTGCGGCGGGTAACCACTACCACCGTTTCGACGTAAGCGCATCACCGCCGACAAACCGAATCACGGATTCACCATGCCGAAAAAACGTTCCTCTCCCAATCGCAACGTGCAGATCGCCGATCAGATCCAGCGAGATCTGTCGGAGTTGCTGCGCGAAGTCAAAGATCCGCGCATCGGGCTTGTTACATTCCAGAGCGTCGAACTGACGCCGGATTACGCCCACGCGAAGGTGTTCTTCACGACGCTGACGGGCGATCCGCAGCAGACGCAGGACGCGCTCAATCACGCGGCGGGTCATCTGCATAACCAGCTGTTCAAGCGCCTGCACATTCACACGGTGCCGACGCTGCATTTCCATTACGACAAGACGATCGAGCAGGCTGTCGAGATGTCGCGTCTGATCGACGAAGCGAACGCTTCGCGCGCGAAAGACGAGTGATCTCGCGTACTTCATACCAGCCAGCGTTCGATTGACATGACTGCACCTCAACGCCCGCGCATTCCGCGCCGCGCGCTCGACGGCGTGCTGCTGCTCGACAAGCCCATCGGGTTGTCGAGCAACGACGCGCTGATTCGGGCCAAGCGTCTCTATCTCGCGAAGAAGGCAGGCCACACCGGCACGCTCGATCCGCTCGCGTCCGGTCTGCTGCCCCTGTGTTTTGGCGAAGCCACCAAGTTTTCCCAGGATCTGCTCGAAGCCGACAAGACGTACGAAGCGACGATGCGTCTCGGCATCCGCACGACCACGGGCGACGCCGAAGGCGATGCCGTCGATACGCGCGATGTCACGTGCGATCAGGCTGCAGTGGAAAATGCGATGGCGCAATTCCGCGGCGATATCGTCCAGATTCCGCCGATGTATTCCGCACTGAAACGCGACGGCAAGCCGCTGTACGAGTATGCGCGCGCGGGTCAGGTGGTCGAGCGGGAAGGGCGGCAGGTGACGATTCACGCGCTCGAACTGATCGCGTGCGCGTTGCCCGATGTCACGTTCCGTGTGACGTGCAGTAAAGGTACTTATGTTCGCACGCTCGCCGAAGATATCGGTGAAGCGCTGGGTTGTGGCGCGCATCTGGTGGCGTTGCGTCGCACCGGCGTCGGTGCGTTGACGCTCGAACATGCCGTCACGCTCGATGCACTTTCCGACGCTACGGAAACCGAACGCGACGCGTGGTTGCAACCCGTCGACGCACTGCTTTCGACGTTCCCGTCCGTACAACTCGACGCTGAAGCCACGCGACGCTTCCTGCATGGCCAGCGTCTGCGCCTCGCAGATCTCGCCATTAGCGAAGAAATCGTGAAGCAGGAGCCGCGTATGCGCGTGTATGGCGAAGGCCGGCTGCTGGGCGTCGCGAAGGCGGCGGAAGGCGTGCTCGCGCCGGAACGGCTCGTCGTTACCGCAGCGAACTGAAGCGCGAGCCGAAAGGCGACGCGTACAAAAAAAGCGGTGCCGCATGTTTGATCGCGGCACCGCTTTTCATTACACGGCGCATCGAATGCGTCGTGGAAGCAACCCTCAGTGCGCCGCAGCCGCAGCCGCACCCGCATCGCCACCGGAACGCTCCGGCTTCGTCACCCAGATCAGCGCGATCAGCGCGACAAAGATCCCGGCCGAGACAAAGAACAGATCGTTCACACCCAGTTGCGCGGCCTGCTGCGTCGCCATCGTGTTGAACAGACCATAGGCCTGCGGCTGACTGAACCCCGCCCCGCCGAACTGCTGCATCGAATGATCGAACACCGGGTTGTACGCGTTCGCCTGCTCGGCGAGTTGCGCGTGGTGCATGATCGTCCGGTGATCCCACGCGGTCTGGAAGATCGAAGTGCCGATGCCGCCACACATGATCCGCACGAAATTCGACAGACCCGACGCAGCCGGAATCCGGTTGCCCGGCAAACCTGACAGCGTGATGGACACCAGCGGAATGAAGAAGCCGGCCATGCCGATGCCCTGGATCAGCGTCGGCACGAGCAGCGAGTAGGTGTCCACGCCTGTGGTGTAGCGCGAGCGCATCCAGAAGCACAGCGCGAACACGAGGAAGGACGCCGTCGCGATATAGCGCGGGTCGGTGCGCGGCAAAAACTTGCCGGTAACGGGCGACAGCAGCACCGCGAACAGACCGACCGGCGCCATGACGAGGCCCGCCTGGGTGGCGGTGTAGCCGATGTCGGTCTGCAGCCACAACGGCAGCAGCACGAGATTGCCGAAGTACAGCCCATAGCCGATCGACAGCGCAACCGTGCCGCCCGTGAAATTGCGTTTCGAGAAGAGCGACAGGTCGACCACCGGATGTTCCGCCGTCAGCTCCCAGACGATAAAGAACGCGAGCGCGATCACGGCAGTCAGCCCAAGCACGACGATCGTCGTCGACGAAAACCAGTCGAGGTCCTTGCCCTTGTCGAGCATGACCTGCAGCGAGCCGACCCACGTGATCAGCAGCGCAAGCCCGACGCCGTCGATCGGTGCCTTTCTGATCACCGAATCGCGGTTGCGGAAAATCGCCCACGTCGCGGCCGCAGCCACGATGCCGACCGGGATGTTCACGTAAAAGATCCACGGCCACGAAATATTGTCCGAGATCCAGCCGCCGAGAATCGGGCCGGCCACTGGCGCGATCAGCGTGGTCATTGCCCACATCGAGAGCGCCATCGGCGCCTTCGCGCGCGGGTAGCTGGCGAGCAGCAACGTCTGCGAAAGCGGAATCATCGGGCCGGCCACCGCGCCCTGGAACACGCGCGACGCGAGCAGGAATGGCAGCGTCGGCGCAAGCCCGCACATCCATGAAGAGATCACGAACAGGATGATCGACGCCATGAAGAGGCGCACCTGGCCGATACGGTCGGTGAGCCAGCCGGTCAGCGGCACGGAGATCGCGTTCGCCACCGCGAACGACGTGATCACCCACGTGCCCTGATCCGACGAGACGCCGAGATCGCCCGAAATCGACGGGATCGACACGTTCGCAATCGACGTATCGAGTACGTTCATGAAAACCGCGAGCGACACGGCGATCGTGCCGATCACCAGTTGCGCACCCTCGAGCGGAGGGTGCGGGACTTGAGCCTGAGCCATGAAACCCTTTTCGAGTGTGACCGGTATGACGAAAAACGCGGTGACGCCGCTTACATCAGCTTCGCCGCGCCTTTCGCGCCGCGGTCCGCTGCTTTCTGCGCGCCGCTGTACTGGCCGCCATTCGGGCCGGCGTTCGCCGCGATGATGCGGGCGATTTCGGCGTCGGCTTCGTCGCCGTACTTGTCGAACACGCTGGTCTGATAGACCGTGTTCGGTGCATTGCCGAGCTGGCCGCCGTTGTCGTCCTTGATCGTGACGTCAGCCTGCATCGACAGGCCGATACGCAACGGATGCGCTTCGAGTTCCTTCGGATCGAGCGCGATCCGCACCGGCAGACGCTGCACGACCTTGATCCAGTTACCCGTCGCGTTCTGTGCGGGCAAGAGCGAGAAAGCCGACCCCGTGCCGGCCGAGAAGCCCACCACCTTGCCGTGGAACTTCACGCTGGAACCATAGACGTCCGCCGTCAATTCGACCGGCTGGCCGATGCGCATGTGCTTCAGCTGAACTTCCTTGAAGTTTGCGTCGACCCACACGCCGTTCAGCGGCACGATCGCCATCAGTGGCGTGCCCGGCGACACGCGCTGGCCAACCTGCACCGAGCGCTTCGCGACATAACCCGTGACGGGCGCCGGCAGCGTGTTGCGCGCGTTGTTCAGATACGCGTCGCGCACCTTGGCGGCAGCGGCCTGCACGTTCGGGTGATTCGCGATCGTCGTGTTGGCGGTCAGCGCGCGGTTCGCGGCGAGTTGCTGCTGCGCGGCGTCGACAGCGGCCTGCGCGCTCTTCACGGCGTCGCGGGCGTGCGAGATCTCTTCCTGCGACACGGCGCCCGTCTGCGCCACCGTCATGCGGCGCTTCAGGTCGTCCTGCGCGCGCGACAGATCGGACTGACGCACGGCGACCTGGGCCAGATACTGGCTGTCGTCGGCGAAGAGACCGCGCACCTGGCGCACGACCTGCGCCAGATTCGCTTCGGCGGATTCGAGCGCGACGCGCGAATCCGCCGGGTCGAGCACGACGACCGGGTCGCCCATCCTGACGGTCTGCGTGTCGTCGGCGTTCACCGAAACGACGGTGCCCGTGACCTGCGGCGTGATCTGCACGACGTTGCCGTTCACGTAGGCGTCGTCGGTGTCTTCATGGAAGCGCGCGTCGAGGAAGTAGTACAGGCCGTACGCAATCGCGGCGATCAGGATCACGATGACGAGCAGCGTCATCATCCGCTTGCGCTTGCCGCTGTTTGCCGGTTGCGTGCTGGCGGCGGGCTGTTGGGGGGTGCTCATTGATGTGCTCCGTATTCTCTCAGTCTTCGTCGTTTATCCGGATGGGCGTTCGGTCCGGCTCAGTTCGATGCGTGTGCAGCGGAAGCGGGTGCGTCGGTCGGCACCACGAGGCCCGTCTGCGTTGCGTCGAACCCGCCGCCTAGCGCCTTGATCAGCGCGATCTGCAGGTCGCGGCGCTTCATCTTCAGGTTCGTCACCGTCTGTTCGGCGGCGAGGCGGTTCTGGTCGGCGGTCAGCACCTGCAATTGCGGCGACAGACCCGCCTTGTAGCGGATCACCGCCAGCTCCCACGCTTTCGACGATGCATCGAGCGCACGCTGTGCGTCGCCCGATTGCCGGTCGACCGAGCGGATCGACGACACCTGCGTCGCCACATCCGACAGCGCGTTGATCAGCGTCTGGTTGTAGTTTGCGATGTCCAGATCGAAGTCGGCGTAGCGGCCCTTCAGTTGCGAACGCAGTGCGCCAGCGTCGAAGATCGGCAGATGGATCGCCGGGCCGAACTGGATCTGCCGGCTCGCGGACGTCAGAAAGCGGCCCCAGCCGAACGCGTCGAAGCCGAAACCGGCCGCGAGGTTGATGTCCGGGAAGAACTCCGCCTTCGCTTCCTTGATGTCGTGTGTCGCGGCTTCGACCTGCCAGCGTGCAGCCACGATATCCGGTCGGCGCGACACGAGATCGGCCGGCAGGTTGTCCGGCAGCACGACGCTCGCGCCAGCGTTCATCACCGGCTTCGCGATCTGCAGGCCGCGGTCCGGCCCTTTGCCGAGCAGCGCGCCGAGCTGGTAGCGCACCGTCGTGATTTCGCCATCGAGTTCCGTCAGGTTCGACTGGCTGGTCGCGATATTGCCGTTCGCGGTCTGCTTTTCGACGTTCGTATCGAGACCCGCAACGACGCGGCCATCCGTGATCCTGCCGATCGTCTGACGATTGTCGATTTCGCGCTGGGCGATATCGCGCAGCGCGTAGATCTGTGCCAGCTGGTTGTACGTGCGCGCCACCGACGACGCGAGCGCGACGCGCGCCTGCTGCATGTCGGCTTCGGCAGCCTTTTCCTGCGAGACGGCCTGGCCAAGCTTTTCACGGTTCTTGCCCCACAGGTCCAGATCCCACGACGCGCTCGCGAGCGCGTTGTTCTCACTGTACCAGGTGCCTCCGAACGGAGGCGGGAAGAGGGCGTTCGCGGAATACAGTTCACGCGTCCACGAATAGCTGGCATCAGCCTTCGGATAGAGGTTCGAACGCGTCCTTTCGATGTACGACGAGGCCTTCGCAATCCGTGCCTGCGCCTGAGCGATCGACGGGCTGCCTTCAAGCGCTTCGCTGATCAGCGCCGGCAGCTGCGGATCGCCGAACTGGTTCGCCCAGTCGAGCGACGGCCACTGGCCGCCCTGTGCGGGAACGCTTTGTGCCGACTCGTACTGCGCCGGCGACGCCATCTGCTTGTCGCTCTTGATGCCGATGTAGTTCGCGCAGCCCGACAGGGCGAGCGCCGTGACCGCAGCGGCGACGGCGGCCCGGCTCGACAGCGCCGGCGCGGACAGGGAAAGGGATTTCATTCGCTCGACTCTTCTATGAGTGATGGTAATGATGGACGCTGCAACTAATTATCGGGTCTCGGGCGGGGTTGTCGCCGGGGTCGCTGTATCGCGCGATAACCACGTTGCGTCGCCGCTGTTGGCGAGCGCACGGCGAAGCATGCTCTTGAGAAAGCCCACTTCCTCAGGGGTGAAGCCGGCCAGCAGTTTGTCTAGCGTGCCGCCGAAAATGGCGGGCATGCGGGCTGCCATTGCCTGGCCTTCAGGCGTGAGGGCGAGACGCACGACGCGGCGATCCTCGTTGCTACGCACTCGCGTGAGCAGGCCGCGTTTCTCCAGACGGTCGACCAGACGGGTAACAGCGCTCGCGTCGATGCCGTATTCACGGGCCAGTTCGGCGGCGAGCAGACACTTGCCGCTTGCAACCATGAACAGGATGCTGCACTGGGTGCTCGTAATACCGAGTTCGGCTAACGTGCGCTGCGTGATCATGTTCGACATTGTCGATTTCACGCGCGAGAGCAGGTAGCCGACGCTTTCGCCGAACTGGTATTCGCTGATTTCGGGCGGTAACGCCGGATTCGGATCAGTCATGATTCTCTGCGACAGCAATGATTGACCAGGCAGGATTATAGGTGCGGTTAGTTGACGCGGCAAGCGTTATTACAGCTTAGGCAAGGAACTTTCCTTGGCAAGGACCATAATCGAATCGATGCCTGCCCGCAGCGGTGGGACGGCCGCTGCGGGCAGGTCAGGCGGGGCGCTATGGCGATTTCGAGGCCGCATTGAAGTATCCAATAAGCGCTAAAAACGCCGGTCGTGATGCTTCCGGGCAGGCGATACAACGCTACAGGTCAGAAAGCTTAACGTCCGCGTGCTATAATTTCAGGTTCCCAAAAGTGCGCTTTGGGCTTGTTGGCAGTTTCAAGAAGCGATCTGGCGCACTCAACTGTCTCCAGGTTCCTATGACCCGCGCCCTTCGTAATATCGCCATCATTGCCCACGTCGACCACGGCAAGACCACGCTCGTCGACCAGCTCCTTCGTCAGTCCGGCACGTTCCGCGAAAACCAGCAGGTTGCCGAGCGCGTCATGGATTCGAACGACATCGAAAAAGAACGCGGCATCACAATTCTTGCGAAGAATTGCGCGGTCGAGTACGAAGGCACGCACATCAACATCGTCGACACCCCGGGCCACGCCGACTTCGGCGGTGAAGTGGAGCGCGTGCTGTCGATGGTCGACTCAGTGCTGCTGCTCGTCGACGCCGTCGAAGGTCCGATGCCGCAAACGCGCTTCGTGACGAAAAAAGCACTGGCGCTCGGCCTGAAGCCGATCGTCGTCATCAACAAGATCGACCGTCCGGGCGCGCGTATCGACTGGGTGATCAACCAGACGTTCGACCTGTTCGACAAGCTCGGCGCGAGCGAAGAACAGCTCGACTTCCCGATCGTCTACGCTTCGGGCCTGAATGGCTACGCGGACCTCGATCCGAGCGTGCGCGAAGGCAACATGCGCCCGTTGTTCGAGGCGATTCTCGAACACGTGCCGGTTCGCCCGGCGGATCCGAACGGTCCGCTGCAGCTGCAGATCACGTCGCTCGACTATTCGACGTATGTCGGCCGTATCGGCGTTGGCCGCATCACCCGCGGCACGATCAAGCCGGGCATGGCTGTCGCCGTGCGTACGGGTCCGGACGGCGCGATCCTCAACCGCAAGATCAATCAGGTTCTGTCGTTCAAGGGCCTGGAGCGCGTGCAAGTGGAATCGGCGGAAGCCGGCGACATCGTGCTGATCAACGGTATCGAGGAAATTGGCATCGGCGTGACCATCTGCGCCCCGGACGTGCCGGAAGCGCTGCCGATGATTACCGTCGACGAACCGACGCTCACGATGAACTTCCTCGTGAATTCGTCGCCGCTGGCTGGCCGTGAAGGCAAGTTCGTGACGAGCCGTCAGATCCGCGACCGCCTGTTCAAGGAACTGAACCACAACGTGGCGCTGCGCGTGAATGAAACTGGCGACGAAACCACGTTCGAAGTGATGGGTCGCGGCGAGCTGCACCTGACGATTCTGGTTGAAAACATGCGTCGTGAAGGCTACGAACTCGCCGTGTCGCGTCCGCGCGTGGTGATGACGGAAGTCGACGGCGTGAAGCACGAGCCGTACGAAAACCTGACCGTCGACATGGAAGACGCGAATCAGGGTGGCGTGATGGAAGAACTGGGTCGCCGCAAGGGCGAAATGCTCGACATGACGTCGGACGGCCGTGGCCGTACGCGTCTCGAGTACCGGATTTCGGCGCGTGGCCTGATCGGCTTCCAGTCGGAATTCCTGACGCTGACGCGTGGCACGGGCCTGATGAGCCACACGTTCGACTCCTACCAGCCGGTCAAGGAAGGCGGCGTCGGTGAGCGTCGTAACGGCGTGCTGATTTCGCAGGACGACGGCGCTGCCGTCGCATACGCGCTGTGGAAGCTGCAGGACCGCGGCCGCATGTTCGTGTCGCCGGGCGAGCCGCTGTACGAGGGCATGATCATCGGTATTCACAGCCGCGACAACGACCTCGTCGTGAATCCGATCAAGGGCAAGCAGCTGACGAACGTGCGTTCGTCGGGTACGGACGAAGCGGTGCGCCTCGTGCCGCCGATCCAGATGTCGCTGGAATACGCGGTCGAATTCATCGACGACGACGAACTGGTCGAAGTCACGCCGCAATCCATCCGTCTGCGCAAGCGCTACCTGAAGGAACATGAGCGCCGCAGCGCCAGCCGTAAGGGCGCAGTGGACTGAGCACGATTCGCGTCAATACGCGTGCTGATGTCAGACAAAAGCCACCTTCGGGTGGCTTTTGTCGTTTTCTGGCGCCAACGTGGCGAGTGCGTTTCACGTCTCGGGGCGGCCTGCCGGGTGCGTCGAAAGACGCCGAAAATGGGCGCGCAGATGCAGCAAACCCCCGTTCTGACAAGACTTCAGCCCACCGTGCCAGCTATGTAGAGTATGCGTTCTGTGCTATCCTTTTCGGGATGCAAGTTAAGGTCCTTCCAAGCAAGACTTGATTCGCGCAATCCGCCAAACGGTCAGGCCGTGTCGCGGAAGGTTGAGTAACCCGCTATTTCTCGAGAAACTCGAAGAAAGGTGAGCGTAAAAATGATGAAGCAATTCCAGCTGAACTCTTATCTGTTCGGCGGCAACGCTCCGTATGTAGAAGAGCAGTACGAGGCGTATCTCGATAATCCGGCGTCAGTGCCCGAGACCTGGCGTGAGTATTTCGACGCGTTGCAAAACGTTCCGGCATCGGACGGCAGCAACGTGAACGACGTGGCCCATGGCCCGATCGTCGAGTCATTCGCCCAGCGGGCGAAGGCGAACGCCTTCATTCCGCGCACCGCCACAGGCGGCGAAGATCTCACCACTGCGCGCAAGCAGGTCTTTGTGCAGTCGCTGATCGGCGCATATCGCTTTCTCGGCTCGCAATGGGCCAACCTCGATCCGCTGAAGCGTCGCGAGCGTCCCAATATTCCTGAGCTTGAACCTGCGTTCTACGACTTCACTGAAGCCGACATGGACCAGACGTTCAACGCGAACAATCTGTACTTCGGTTACGAACAGGCATCGCTGCGCGACATCATCAAGGCGCTGCGCGATACGTACTGCGGCACGATCGGCGCCGAGTACATGTACCTGAGCGACCCGGAACAGAAGCGCTGGTGGAAGGAAAAGCTCGAGTCGATCCGTTCGACGCCGAACTTCTCCGTCGACAAGAAAAAGCACATCCTGAACCGTCTGACGGCAGCCGAAGGCCTCGAGCGCTTCCTGCACACCAAGTACGTCGGCCAGAAGCGTTTCTCGCTGGAAGGCGGCGAGAGCTTCATCGCATCGATGGACGAGGTGGTGCGTCACGCAGGCGCGAACGGCGTGCAGGAAATCGTCATCGGCATGGCCCACCGTGGCCGTCTGAACGTGCTGGTCAATACGCTCGGCAAGATGCCGGCTGACCTCTTCGCTGAATTCGAAGGCAAGCACGTCGACGATCTGCCGGCTGGCGATGTGAAGTACCACAAGGGCTTTTCGTCGGACGTGTCGACGGACGGCGGCCCGGTTCACCTGTCGCTCGCATTCAACCCGTCGCACCTCGAGATCGTGAACCCGGTGGTCGAAGGTTCGGCGAAGGCGCGAATGGACCGTCGCGGCGACGACAACGGCCTGCAGGTTCTGCCGGTGCAGATCCACGGCGACGCGGCCTTCGCAGGCCAGGGCGTCGTGATGGAAACGCTGAACCTCGCGCAGACGCGCGGTTACGGCACGCACGGCACGCTGCACATCGTCATCAACAACCAGATCGGCTTCACGACGTCCGACCCGCGCGATGCGCGTTCGACGCTGTACTGCTCCGACGTCGTCAAGATGATCGAAGCGCCGGTGCTGCACGTGAACGGCGATGATCCGGAAGCGGTCGTGCTGGCGACGCAACTCGCCATCGACTACCGGATGCAGTTCCACAAGGATGTCGTGATCGACATCATCTGCTTCCGCAAACTCGGCCACAACGAGCAGGACACACCGGCCGTCACGCAGCCGCTGATGTACAAGACGATTGCGAAGCACCCGGGCACGCGCGCGCTGTACGCTGAAAAGCTGGTACAGCAACGCGTGATCACCGCCGAAGACGCAGACAACTTCGTCAAGGCGTACCGTCAGGCGATGGACGAAGGTCATCACACGATCGATCCGGTGCTCTCGAA
This sequence comes from Paraburkholderia sp. GAS334, assembly GCF_050436625.1. Lineage (NCBI taxonomy): Bacteria > Pseudomonadati > Pseudomonadota > Betaproteobacteria > Burkholderiales > Burkholderiaceae > Paraburkholderia > Paraburkholderia sp. GAS334. Next base: position 67,698 of record NZ_JBNDMO010000008.1, on the reverse strand, counting down.
CTACAAGAGCAAGTATGCGGTCGACTGGGTGCCGTTCCTGAACCGCAAGTGGACTGACGCTGCCGATACGGCTGTGCCGCTCGCCGAACTGAAGCGCCTCGCGGAACGCATCACGACGATCCCGGAAAACTTCAAGGTTCATCCGCTCGTCGAGCGCGTCATCAACGACCGTCGCGCGATGGGCCGTGGCGACGCGAAGCTCGACTGGGGCATGGGCGAACATCTGGCATTCGCATCGCTGGTCGCATCGGGCTATGCAGTGCGCCTGACCGGTCAGGATTCGGGCCGTGGCACGTTCACGCACCGTCACGCGGTGCTGCACGACCAGAACCGCGAACGCTGGAACGACGGCACGTACGTGCCGCTGCAGAACATCGCCGAAGGTCAGGCGAAGTTCACGGTGATCGACTCGGTGCTGTCCGAAGAAGCCGTCCTCGGCTTCGAATACGGCTACTCGACCGCTGAGCCGAACACGTTCGTCGCGTGGGAAGCGCAGTTCGGCGACTTCGTCAACGGTGCGCAGGTCGTGATCGACCAGTTCATCTCGTCGGGCGAAGTGAAGTGGGGCCGCGTGTCGGGCCTCACGATGCTGCTGCCGCATGGCTACGAAGGTCAGGGTCCGGAGCACTCGTCGGCGCGTATCGAGCGTTTCCTGCAACTGTGTGCTGATCACAACATGCAGGTCGTCCAGCCGACCACGCCGGCGCAGATTTTCCACCTGTTGCGTCGCCAGATGATCCGGTTGTTCAGGAAGCCGCTGATCGTCGCTACGCCGAAGTCGCTGCTGCGCCACAAGGAAGCCGTGTCGGACCTGTCCGAACTGGCGAAGGGCGCGTTCCAGCCGATTATCGGCGAAGTGAGCGACGACATCGACGCGAAGAAGGTCAAGCGCGTCGTGGCGTGCTCCGGCCGCGTGTATTACGACCTCGTCGCGCATCGCCGCGAATCGAAGTCGAATGATGTCGCAATCATCCGTATCGAACAGTTGTATCCGTTCGCGCACAAGCAGTTCGAAGCGGAAATGAAGAAGTACGACAACGCGACTGAAGTGGTCTGGGTGCAGGACGAGCCGCAGAATCAGGGCCCGTGGTTCTACATTGAGCACCATCTGAAGGAAGGCATGAAGGAAGGGCAGAAGCTGGCGTACAGCGGCCGTCCTGCTTCGGCTTCGCCGGCAGTCGGCTACTACGCGAAGCACTACGAGCAGCAGAAGGCGCTGGTGGAAGGTGCATTCGGCCGTCTGAAGAGCGCGTCGATCGCTAAATAACCACATGAACCGAACCGGGAGAACGCACTGCGTTCTCCCGCGCCGCGTTTGACGGGTTTTTCATGGCGCATACACGGTTTGCAGACGGTTCGCACTGGGTTCACTGAACCCGATACGTATTCAGGAAAAAATCACAATGGCTATTGTAGAAGTCAAGGTTCCCCAGCTCTCCGAGTCCGTCTCGGAAGCCACGATGTTGCAGTGGAAGAAGAAGCCGGGCGAAGCTGTCGCGCAGGACGAAATCCTCATCGAAATTGAAACCGACAAGGTCGTGCTGGAAGTTCCGGCACCGTCGGCAGGCGTGCTCGCGCAAGTCATCGCTAACGATGGCGACACCGTGACCGCCGATCAGGTCATCGCAAAGATCGACACTGAAGGTAAGGCAGGCGCTGCTGCTGTCGAAGCAGAAGTGAAGCCTGCACCGGCCGCCGCTCCGGCACCTGCCGCTGCAGCACCGGCTCAAGCTGCATCCGCAACGGGTGCGAATACGGCGGCATCGCCGGCTGCCAGCAAGCTGATGGCAGAAAAGAACCTGTCGTCGGGCGACGTCGCCGGCTCGGGCCGCGATGGCCGCATCACGAAGGGCGACGTACTGACCGCGGGTCAAGTCACATCGGCCGCGCCGGCTCCGAAGGCGGCACCGGCACCGGCCGCCGCCGCACCGAAGGCTGCGAAGCCGTCGCTGCCGGACGTGAAGGCACCGGCATCGGCCGACCAGTGGCTGAAGGACCGTCCGGAACAACGCGTTCCGATGTCGCGTCTGCGCGCCCGTATCGCCGAGCGTCTGCTGGAATCGCAGCAAACCAACGCCATCCTCACGACGTTCAACGAAGTGAACATGGCGCCGGTGATGGATCTGCGCAACAAGTACAAGGACAGGTTCGAAAAGGAACATGGCGTGAAGCTCGGCTTCATGTCGTTCTTCGTGAAGGCGGCTGTTCACGCGCTGAAGAAATTCCCGCTTGTGAACGCATCGATCGACGGTAACGACATCGTCTATCACGGCTACTTCGACATCGGTATCGCCGTCGGTTCGCCGCGCGGTCTGGTGGTGCCGATCCTGCGCAATGCGGATCAGCTGAGCCTCGCCGACATCGAGAAGAAGATTGCTGAATTCGGCCAGAAGGCCAAGGACGGCAAGCTGTCGATCGAGGAAATGACGGGCGGTACGTTCTCGATCTCGAACGGCGGTGTGTTCGGCTCGATGCTGTCGACACCGATCATCAACCCGCCGCAATCCGCGATTCTCGGCGTGCACGCCACGAAGGAACGCGCGGTGGTCGAAAACGGCCAGATCGTGATCCGCCCGATGAATTACCTGGCGCTGTCGTACGACCACCGGATCATCGACGGTCGCGAAGCGGTGCTGTCGCTGGTCGCAATGAAGGATGCGCTGGAAGACCCGGCGCGCCTGCTGCTCGACCTGTAATTCAGCGCTGTAGTTCTGCGTATTCGTCGTCATATAAGCAGTACGTCTGAAGCATCAGCTTGAACCGGAGCGATGTGCGCCATGAAACATGGCCGCGCATCGCTTCGTCACAAAAGGATTGTCATGTCCAAAGAATTTGATGTCGTCGTGATCGGTGCCGGTCCCGGCGGCTATATCGCAGCGATCCGCGCCGCGCAGCTCGGCAAGTCGGTCGCCTGCATCGAAAAATGGAAGAACCCGGCCGGTACGCTGAAGCTCGGCGGCACGTGCCTGAACGTGGGTTGTATTCCGTCGAAGGCGTTGCTGGCTTCGTCGGAAGAATTCGAAAACGCGCAGCATCACCTCGCCGATCACGGCATCAACGTGTCGGATGTGAAGCTCGATATCACGAAGATGCTGTCGCGCAAGGAAAGCATCGTCGAGAAGATGACGAAGGGCATCGAATTCCTGTTCCGCAAGAACAAGATCACGTGGCTCAAGGGCCACGGCAAATTCACCGGCAAGACGGACGCCGGCGTGCAGATCGAAGTCAGCGGCGAAGGCGAAACCGAAGTTGTCACCGCGAAGAACGTGATCATCGCGACGGGTTCGAAGGCGCGCCATCTGCCGAACGTGCCGGTCGACAACAAGATCGTCGCCGACAATGAAGGCGCGTTGACGTTCGATTCCGTGCCGAAGAAGCTCGCCGTGATCGGCGCAGGCGTGGTCGGCCTGGAACTCGGCTCGGTGTGGCGTCGTCTCGGCGCTGACGTGACGGTGCTCGAAGCGCTGCCGGAATTTCTCGGCGCCGCTGACCAGGCCCTCGCGAAAGAAGCCGCGAAGCAGTTTAAGAAGCAGGGTCTGGATATTCACGTCGGCGTGACGGTCGGCGAAGTGAAGACAACTGACAAGAGCGTCTCGATCGCTTACACGGACAAGGACGGCAACGCGCAGAAGATCGACACTGACCGCCTGATCGTGTCGATCGGCCGCGTGCCGAACACGGACAACCTCGGCCTGGAAGCGATCGGCCTGAAGGCGAATGAGCGCGGCTTCATCGACGTCGACGATCACTGCGCGACGGCAGTGCCGAACGTGTACGCGATCGGTGACGTGGTGCGTGGCCCGATGCTCGCGCACAAGGCGGAAGACGAAGGCGTGCTGGTTGCCGAAATCATCGACGGCCAGAAGCCGCATATCGACTACAACTGCATTCCGTGGGTGATCTACACCGAACCGGAAATCGCGTGGGTCGGCAAGACGGAACAGCAGCTGAAGGCCGAAGGCCGCGAAGTCAGGACGGGCCAGTTCCCGTTTATGGCGAACGGCCGCGCGCTCGGCATCAACAAGGCGGATGGCTTCGTCAAGATGATCGCCGACGCGAAGACCGACGAGCTGCTCGGCGTGCACATCATCTCGGCAAACGCATCGGACCTGATCGCGGAAGCCGTGGTGGCGATGGAGTTCAAGGCGGCGTCGGAAGACATCGGCCGGATCTGCCATCCGCACCCGTCGCTGTCCGAAGTAATGCGTGAAGCTGCGCTGGCTGTCGATAAACGCGCGCTGAACATGTAATGCACGCGGTCAGTTGACCGCACCGGCATCACACAACGAAGGCGGGCGGGTTCACTCCCTCCCGCCTTTCTTTTTTTGCAGCAACACCATGAACGTCACCGAATACTACGAAAAAGAACTGCAGACACGGGGTTATCAATCGGACCCTGCGCAACGCGCGGCGGTCGACCGCCTGCAGCGGTGCTATGAAGAATGGGTCGCGTACAAGTCACGTCGCTCGAACGCGTTCAAGAAGCTGATCATCCATCCGGACCTGCCGCGCGGCGTGTACATGTGGGGCGGCGTCGGGCGCGGCAAGAGCTTCCTGATGGACAGCTTCTTCATGATCGTACCGGTGCAGCGCAAGACGCGTCTGCACTTCCACGAGTTCATGCGCGAAGTGCATCGCGAACTCGAAGAACTGAAAGGGCAGGCCGATCCGCTCGACGAACTCGCGCGACGGGTCGCGAAACGTTACCGGCTCATCTGCTTCGACGAATTCCACGTGTCCGATATTGCGGACGCGATGATCCTGTATCGACTGCTCGACAAGCTGTTCGAGAACGGTGTGCAGTTTGTGATGACGTCCAACTACGATCCGGACACGCTGTATCCCGACGGCCTGCATCGCGACCGCATGCTGCCGGCGATTGAGTTGATCAAGTCGAAGCTCGACGTGATCAATGTCGACGCCGGCATCGACTACCGGCAGCGCACGCTGGCGCAGGTCGAGGTGTATCACACGCCGCTCGGCGCAGCCTCCGACAAGGCGTTGCGCGACGCGTTCTCGCGTCTCGCCGCGGTGCCCGATGAAAGCCCGCTGCTGCATATCGAGAAGCGCGAGCTCAAGGCGCTGCGTCGGGCGGACGGCGTCGTGTGGTTCGACTTCGCGACGCTGTGCGGCGGCCCGCGCTCGCAGAACGATTACCTTGAACTGGCGAGCCGCTTTCACGCGGTGATTCTTTCGGGCGTGCCGCAGATGACGCCGCGCATGCAATCGGAAGCGCGCCGCTTCACGTGGCTTATCGACGTGTTCTACGACCACAAGGTCAAGCTGCTGATGTCGGCCGCGGTGCCGCCGGAACAACTGTACGTCGATGGTCCAATGGCAAACGAGTTCACGCGCACGGTGTCACGGATCGTCGAAATGCAGTCGAAGGAATATCTCGATTCGCCGCGACGCATCGTCGATACGTCGCTGACGTAAGCACGGCGTTGCCACTGGCGTGCGTGGATGATGCACGTCCAGCGCATTCCGCACGGACGTCTCTGTAGCGATTTTCGAGATTCAGATTCTTCTGATTTTCGCGTGCCGGCTGTCTCTATATCTTCTCCTTACGGTTCTGATAAAGGAGAAGCCCGTGACACCTTACCGCGATATTAACGACGAAGAATGGCATCGCATCGCTCCGATGCTGCCCGAACTGCGTCCACGCTCTGAACTGCGTGGACGTCCCCTGGCCAACACACGCTCCGTGCTCAATGGCGTGCTGTGGGTTATCTACAGCGGCGCGACGTGGTCGGCGATGCCGCGTCGCTATCCGTCGTACCAGACGTGCCATCGCCGTTTCAAGGTGTGGCATGAATCGGGCGTGCTCAAGCGCCTGATGGAACAGTTGTATGGCGCAGCCGCGGAAGATCTCTGCGCCATGATGCAGGCCCGCATGCGTGTGCATGCCAATCCGGAGCAGAAGGCGGCACGTCTCGGGTCCGGTTTCGCGCAGCACGCTTCTTCGGGCATGTCGCACGCACAACCGTTCCATGGAGCGGCATCGCAAGGCGCTTCGCAAATCCCTCCGCAGGTTCCTCCATACAAGCTGCCTTACAAGCACGCCGCATGACGAAACCCGACTGCGTTAAACCAGAAAAAAGCGGCCGACGAACATCATCGTCGGCCGCTTTTTTTTTGCGCGTGAAATCTGGATTGCTACCGCACTACGCTGCGCTTATTGCTGGCGAATCCACGTTTGTGAACGTCCGAGCAGCGACACGCCGATATAGCCGCGCACCACCAGTTTCTGGCCGCCGTCTTCCAGGTGCATCTTGCACTTGTACAGCTTGCCGTTCTCCGGATCGAGGATGTGTCCGCCGTCCCAGCCGTCGCCATCTTTTTTCATGTCGTTGATGATCGTCATGCCGAGCATCGGCTGATCCTTGCGCTCGTCCGTGCAAGCCGTGCAGCGACGGTCCGGATTGTCGTTCGGGTTCAGGCCCTTGATGATCTTGCCCATGAGGTTACCGTTGCTGTCAGGGACGATCTGCACGAGGGCTTTCGGTTGACCGGTGTGGTCATCGATGGTTTGCCATGTGCCGACGGCCGTTGCGCTCTGGGCCATCGCAACGACGGCGCTCGCCATCAATACGCCGGCTACGGCGACGTGTTTCGCCGACTTCAGCGCCATCGTGCGGGCGCGCCGGGTCAGATGCGTCAGGTGAGTCATTGTCTTCCTCCTTGTTGAAAATCGTCGCGACCGAAAGTCGCGCGGCGCCGTGGTGAGTGTCAGGCGACGCCATGCCTTGAAAGGGGTCCGGGCAGAATACGTGAAAGCGCGTGCGCCGTTTTATAGTGGAACCTCTAATCAGCGATCAGGCACGCCACTTTCCCGTTGTCAGCATGTGGCAGTCAACGGGTATGAAAACGTGGCGTTGACGCGGGGGGCTGCGCGAAGCGCTTTCGATCGGTGCGTGGGACGTTGCGCGGCGGAAGCGATCGTCGGTCGCAGCAGGTGAGATATGACCGGGCGCGCGTGATTGTCGCGCTGGAGACGAACGGCTGGCGCCGCCAGGACACTGCACGGCACCTCGGCATCAGCCGGAAAGTGTTGTGAGAAAAGATACGCAGGTACCAAATTTTTGATGAAGAACCCGAAACGCGCGAAAGTGAGTAATAATGAGATGGATGACTAAAACAAATGTTCGAGCAAAAAAACATATGGACCATAAGTCAAAAGTTCACCAGTTGAAACTGGCAGGGCTGGCAGGGCTGGTAGTACTCGGGGGGATGCAGGGTGTTTGCGCGCAGACGAGTCCGGATAACAGCGCAAACGTCGCAGTCGCAGGCGAAACTGCCGCACCGCTAGCCGCGGATCCCACGGCGAATTCCGCACTCTCAGCAGCGCCCGTGCAACCCGTCGTGCTGACCGCCGACGAGGCGAAGCAGTCCGCGACAGGCAATGTCGCCGAACTGCAACAGATGATCCACGGATCTGAACTCAGCGAACTGCGCACGACCTACAACGGCAGCTATGGCGCGAGCCTGCTCTTCTACGGCAAGGAGATGACGTGGTACGTCGCCTTGTTCCAGCAGAAGAACTTCTGGCGCGTGATCAAGACGTCGGATGAAGGCCGCGCTGAGGCGATCTATCGCGACTTTGCCCGTCAGACCATCCAGCTTTCCGATGTCGAGATCCGTCGCACGCGACTCGACGCGCAGAAGGCGTTCACGGAACGCATGGTTGCGCTGTCACAGGACCGCGCGAACCGCCTGCTGGCTGACCTGACCGTTGCACGCCAGCAACAGGCCATCGTCGCCGACCAGCAGAAGCAGAATCGCGACGAAGCCGCCGCGCTGCAGACGCAAAAGCTTGCCGCACAGGAACAGTTGCGCTCGGCGCAGCGTCAGGTGCGCGACCTGCAGCGTCAGCTGGAAACCGGTCTGCCGCTTTCGCGCTAAACGCGTAGGGGTCCTGCCGCGGGTTTCCCCCGCGGTGTGGTTCAGCGTGGTTCAGGCACCGAGCTTGCCCCGTCCCGGTTCGCCGTGCGGGGCCTGCTGCGCTCGTGGCCGGGTACGGCGCGGGTTATTCTCGTTTCGCCTGGTTTCGCAAGTCGAGGAGTGCCGTCTCCAGTTTGTTCATTCTCGCGAAGCGGCCGGTGCGCGAGCGCGGACCGGAAAAACGCCCCTGGCGCCATCCCTCTGCCTGAGTTCGGGGCGCACAACGCGCTATTCCGCGCCCACCGTCTCCGCTCGCGCCAGACTGCGCCGCGACACGCTTTCCCACACGGCAACGACGATCATGACCGCGGTTGTGAGGCCGCCCGTCATCAGCAGATCGGTATGGAACGCGAATGGCGTAACGATCGCGAGGAGGGCAAGCCCGACCCAGTGCGACAGCGGAAACCAGCCGTACACGATCCGCTTGTACAGCCCGTTGCCCACGATATAGATTGCCGGTCCGCCGATGAGCAGCCACGCCGTCGCCCATACGATGCGCTGGTCGGGATGCAGGATCACGAGATCGTCGGCGGCTGCGGAGACGATGATCCCGGCGATCAGAACGACATGCACGTAGTGGAAATACGCGGCCATCAGGCCGGGCTCGTCGGACTTCCCGATCGCGCGGCTGCCCGCGCTGCTGCTGGAGTCGAAATACACCCACCACATCGCGACGCTGCCGAGAAAGCACACCAGAAACGCGATGATCGCGGGCGCGCTCCACGCCTCGATGTCCGATAGCGTACCGCCCGTCACCAGCACCGATTCGCCCAGCGCGAGAATCACGAACCCTTGGCAGCGTTCCGCGATATGACCGCCTTCAGCCGAACGCCAATCCGCGGCACCCGAACGGCCGAGACCGGGCAGTGGAAAGCCGAACATCGGTGACAGATATTCGCAGAGCACCGCGACACCCCAGCACGCGAAGCGCGCGGGGCCGTCGAGCAGACCGCCGGCAATCCACGCGACGCCGGAGATCACGAGCCACCCGCAGATACGCCGGAAGTTCGCCGTCAACGCGTGCCGGCCGCCGAGAAAACGCAGCACGACGACACTGCGGCCCACCTGAATCGTCACGTAGCTGATCGCGAACACAAGCCCGCGCTCGCCCCACGCGAGCGGCAGGCTCGCCGCCATCACCATGCCGACCAGCATCACTGCAAACAGCAGCAGCCGCACCTGGATGCGTTCAGGATCGAACCAGTTGGTGACCCAGCACGTGTACTGCCAGCCGAGCCAGACCGCGAACCAGAGAATGAGCGTCTGCAATGCGCCGAACGCGCTCAGGTCGTGGACGAGCCGGTGCGACAGCTGCGTGACCGCGAATGCGTAGATCAGGTCGAAGAACAGTTCGACGTAGGTGACGCGCGCTTCCTGGCCATCGCGTGGACGCAGGAAGCGGGCAGTGCCGGTGGGCATGGTGTCGTTCCTTCTGCTGGGAGCTGGCCGGCCGTCTCGAGGAAAATCGTCCCGGAATTCGTGTGCAACAATCAGCGCGCGTGGCGCGGCGACCTCAGTCTGGCTTCCTTTCGGTGGCCTTGGGCACTTGCCCTTTGTCCTCTTCGGAATGCACGGCGATTGGGTCACTGGCGGGGAAGGTTTCATCGAGCGCCTCGTCGAGACGGGCGTCTGACGGATCGACCGGTTCCGGTGCGCCGGGTTTGGGTTTCGACATGGTAGTGCTCCGCTCGAAGAGGTGGAACGGCCAGCATAGCGCAAAGGCATGCGATGCGAGCAGCCGGCCGTACGACCAGGTTCGCAATGCGTGCCCTGGATGATCGAAGGCTTTCAGCGGAAGCTGAAAAATCGCGCCGCATCGCTCGTCTTCGGTGTGTCACGGTGATGGCACAAGCTGGTGTCATTCGCGTCGACACACGGACAGGGCGACTCTGACATGGACATGAAGACAAAGGGGCCGGCGCAACGCGTTCACGCCTCGCATGTGGTGGAGGCGGAACTGGCGCATCTGGAGTGGGCGACGCGACAACCGGTCGATCGGACGCTGAGCCCTGACTACTGGCAGCGCCGCGTGCTCGCGGTGAAGTACAGGTTTGAATTGACGCCGCAGCAGGGGCAGCGTGTCGAGGCGATCCTGAAGCGTATTGAAGCGATCCTGCAGCGACTCGACAATCGCCTCCGGTAGGCGCCGGCCTGTCGTTTCAGACGAAGACCGGCCGCCCGGGCAGGTTACTCGTTGCCGTTATTGTTGTTGCCGTCACCGTTGCCGGTTCCGAAGAGGCGCCGGCGGCGCGTCACCACAACGGGGCCGTCCGATGCCGGACGATCTGTCCCGGCCGATGAGCCAGTCGAGCTCGACGAACCCGTCGCACCTGAATCCGGAGAAGACGACGACCCCGGACCATAAGCGCCACGCGGCTCACGGGGTTCTCTCGGCTCGCGCGGTTCACGATGGTCGCGCGAACCGTGCGGGCCGCGCGTGGTGTGTTCGCCGTGTGAAGGACGGCCCGCGCGCGGCGCCGGACGGGTGCCGGTGTCGAGCTGGATCGTCGAGATGGCGCGTTTGTAGATGCCCTGCAGGCCAACGGGCGTGCGCAGCATCACCAGATACTGATCGAACGACTCGATGCACCCCGTCAGGCGGATACCATTGACGAGATAAATTTCAACGCGCTTTCTTTCTTTGCGCGCTGCGTTCATGAAGTCGTTTTGCGGATGCGATTCTGCGGAAGGCATGGGCGATTCGGAGGCGGGCAGCGATGCGCCGCGGTCAGTTATAAGAATGGCTACTCGCCGCGATTCTACCCTGTAACCGGATACAAACGCGCTGTGCGGGCGGCCTTACGCCCACTATAACGGCTTGCGGGCCCGGAAGCATCCCTTAAAGTATTGTGTAACGTGTAGTTACGATTTATCGCAATCCGCGCGCGGCGCGGTCCCGCCGTTCGATCCCACCGTTCGGTTCGCCGCACGCCGCGCGGTTCAACGCAGCGAGGCGCGCGGATATCGGAATAAAAGCAGCGCGGGGAACGTTAAGTCTGCATGGTGAGCGTCGGGAGGTCCGGCGCCGCCAGTCTGACCAGCACGAAGAGACCAGAACAGACCGAACCCGTTCGATTCAACCCGACCCCAACCCGGGCGAACCCTCCGGCGCACGCGAAGACCGCACCTCGAGTGGGGCGTCGCGCGTGCCGCCCGGTCCGCGCCAGCAGGAGACGACAGATGAACATGCCTCGCATTCTTTCCACTGCACTCACGATCCTGGTGCTCGCGCTGTCGTCGCTGACGGCGGCGTGTGGCGACATGGCCGCCTCGGGCAGCAGCACGACCAACAGCGGCGGTAGCGGCACCGGCGGCGGTTACTGACGCCCGTGTTGCGCCTGAACGCCCGCCGGGCGAGCTTCGAAGCGGATGTGATTTCGTGGCTCCCGCAGTTGCGCCGCTACGCGCGCGCGCTGACGGGCGATGTCGCGTGGGCGGACGATCTGGTGCAGGACACCGCGGAGCGCGCGCTTGCTCGCTGGACGGCGTTTCGTCCGGACACGAACCTGCGCGCGTGGCTGCTGACGATCCTGCGGCATCTGTACATCGACCAGCTGCGGGTGCGCCGCGAGATTGCCGTCGACGACGAAAGCGCGCCCTGGCGCAATCTGGAGGCGCCGCATGGCGAGGTCGACGGGCTCGTTCTGCGAGATGTTCAGCGGGCGCTGTATTACCTGCCGATCGAGCAACGTGAGGTATTGCTACTGGTGTGTATCGAGGAATTGTCGTATCAGGAAACATCGACGGCACTCGGGGTGCCGATCGGTACAGTGATGTCGCGGCTGTCCCGCGCGCGTGAACACATGCGGGCCCTCCTCACGGAAGGCCCGGCGCGCAGATCCCCGCCGTTGAAGGTAGTGAGAGGCTCGTGATGACAAACGACGAACAACACGACCACGTGCACGATCCCGCGACCGGGCTGGATCCGCGCGCGCTGTCCGCGCTCGTCGACGACGAGTTGCCGGAAGGCGAACGCGCCGCGCTACTGGAGCGGCTTGCTCAGGATCCGGAGGCGGCCAGCCGGATTGCCGGCTACCGGGCGCAGAAGGCCGCGTTGAAGGCGCTGGGCGCGTCGGCAGCGCATAGCGAGCCTCATGTCGTCGTGCTGCGCGCACGCACGCCGTGGTGGCGTCAGGCGGGCATCGCGGCGTGCTGGCTGGCGGTGGGCGCAGGCCTCGCGCTCACGCTCGCACCCATGGCGCCGCGCCTTATCGGTGGCGGGGGCGGCGAGCCGGCTTTTGCGCAGCGCGCCGATATCGCCTACGCCGTGTACACGCCGGAGCGTCGACATCCTGTGGAAGTGGCGGCGGCCGAAGAAGAGCATCTGATCGCGTGGCTCTCGAAGCGGCTGAACCGTTCGCTGTCGGTGCCGTCGCTGCAGGAGTATGGCTACACGCTCGTCGGTGGCCGGCTGTTGCCGGGCGAAGCGGGGCCGGCAGCGCAGTTCATGTACGAGAATCACGCCGGCGCGCGGCTGACGCTTTACGTCACCGCCACGCCGAAGGGCGAAACGGCGTTTCGCCTGTTCCGGGATGGGAATCGTCGTACCTTCTACTGGGTGAGCGACGAAATGGGCTACGCACTTTCTGGTCCGATCTCGGAAGGCAAGCTGCGGACGATCGCGATCGACGTATGCAGTGAACTCGGCGGGCGTCCGGAGTCGTGGCAATAGCGGTGATGGTGGCGTTGGCAGCAGCGACAGCAGGACGAACGCCAGCCTGACATCGCACCAGCAGGACACGGTACAGAGCAGGACAGAACAGACGAAGGCAGAGGACCACGCGGGGATCGGCAAGGACGGCATTGCGGGCCGTCGAGGCAGGGCGGAATCATGCGCAACATCATTGGACTCGGGGCAGTGCTTGGCACCTGCATTGCATGCACGACGCCGGTGGCGTCGCAATCAATGGCGGAGGATCCGCTGAACGATCCGGCGCTGACGTGCCGCACGGTCGTTGGCGAAGCGGAAATCGATGGCGCGATGCAGCAGATCATGGGGCGGGCTTGCCGGCAGCCGGATGGCACCTGGCAGATCGTGCAGGGCACGGATAGCAGTGAGACGGCCATTTACCCCGTCCCGGCGTATCCGTACTATCCGTATTATCCGTATTACGACCCGTGGTACTGGGGGCCGCCGGTGACGATCGGCGTCGGAGCGTCGTTTATCTTCGTCGATCATTTTCATCACTTCCATCACATGGACCACGTCCATTTCAGTCATCCGTCGAATGGGATGGGCATGCGTGGCGGCTTTCGCGGCACCGGCGGTGGGTCTCACGGAATGGGCGGCATGCGGCAATTCGGCGGCATGTCGGGTGGTGGCCGGCGACATTAGCGCAAGACGTCCCACTCGCGCAGGCGATCGCCCCGGCCGCTGACGATGTAGATGGCCGGCGTCGATGACGGTCGACGGTCGCCGGTCGCGTCGAGGAGGGCGACTTGAGCCGCGTATTGCCGCCGGGTGTTTCCGAAGCGAACTTCGATCGCGCGCTCGCTGCGTGGGCGGCGATCGTCGGTGCGCCGAATGTCGTGTCGTCATCGACGGGTCTCGCGCCGTATCGCGATCCGTTTGCGCTGGGGCCGGCGTTTGATTTCGCTGCATCGGCGGTGTTGCTGCCGGCTTCCGTCGACGAAATCCGCGCCGTGCTGCGCGTCGCCAACCAGTATCGCATTCCGCTGTGGACCGTTTCGACCGGGCGCAACTTCGCGTACGGCGGCGCGGCGCCACGTCTTGCCGGTGCCGTCGTGCTCGATCTGCAGCGGATGAACCGCGTCATTCATGTCGACGAATCGCTCGCGTATGCGCTCGTCGAACCCGGCGTCAGCTATTTCGATCTGCACACGTATCTGCGCAACAACGGCTACCGGCTGTGGGTCGATCCGCCGGCAGCAGGCTGGGGCAGCGTGATCGGCAATACACTGGAACGCGGTTTCGGCTACACGTCATATGGCGATCACGCCGCGACGCAATGCGGAATGGAAGTCGTGCTCGCAAACGGCGACGTGGTGCGCACCGGCATGGGCGGTATCGAGATCGGTACTTCATGGCAGTTGTACAAGCCCGGCTACGGGCCATCGTTCGACGCGATGTTCATGCAGTCGAACTACGGCATCGTCACGAAGATGGGCGTGTGGCTGATGCCGGCGCCGCCTTCGTATCTGCTCGGCGAATTCCAGTTTCGCAACGAGAGCGATCTGGAGACGATCGTCGAAACGTTGCGGCCATTGCGGCTCGACGACACGATCCGCAATCACGCGGTGATCGAAGGCGCGATCCGGCGCGCGGCGAGCCTCGCGCCGCGCGCGCAGTATTACGACGGCGCTGGACCGATGCCGGAGAGCGCCGTTGTGGCGATGATCGACCGCCTTCACATCGGCCGCTGGAACCTGCATTTTGCGTTGTACGGCTCTCAGGACATCATCGACGCGCAGTACGCCAGTGTGCATCGCGCGTTTGCGCGCGTGCCGGGCGCGGTGCTGTCGGCAGCGCGTTATGCGGGCGATGCGCAACCCACCGGTGGTGGCGATCGCAATCTTGCCGGCATTCCGGCGATGAGCGCGTTTCGCATGCTCGACTGGCGCGGCGGCGCGGGCGCGCATGTGGATTTTTCGCCGGTGTGCCCGGCGACCGGCCGCGACGCGATGCGTCAATACACGATGGTGAAGGCACGCGCGGCAGAGTATGGCTTCGACTACTACGGCGGCTTTACGGCGGGCACGCGTCACCTGCATCACATCTTCGCGGCGATTTTCGATCGCAACGACGCGCAGCAGTCGGAAGTGGCGGGCGATCTCCTGCGCGCGTTGATGAGCGATGCACGGGCAGCGGGCTATGGCGAATATCGCGCGCATCTGGCGTACATGGATTTTGCCGCGGCACAGTACAGCTTCAACGACGGGGCGATGCTGCGCCTTTCGGAAACGATCAAGGATGCGCTCGATCCGGGTGGCATTCTGTCGCCGGGCAAGCAGGGCATCTGGCCGCGAGCGTGGCGTGGAAAGCGGGGTTATACGTGAGCGTGCGCATGGAGTACGACGAGCGCGCGTAAGCGCTTCGAATGCAGGGAGCTAACGATGGACCGACGTGCGTTCATGACGCGCAGTGCGTTGCTCACCGCGGCGGGCTGCGTGACGCCCGCTATCGCGCATGCGACCCGGACGCCGGGCGCAATCGCGGTGTTCGATTCAACGCTCGCACAGGGCCGCGCGCTGGCTGATCACGCGGCACACATCGGTATGCCCGCGTTCGATACGGGCGACGATATCGGTGCGCTCTGGTACACCACGCTCGCGCCACATCTCGCGCGAACGCGCGGGTTGCTGATCGGCGTGACGCGTCACGCTGACTATTTCGTGCTGACGCAGTTTTTGGCGCACAGGATAGATGCCGTGCAGTTACAACGAGCCGGGTCGAGCAGGATGGATCCAGCCGAAACCCCTGTCTTCATCATCGACTGCGCATCCGCTCGCGCGACGTGAAGTCTAGAATTTGTAGCCCGGATTTTTCGGATCGAACGTCGGCATGTCGAAGGTCTTCGGCGTGACGGTTTCGAAGACGATCTTCTCGAAGATCCGGCCTTCGTTATCGTAAGACTCGACGCTCCTGAACCACGGACGACGCAGATCGAGCCCGAGCGTTTCCTTCTTCGCGTAGAACGTCGGCTGGCCGCTGGGCGCTTCGTAGGTGAAGGCGACCACGCGCACGCCGCCGATGGTTTTCACTTCGATCTGGTTCGGCCGCGTAATGCCGGCGTTGGCAAACTTCTGGCCTTCCGCCAGAAACTGCTGCGCGATGAATTCGGTGCCGAGATCGCGCACCTGATGGTTCGACTGGGCGTGTACAAACGCCCCGTTCAGCGACGTCCACATCGGCATCACATTCAGCAGGCCGCCAAGGTGCCCGTACATTTCGTCGCTGCGCTTCGATTCGTCGTAGATGATTTCCTGACCCGCGTGCGCGCCATCGGGTAGCCATTTCGCGTAGATCCGCAGCGGCTCGCGCGTGAGACGCACCAGCATGTGATCGGGCTGTTCGGGCCAGACGCCCCGGATGCGCTCCTGCCTCGCCATCGTGAACTCATACGACGGATAGCCGTTTGGCCCTTCCTTGATGTAACGCGGCACTGTCAGCGAATCGAGCGACTGGAACAGCGCGAGCAACTGGGCGTCGTCGAGCTTTTCCAGCGCGCCACTTTGCGACGCGCGGCGCAGCCAGCGCACCTGCTGATCCACAGACAGCTTGCGGACCTGCGCCGGCGAGACCGAAGGCGCTTTTGAATCAGCGGCGAAGGGCGGCGGGGTGTCGCTCTGCGCGATCGCCACGCCTGACACGACCCCCGCGTACATCAGAACCCCGCATGCAGCGAAGCGAAACAGTCGCCGGATGAACCGGGCATGCGGTGCAGTGCGCGTCTCTCGATGCATCGGATACTTCATCAAGCTCTCCCGAATCAAGGCCGGTGCGCGCTGTCCACCGCGGCGCCTTCACTCCGGCTTCTGCTTTGCCATTTCCTCGTCGCGCAACTGGCGACGCAGGATTTTGCCGACGTTGGTTTGCGGCAGTTCATCACGGAACTCGACGACCTTCGGTACCTTGTAGCCCGTCAGCTGTTTGCGGCAATGCGCGATGATCTGTTCCTGCGTCAGCGAGCGATTGCGCGGCACGATGAACACCTTGATGCGTTCGCCCTGCGCGGCATCGGGAATGCCGATGGCCGCGACTTCGCGCACATCCGGATGCATCGCGATCACGTCTTCCACTTCGTTTGGATACACGTTGAAGCCGGACACGAGAATCATGTCCTTCTTGCGATCGATCAGCCGCATGAAACCGCGCGAATCCATCACACCGATGTCGCCAGTGGCAAGCCAGCCGTCTTCGTCGAACACCTTCGCGGTCTCGTCCGGACGGTTCCAGTAACCCTTCATCACCTGCGGACCCTTCACGCACAGTTCGCCCGCTTCACCTACGTTGGCCCACGTGCCATCGTCTTTCTTGAAGCGCACCTGAGTAGAGGGCGCAGGCAGGCCGATCGAGCCTTCGAAATCTTGCATGTGTTTCAGGTCGACAGGATTCATCGAGACGATCGGCGAGCACTCGGTGAGCCCGTAGCCTTCGATGATCGGTTGACCGGTTACCGCCTTGAAGCGATCGGCGACGGCCTTCTGTGTCGCCATGCCGCCTGCCATCGCGAGCTTCAGGTTCGAGAAATCGCGCTTTCTGAATTCCTCGTTGTCGAGGAATGCGTTGTAGAGCGTATTCACCGCCGTGATGCCGGTAAACTTCTCGTGGCGGATGATCATCATCACGCGCTTCACGTCGCGCGGATTCGCGATCAGGATGTTGCGGCCGCCGAGCCCCATGAAGATCAGCGCGTTCACCGTTAGCGAGAAGATGTGATAAAGCGGCAAGGGCGTCAGCACGGTCTCGGCGTCGCCCGTCAACTGGCCCGCGGACCACGCCTTCGCCTGCAGCACGTTTGCAATGACGTTGCGGTGCGTGAGCATCGCGCCTTTCGCGACGCCCGTCGTGCCGCCCGTGTATTGCAGGAAGGCGATATCGTTGTGCGTCGGATGCACGGGCGTGAGCGGGCGCGTGTAGCCGTTCGCGAGTGCATCGAGCAGTTTCACCGCTTTGGGCAGGTGATACGCCGGCACCATTTTCTTCACGTGGCGCAGCATGAAATTGATCATGCGGCCCTTGAGATTCAGCCCATCGGCGAGCAGATCGCCAAGGCCGGTCACGATCACGTTCTGCACCTTCGTGCCGGGCAGCGCTTCTTCGACGACCTTCGCGAAGTTCTCGAACACGATGATCGTCTGCGCGCCGCTGTCCTTCAACTGATGCGCAAGCTCGCGCACCGTGTAGAGCGGATTCACATTGACCACGACCGCACCGGACTTGAGCACGCCAAAGAGCGAAACCGGGTATTGAAACGTGTTCGGCAGCATGATCGCAACACGATCGCCGGGCTTCACGCCGATGCCTTGCAGATACGCGGCGAGCGCGGCCGCCTTGCGAGCGAGTTCGCCATACGTCATGTCTTCGCCGACGCTCACATAGGCCACACGCTCGCGAAACTGAGCGACGCATTCATCGAAAAACTGCACCAGCGATTCGTACTGGTTGACATCGATTTCGCGCGGCACGTTGGGCGGATATGATTCGTACCAGATGCCGTCGGTGTGCGGCGCCTTCGACACGTTTGACACGTTAGGTGCCGCTCCGGCCGCGGCGTCCGGCGAAGGGGTCGCGCCCGTCGATGGCGTTTGCGTGGTCTGGGTCATCGCTTGTCTCCTGAAGCTGACTGTATTTTTGTGGTTTGCATTTTAATGCTCACATTGGTCCCGCTAGCGCTCGAGTATCGCAACAACGCCCTGGCCGCCTGCCGCGCAGATCGAGATCAGTCCACGCGCGGTGCCTGCAGGTTTGTCGAGCTGCGCGAGCAGCTTCGCGAGTCCTGCAATGATGCGCCCGCCCGTCGCCGCAAAAGGATGGCCGGTCGCGAGGGAGCTGCCATTCACATTCAGCCTGGCGCGATCGATTGTACCGAGCGGACCGGCCAGGCCGAGTTGCGTGCGGCAATATTCGTCATCCTGCCACGCCGCGAGCGTGCAGAGCACCTGTGCGGCAAAAGCCTCGTGAATTTCGTAGAAGTCGAAGTCCTGCAATGTCAGCCCGGCGCGCGCAAGCATGCGCGGCACCGCATAGGCGGGGGCCATCAGCAGACCTTCCTTCCTGTCGAAGAAGTCGACGGCAGCGGTCTCCGACCACGTCAGATACGCGAGCACGGGCAGACTGCGCGCAGCCGCCCACGCTTCGCTTGCGAGCAGCACGGCCGATGCGCCATCGGTGAGTGGCGTCGAGTTGCCAGCAGTCAGCGTGCCCGCATCGCGATCGAACACCGGCTTGAGGCCCGCGAGTTTTTCGGCTGTGAGATCGGCGCGCAGGTTATTGTCGCGCGTGAGGCCGCGGTAGGGCGTCATCAGGTCGTTGAGAAACCCGCGACGGTACGCATCCGACAGCTTGCTGTGGCTGTCGAACGCGAGCGCATCCTGCGCTTCGCGTGGTATCGCCCAGCGTTTTGCCATCAGTTCGCAATGTTCGCCCATTGAAAGGCCCGTACGCGGTTCGCCATTTCGCGGCAACAGCGGCTTGAAAAACATCTGTGGGCGCAGCTTCGTCAGCGCGCTGACGCGCTGGCCCGTCGTCTTGCCGCGATTCACTTCGAGCAGGATCTTGCGCATCCGTTCGTTGACGCCGATCGGCGCGTCCGAGGTCGTATCGACGCCGCCTGCAATGCCCGCTTCGATCTGCCCGAGTGCGATCTTGTTCGCGACGAGGATCGCGGCTTCGAGACCCGTGCCGCAGGCCTGCTGCACCTCGTACGCGGGCGTTTCCTTCGCGAGTGTGGTGGACAGCACCGATTCGCGCGTCAGGTTGAAATCGCGTGAATGTTTGATGACCGCGCCCGCGGCGACTTCGCCGAGGCGCACGCCGTGCAGGTTGAAGCGGTCGATCAGGCCCTGCAGCGTGAAAGTCAGCATGTCCTGGTTCGATGCGGTCGCGTAGGCGGTATTTGACCGCGCAAACGGAATCCGGTTGCCGCCGATAATGGCGACGCGCCGCACGGCAGGAAGCGGGTGAGACATGCTCGGCTCCTTCGGGTCATGCCCTGATTATCGACTGGTTCAAACGAACGCGGCAGATCATGCGCAATCGCCGCTGAAAAAGCAGTAACGAAAACGGGGGGGCGTTGATTCCACTTTTTGCGCGGGCGCACGCGCTCATTGCAGCGTCCACTGAAGTCGTGCGCGTAGATGCGGCTTCTCGCCGGCGATATCGCGCACTTCGAGTTCTCGCGTGGTGGAGGCCGGCGAAGCGGTCCACAGCGATGCATCACATGGCAGCAACATCGGCAGCTTGAACTCACCGCTGATCGTCGCATCCGCGAGGCGTTTCGGCGGTTGCAATGCGGCCGCGGCACGCGCCAGCGTCCACATGCCGTGCGCGATCGCACGTGGAAAGCCGAATACGCGTGCGGACAGCGCGCTCAGGTGAATCGGGTTGTAATCGCCGGATGCCTTCGCATAGTCGCGGCCGAGCTGCGGTGGCAACTGCCAGCGCGCGTGCCGGAGGAGTGCGGCGCGATCGATTTCCAGCGGCGCGAGCATCGAACCGTCCGCCCCGTTCGACCCAACACCGCGCTTCAGATAGACACTGTCGCCATCCCATACCGCTTCGCCGCGTCGATAGAGGCGGGAGTGCAGCACGAACGCCTGCCCTTTCTCGTGCCGCAACAACGCGCCAAACTCGACTTCGACCCGCAGCACCTCGCCGGAATACAGCGGCTTGCGCAGATGCACGCTGTTCGCGAGATGCACGAGGCCGAGCGCGGGCCATGGGAAGGCCGGGTCGGTGAGCATCAGTAAATGCAGCGGGAATGCGAGCAGATGCGGAAACGTAAAAGGCAGACCCTGCTCGGGAATGAAGCCGCAGACGCGCATATAGCGATCGATCTCCGCCTGTTCGAGCGTGACGGCCGGACGCACGAGCCGCAGCGGCGGCAAGTGCGTCGCACGGCCGCGCTTGATCACACCGGATAACGCCCGCCCGTAAAGCGTGGCAGGCTTCGGCAGGCGTTCGATGACAACGGTCTTCGGACGCGTTACGCCCGGTGTCGCGCCGAAACCGGAAGGCTCGACCATGATCACGCTCCGATCAGACTCTGGCCACATACGCGCACAACCTGGCCCGTTACGCCCGCTGAGCCCGGATGCGCGAGCCACGCGATCGTCTGCGCGACATCGACCGGCTGGCCACCCTGGCTCATCGCGTTCATCCGGCGTCCCGCTTCGCGGATCGTGAGCGGAATCTTCGCGGTCATCTGCGTTTCGATGAAACCGGGCGCGACGGCATTGATCGTGATGTGCCGTTCGCGTAGATGCGGCGCCATGCTTTGCACGCGTCCGATCACACCTGCCTTCGATGTCGCGTAGTTGCTTTGCCCCAGGTTGCCCGCAATGCCGCTGATCGACGACACGCCGATAATCCGTCCGCCGTGGCGCAGCGTGCCGGCTTCGAGCAGCGCGTCGTCGATGCGTTCCTGCGCGGACAGGTTGATATCGATAACGGTGTGCCACGCGGCTTCGGTCATCTTTGCAATGGTTTTGTCCTTTGTAATGCCTGCGTTGTGCACGATGATGTCGATGCCGTTTTCGTCGAGCGCGGCGGCGAGTTGCGCGGGCGTTTCCGGCGCGGCGATATCGAAGGCGAGGGCAGTACCGCCAAGTTCGCGCATGGTCTTATCGAGTGCGTCTTTCGCGGACGGAATGTCGACGCCGATTACATGCGCGCCTTCTGCCGCGAGCACACCTGCAATCGATGCGCCGATGCCGCGCGCGGCACCCGTCACCAGCGCGCGACGGCCTGCCAGCGGCTGCTTCCAGTCGAAGGCGGGCAGGTCCTGCGTGGCAGCGTCGATGCGCACGACCTGACCCGACACGTACGCTGAGCGTGGCGACAGGAAAAAGCGTAGCGTGGCTTCCATCTGCGCCTCGGCGCCCGGCGCAACGTAAATCAGATTGGACGTGATGCCCCGGCGCGCTTCCTTGCCGAGCGAACGCGTGAAGCCTTCGAGCGCGCGTTGCGCTGTCCATTGACGCGGCGTCGCACAGGCTTCCGGCGGCCGGCCGAAAACGACGATGCGTCCGCACGTGCCCAGCGAGCGCAAGGCGTCGTGAAAGAAAGCGTAGAGCGTTTCGAACTGGCTGCTGTCCTCGATACCGCTCGCATCGAACAGCAGCGCACTCATGCGGCCCTGGGCCGCGCCGCTCGCAACCGGCTCAAAGCGCCCGGTCATCAACCCATGCCGATGCGCGAGCGGAATCCACAAGCCCGCGCTCTCATGCGCGACACCCGTCACGCCGATACGGGCGACGATCTCAGCAAGCGCTTCGAGCACGTGCGGCTGCGGACCTGCACCGACCGCAACGAGTCCTTCGAACTCCGGCTTATCCGCGCGATAGCGGCGCAGCACTTCGGGTTTCGGTAGCCCGAGGGAACGGACGAGCCGCGCGCCGAGCGACGAGTTGACGAAGTTCAGGTATGAGTCGTTCATCGTCCGGTTCCGCGGTTCGTTGTGGTGGTTTTAAATGTGCGCAATGTCTGACTCAGGCGCAGACTCACGCTGCAAGCTCCATCGCCCGGTCCAGCGCGTCCTTGCGCTTTTGCAGATCGGCGAGCATGCCGAAGTCGGCCGGGAAGTCGTCCACCTTGACGACCTCTGCAGCATAGCGCGCGTAGTCGGCGAGCACCTCCCGCTCGCTGCCGTCGATGAGTCCGATACCTTCAGCCGTTTCGATCCAGGTCGCGAGATCAGGCAGGCTCTGCGGCATCGGCGCGATAAAGCCTTTCTTCACCGCGTCGCGCAGTTTCTGCTCGATTTCCGTCACGCGCGGATTCAGCGCGAACGCAAGCTCGCCGTAGCCGAGCGGATCGACATCGACCGGCGGTACGTACGAATCCGCGACAAGGCGATCGCGCGCCGCGCCCGGTGTCTGCACCAGTTCCGCAATCGCACTGCCGAGGCTGTCCGACGGCGCGCGATGCGGCAGGCCGAACGGAAACGCGAGTGCGCGCACGAGGCTCGCGGCGAGACGGTTCGGATAGTTCGCCAGCACGCCGTCGATGGCCTGCTGTGCCTGATACAGCGCATCTTCTACACCCCAGCAGACAAGCGGCAGATCGCTTTCCTGACGACCTTCGTCTTCGAAACGCTTGAGCGTCGCCGAAATCAGATACAGCTGCGAGAGCACATCGCCGAGCCGGCCGGAAATGCGTTCACGACGTTTCAGATCGCCGCCAAGCACGAACATCGATACGTCGGCGAGTAACGCGAACGCGGTCGAGATGCGCGTCGCGGCTCGATAGTAGTGAACGAGTGGGGCATGCGCCCGCTGCGGCTTCGCGATGAATCCGCCAGCCGTCAAGCCGTAGACGAAGCTGCGCATCACATTCGATAGCGTGAAGCTCGCGTGGCCAAAGAACGCGTTGTCGAAGTCGCGCAGCGCCTTCTTGCGATCCGTCTCGCGCGTGGCGGCCATTTCCTTCAGCACGTACGGATGACAACGGATCGCGCCCTGACCGAAGATGATCAGGCAGCGCGTGAGAATATTCGCGCCTTCGACGGTAATCGAGATCGGTACCTGCTGATACGCGCGCGCCAGAAAATTCGATGGGCCCATGCAGATGCCCTTGCCGGCGACGACATCCATGCCGTCGTTGATCACCTTCCGGCCGCGCTCGGTGATGTGATATTTGGCGATCGCGGAAATCACCGAGGGTTTTTCGCCGAGATCCACCGCATGCGCCGACAGACGACGCGCGGCATCCATCACATACAGGTTGCCGCCCATCCGGCCGAGCGCTTCCTGCACGCCTTCGAATTTGCCCACCGCTGTGCGGAATTGCCGACGCACAGCCGCATACGCGCCTGTACCGCGCACGGCAAGCTTCGCCATGCCGACATTCGACGAAGGCAGCGAAATCGCCCGGCCCGCCGCGAGACATTCCATCAGCATGCGCCAGCCGTTGCCGACCTGCGCACGTCCACCGATCACCCAGTCGAGCGGAATGAATACGTCCTCACCGGAGTTCGGACCGTTCTGGAACACGGCATTTAAAGGCCAGTGACGGCGTCCGATTTTCACGCCGGGATACTTCGTCGGAATCAGCGCGCAGGTGATGCCCGGTTCGTCGTCGTTGCCTAGCAGATGATCGGGATCGCGCACGCGAAACGCAAGACCGAGCACCGTCGCGATCGGCCCGAGCGTGATGTAACGCTTATCCCATGTCACGCGAAAGCCCAGCGTTTCGCCGCCTTCGAACGTGCCCGTGCAGACGATGCCGACGTCGGGGATCGCAGCGGCGTCGGAACCCGCATACGGATTCGTCAGCGCGAAGCAGGGGACTTCCTCGCCGCTTGCGAGTCGTGGCAGATAGTGATTCTTCTGTGCTTCGGTGCCGTACTGCATCAGCAGCTCGGCGGGCCCAAGCGAGTTCGGCACCATCACCGAAACGGCGGCGGCGGAACAGCGCGTTGCGAGCTTCATGATGACCTGCGAATGCGCGTACGCGGAGAACTGCTTGCCGCCGTACTGCTTCGGAATGATCATGCCGAGGAAGCCTTTCTCCTTGATGAACTGCCAGGTTTCCGGTGAGAGGTCCTGCCAGATCGCACTGGTTTCCCAGTCGTTCGCGAGGTCACACAGATGCTGGCATTCGTTGTCGAGAAACGATTGTTCTTCGGCGGTCAGCTTCGCCGGGCCGTGGGCGAGCAGCGTGTCCCAGTGCGGGCGTCCCGAGAAGAGTGCGGCATCCCACCAGACGGTGCCCGCTTCGATCGCGTCGCGTTCAGTCGGCGACATGTCGGGCAGGATCTTGCGGAAGACTTCGAGCACCGGCTTCGTGAGCCACGCGCGACGCAGTGGCCTGACGGTGAGAAGGAGCACCGGAATCACGAGGACGATTGCGAGGATAGTCGTGGCGGCAGGACCGGCGGCACCCGTGAGGTACGCGGCCGCAACCCACACCACCATGAATGCCAGCCACCCTGCGGCGCGCGCCTGCACGAAGACGAGTCCGGCACTCACGACGAAGAGCGCAACGATGAGCCACGGCATGACGAAACCTCCCTGTTTTCAGGCGCGATCGCGCGCGTCCGCGCCGAACGTTGCGCCAGCGGTCGCCGTCTCAGGACAGTCAGGCTCGGAACCCTCAGCGGCGTCGCCGAGCACGGCGGCGAATGCGGCAAACTGGGAAGCGTCCGGCAACGGCGCCTTCAGCGCCGACACTATCAGAGAAGCGAGCCGTGCGATCAGTTGCAGGTCATTCATCGACTTGCCCTGCGAGAACTCGGCAATAAGACGCTCGGTGTCCGCGCCGGCCAGCACGCCTGATAGCGCGCCGATCGCGAAGTGCAGGCGCCAGCCGAGTTCCTCGCGCGGCAGATGCGGCAGGGCGCGCAGGAACGCATCGAAAAAACGCATCGCCACAGACTCGTAATGCGCGGCGAGAAACTCGCGAATGAACGAAGAAGGATCGGTATAGGCGCGGCCCAAAAGCCGCAGAAACGCCTTGCCGCCGATACGCGGATCGCGTGAAAGCTGCAGCGCGGGAATGAACATCGCGCCGAGCACGTGCTCACAGGTGAGGCGTGAGCCGAGCATCGCATCGAAGCGGTCAAGCAGCTTCACGCGCTCCTGGTTCAGGCGGTCGAGGCGCCGCGACAGCATCGCGTGGATGAGCGCTTCCTTGCTGCCGAAGTGATAGTTGACCGCCGCGAGATTGACCTCGGCGCGCGACGTGATCTGCCGCAGCGACATCGCCTCGTAGCCGCATTCGATGAAGAGCGTTTCGGCGGCGTCGAGGATGCGGGACTTCGTGTCGCCGGCAAGCCGGCCCGTTGTGCGAACTGCCATGTTGCGCCTCCATTGCCAGTCGCCTGACCGCGAACAGACGATTCAAGTGCCCGATTGAAACGGGCGTTTTTTTCAGGATAAGAAGCGCATGCGACGAACGGCAAGGATTGAATGTGGACGGACTCCTCTAAAAAGTGATCGATCGTCGGTGTTTGCCCGCGCTGCGGGCGGCACGTCCTGAACGCGGCGCACACACGAAAAAGGCCGTTCCGATTGAAACTGGAACGGCCTCTCGAATGACTGGCGAAAGCGACGTTATCGCCGCATCGTTTGTGGCGCTCGCGCCGGCCAGGCTGCCGGCGCTCAGACAATCATGGTCAGTGCACCGCCGCAGCCTCTTTCGCGGATTGCGTCATATCGATGCCGCGTCGTTCACGGCTGAACAGGATCAGCACGGCGATCACGATGGCCACGGTGCCCGCGACCATCGCCATCGGGATCGCGTAGTTGTTGCCGTGCGCTTCCGCGAATTTCGACTGCATGGGCCCGTTGATGGCCGCAAACAGGTTGCCGAGCTGGTAGACGAGGCCAGGGAAGGTCGCGCGGATATCGTCCGGCGAGATCTCGTTGAGATGCACCGGGATCACGCCCCACGCACCCTGCACGGCGATCTGCATCAGGAACGCGCCGACCGCGAGCATCACCGGGCCGGTCGAAAACGCCCACGGCCAGAGCGCGGGCAGTGCGATCAGCGCGGCGATGAAGATCGCCCGCTTGCGGCCGATCTTTTCGGAGAGCGCCCCGAAGAACAGGCCGCCGACGATCGCGCCGATATTCAGCACGATGGTGATGTTCTGGACCATCTTCGGATCGAACTGGTGCTGCACGCGAAGGAAGGTCGGGTACATGTCCTGCGAGCCGTGCGAAAAGAAGTTGAACGCGGTCATCAGCACGATGGCATAGATCGACAGCTTCACGTTCTGTTTGAGCGTGGCGATCAGGCTGGGGCGCGGCCGCTGCTCCATCGTTTTCCACGCGGGCGATTCGGGAACATGCGCACGAACGTACAGCACGAGCAATGCAGGCAGGACACCGACGAAGAACATGCCGCGCCAGCCGATGTACTGAAAGAGCTGTCCGAACACGAGCGACGCGAGCAGATAGCCGCTCGGGTAGCCCGCCTGCAGCAGACCCGACACGAAGCCGCGCGCGCGGGGCGGGATGGTTTCCATGGTCAGCGCCGAGCCGACGCCCCATTCGCCGCCCATCGCGACACCAAACAGTGTACGCAGGACGAGCAGGGTAGTGAGATTCGGCGAGAAACCCGACAGCAGTTCGAGCAGCGAATAGCACGCGATGTTGACCATCAGCGTGGGACGGCGGCCAAAGCGGTCAGCGAGCCGCCCGAAAATGAGTGCACCGACGGGGCGTGCCATCAGCGTCAGGAAAATCGCGTATGAGACGGAAGAGATTTCTGTATTGAAGTCGGCGGCGATATCTTTCAGGACAAAAACCATCAGAAAGAAATCGAATGCGTCGAGTGTCCAGCCGAGATAGGCGGCGATCGTGACGTTTCTCTGTTCCCGGGTCCAGCTCATTTCGTTGTTCTCCTGTTCCACAGTACCCCGCTTTCATGCGGCGCGGTCTCCGGCGCTTCTCGCATGCCCCACAGGAGCGGGCCTCGGGGGAGTGTACGCCGACCGTTAAGCGGCTGCATGATTCAACCCGGCCATATTCATGGTAATCCCCGATCTAATCCGGCTTTAATCCAGACTCTTGAGTCGATCTTGTCGGTCATATGAAATATTTGTATTAGTGTGGATATATCTGTTTTAGCGTTTTGTAATTTAAATACGAGCGGTTTTTTTGCGTCGCGATGCCCGGGGTGGCCCTGAACCCCGGCGTTTCGGCTTGTTCGCCAGCAAACATACGAGCCCACGCGCGCCGATTATGCTGTCGTGACATATCGATTGCGCGAAGCGGGAGCGTGAATAAACGTCCGCCCGTGCACTCGAATGCCGGGGGATATCCATGAACAGTATTTCCGTGGCGCGCGGTCACGCGGTCGCGTCAAGTGGGTCACGTTTGAGTCTGCAGCAGATCCTGTTCGTCAGCACGGTGGTACTCGCGGGCGCATTGTTCTGGATCGCGCCGCGCCCGCCAATGGGTGATCTGCCGCAACATGCGGCGCAGGTCGCGTTGCTGCGCGATCTGCTCGACGGTACGTCGCCATGGACGCAGCTCGTCTATATCAACTACTTCACGCCGTATCTGCTTGGCTACGTCATCGCGGTGTCGCTGTCGTTCTTCATGCCAGTGCTGCTCGCGATGAAGCTCTCGCTGACGCTGGCGTACTACGCGTTCATGCTGGGCTGTGTCTGTCTGCGCAGACGCTTCGGCGCCGACCCTCGTCTTGACTGGTTGTTCGTGCCTGGCTTCTTCGGCATCGCCTTCCAGTTTGGCTTCTTCACATTTCTGATGGCGGCGCCCGTCGGGCTGCTCTTTCTTGTCGTGGCGAGCCGGTTCGCCACCGCACCCACGCGCGTGCGGGGCGCAGCGGTGGTCGCGATGGGCGTGCTGGTCTTTTTCTCGCATGGTCTCGTGTTCGCGTTCGCCTGCGCGACGGGCGGCGCGCTGGTGCCGTTCAGCCTCAAGGGCGTCCGGCGCATCGCGCTCGCTTCGGTGCCGTATGCATTGCTGGGCGTGCTGGCCGTCGTCTACCTGGTGTACGCGAAGCACCACAACCTGGTGACGTGGACCGGCGAACCTCACACCGGTCCGAACCTGGTGTGGGACTGGACGCAGGCGTCGTGGGGCTGGCATCGCAGCTTCAATTTCCTGCTGTACGTGTTTGCCGCCCAGATGAAGGACTGGTATTTCCTGCTCGCCGGCATGTTCATGCTGGCCGCGCCTTGGCTCATGGGCGCAAGATTGAACCGGAAGGCGCCAGCGGCATGCGTGCCGATGCTTGCGATGCTCGTTGTCTGGCTGCTGGTTCCGTCTGCCGCACTCGATGTCGAATACGTCTATCACCGCTTTGCACTGTATCTGCTGCCGGCGTATGCGCTCATGTTCGCTCCCGCGGAAGCGCGCAGCGATACCGGGATGCAACGCACCGCATTGGCGTCATTCGGGCCGTTGTTCACGCGGCTCGTCCTGATCGCGATCTGCTGGTCGTTTCTGGGTGTGCTTGCGGTGCGTGAGCAGCGCTTTGCCGCAGCGAATGCGCCGTTCGAGACGCTGCTCGATGCAACCGAACCGGGCCAGCGCGCGTTGAGTCTCGTCTACGATCCCGGCAGTACGATCGTTCACAACCCGTATACGCTGCATAGCTATCCGCAATGGTACGAGGCCGAGCAGCAGGGTTTCGTCGATTTCAGTTTCGCGTATCTGTTGCCGCAGATTGTCCGCTTCAGAGCCGATCACGTGCCTGCGATGAGGCCCGAATTCTCGCTGTCGCCGCAATACTTCGACTGGAAAGCGGTGCAGGGCCGCGTCTATCGGTACTTCTTCGTGCATCACCTCAAGCCGCTCCCCGAAGGCATGTTCGATAACGACGAATGTCAGGTCGTGCTGCGCAGGGAGGCCGGCGACTGGTCGCTGTTCGAGCGGATCGCGTGCCGGTAAGCGGATGTATGGGGCGTATGGAGGCGTCTGGGCGCGATCCTGAGTCCAGCCGACCTCAGAAAATTCGTACGTCCGCGCACAGATGGCGACAGGGCATTCATCTAGATTGAGGCTACATCGTCCCGCGGCACTTTCGACGCGGCGCACGAACGGAGCCATCGGACTCTTCGCGATCGCCGCCCGGCTCGCGGCACAAAGGGTACGGCTGGCGAGTGTTCCCCAGACCCGCCAGGAAACCAGCCCATGACTCATCGCATCCAGGAGTTGACCGGCCTTCGCTGCATCGCTGTCATGCTGGTGGTGATCTCGCATGCGGAACATATGGTCGCGGGCGGTTATACGGGCGCGCTGTCGCCGCTGCGTCTGTTTGCGAACGGCGGCCTCGGTGTGCTGATCTTTTTTGTGCTGAGCGGATTTCTGATCACCGATCTGCTCCAGGCGGAGTGGAAGAAAACCGGCAAGGTCAGATTGATGACCTTCTATGCGAGACGGGCATTGCGGATCTGGCCGGCGTTTTACACCTATCTGCTCGTGGTCTGCGCGCTCGTCGCGGCTGGCGTGCTCGACGTCAGTTTCCGTCAGGTCATGTTCGCGGCGGTGCATCTCTGGAATTATTCCGAACTGCTGGGCCTCGGTTCCACCAATCTCGTTCATCCTGATGGCGTCTGGTATCTCGGCCATTTCTGGACGCTCGCGCTCGAGGAGCAGTTTTACTGGTTCTGGCCGCCGCTCCTCATCGTCATTCTGCGGCGCAAAGATACGCGGTTGCTGCTGGGTCTGATTCTCTTCGTGCCGCTAGTGCGGATCGCTTCGTATTTTGCAGTGCCGTCATTACGCGGTCAGGTGGAGATGATGCTTCACACAGGCCTCGATCCGATCCTGATCGGTTGCTATGTCGCGCTCAACAAGGAGCGGCTCGCAACGCTGCTCAATTCGCGGTCGAGCAGTTCTCTCGCGTTGACCGCGTTAATTCTCGTGCTGTTCTTCGTGATTCCGGTTTGCGAAAGCAAGGCGGGCGGGTACTGGACCGCCACCTACGGTCGCACGATCGAATCCGCCATCGCCGGCATGATCATCGGTGCGCTCGCGGTTAAACGCGACTTCTGGTTTGCGCGTGTGCTGCGGCTGAGAGGCTTTGTTTTCATCGGCACGATCTCGTTCAGCCTTTATCTCTGGCAGCAACTGTTCTTCAATCTGGCCTCGCCCGTCACGCTCAGATTTCCATTGTGCGTGCTTGAAGCGTTCGCTGCAGCCACGCTCAGCTACTGGCTGATCGAGCTGCCGTTCCTGCGGCTCAAGGATAGCCTTGGCAAATCAAAACGACGTCAGCCGCCGGATAGCGTGACGGCCGATGGAGCCGAAGGCGAAATGCCCATCCCGCAACTGAAGGCCGGCGATTGAAGCCGCGGCTATGACCAGCATGAATGCCACGCACAAGCGGTTCGATTGCCTCGAGATCTTGAGGTTCGTCCTGGCATTCATGACCATGACGTGGCATTACTACTACTTCGGTCCAATGATAGGCGCGGTCGCGGGCCCGGCGGCTCACGCGTTCGCGATCCGCTATTTCTCGTTCTCGGTAGAGATATTTTTCGTCATTAGCGGTTTCATCATTACGGCCTCCGCCATCAACCGGCGTCCCGTCGACTTTCTGATCGGACGTGTCGTGCGGCTCGGACCGTGTCTGCTTGTATGCGCCACGCTGTCGTTTGTCGTGGGCCTGCTGCTCGGGCACGGCCCAACGCCGCTCAGCTACGTGGCGTCGCTCTTCATTGTGCCGCTGGTGTGGACGAACGGCGCTGACTGGTCGTACTGGTCGCTGCGACTGGAGATTGTCTTTTACGCAGTCGTGTTCCTGACGATGTGCGTGGCTAGCATAAAGAAGAGCGTGATCTGGATCGCGCTGTTGATGACGTCCTACGACGCCGTCAGCATCGTTGCCGAAAAGCTCTTTGGCAATGACGTTTTCGGCACCGCGCTGACGCAGTATCCGCTTGAACGCTATCTGTCGTTCTTCTCGATCGGCATGGTGCTGTACCTGATTCTCGTCGGGAAGAAGCGCAATTTCGCGACGTTCTCCGTTTTGCTGCTTGCTCTCGCCGCGGGCGCGTTTCGCTGTTACGAGGATGCGAACCGGATTGCGAAGCTCGTCGGCGATACGCCGGTCAGCGTGCTGAGCGGTGTCTCCATTCTGGCGGTGGGTGTCGTCGCGTTCGTTCTGCTTGTTCGAGGCACGACGAACCCGCGCGTTGCTTCGGTGTTCTCCGTGCTGGGGAGGATCAGTTACCCGCTGTATCTGATTCACCAGAACCTGGGCTATCTGATGATACGCATCATCAATGCGAAAGCGGGCGATGCCATCGACTGGCGGCCGTTCGTGATGGCCGGCATGGTCGTGACGGCGGGTGCGATCGCGCTTTACGTGGAGCCGGTTCTCGCGACGTATTACCGGCGCTATCTTTCTTCGGCAGCCTCATCGGCTGGCCTCGTCTGGGCGCGTGCTTCAGGATCGAAGCGCAGCTATGGCGACGCCGACTAGCCGGGATATCAACGACCAGACATGAGTCGTGAAGCGGGTATTGGGACTTCCCGCGGGCGCGGCGAAGCCGTTCAGACAGCTTCGGCGCCGTGTCCCTTGAAGGTCCACACCGAGTTGAGGATGTAGGTGATACCCAGCACGACGCCCGTCGCCGCGACCTGCGCAATGAGGTAGTTCGCGTCGAGGTGGCGGGTCAGCAGGTTCATCAGCAGGCCATTCACCGCGACGCCGAGTAGCGCGATTGCTGCAAATCGGGGAACGGCTTTGAGGTGACTGCTGCCGTGCCGGAACGTAACGCGCCGGTTCAGCCAGTAGTTGACGACAGCACCCACGCCCGCGCCCGTCATTGAGCCCGTCACAGGATTCGTGAGTCCCGCCGTTACGAGGGTGATGAGAACCGCGTATTGCGCCGCAGTGCCGATGGCGCCGACGCCCGCATAGACCACGAAGCGTCGTAGGGTGCGACCGTCAGGCATCGCCTGCGTCCGGTGCCGTCGCCTGATGGCGGCGACGGATCAGATACACGGGTCGGTTCTTCGACTCGAAGTAGATGCGCCCGATATATTCGCCGAGCACGCCGATGCCGATCAGTTGAACGCCGCCCAGCAACAGTACTGCTGAGAGTATCGATGCGTAGCCCGGAACCGCGACGCCCTGAATCAGCGTACGGATGATCAGAAACGACGCGTAGAGAAACGCACCAAACGCGACGAATGAACCTACGTACGTCCACACGCGCAGTGGCAACGTGCTGAAACTCGTGAAGCCTTCGAGCGCGAAATTCCAGAGCTTCCAGCCGGAGAATTTCGAGGTGCCCGCAACCCGTGGCTCGCGCACATATTCGACGACTGCCGTGCGATAGCCGACCCATGCAAAGAGCCCCTTCATGAAGCGACGCGTTTCGGGAAGCAGCTTGAGTGAATCCACGACTTCGCGCGTGATCAGACGAAAGTCGCCTACATTTGCGGGGATTTTTGTATCGCAAACCGCGTTATGCATCCGGTAAAAGAGCGATGCCGTCTGACGCTTTATAAACGAGTCCGTCAGGCGATTGATCCTTTTCGCGAGCACCACGTCATAGCCTTCGCGCCATTTTTCGACGAGAAGCGGGATGACCTTCGGCGGGTCCTGCAGATCGGCGTCGAACGGAATCACGATTGCACCCAGCGCTTCATCGAGTCCGGCTGACAACGCGGCTTCCTTGCCGAAGTTGCGCGTCAGATCGATCACGCGTACCCGCGAATCGCGATTCGACATCGCGACCAGCTTGCGCAGGGTGCCATCGCGGCTGCCGTCGTTGACACAGACGACTTCGAATACGGTTCCGTCAATTGCTTCGAGCACGGGTATGACCGAGTCGAAGAAATGCGCGATGGTTTCTTCCTCGTTATAGAACGGCACGACGAGCGACAGCAGGCTCGGCGCGGCGTCGGTGTTCGTCGCGATGATCGAGGGTGAGGTCAGCACGAAGCTGTCGCGGGTGTCCGCTGGCTCGGGCGTCGTATCCCTGAAGAGCGGATCAGGTGCGAGCAGGTGATGACGGCCGACGTAGTCCATGATTTCCTCGCGGATAAGGCCTCACACGCGATCCGTTGCAACGAAGCCCACGGAAGGTGAGGTCTGCGGTGTCCGCAAAGCATGTCCGGTGATTGGGTTTGCGGCGAAAGCGATCGCGGGTGTCGACCCCTTTGCACAGAGTCTAGGCCATATCCCCCGGGCAGTTCGTGCGCTCGGGCACACTGGCGAAGGCGTGGGCGGCGCCGCGTTCAAGTCGCCCCGATCGTCGCGAAGTACCGCGGACCGCGGCCGCTCCAGCCGCGCGTTACAGGCCGGCTTTGGCGAGCTTCGCGCGCCACGCCATCAGGACCAGATCCAGATAGCTGCGCTGTCTGACGGATATCGTCCATTGGCCTGCTGGCAATTCGTACTCGACAAACTGGCTTCCCTGAACCGGTGCAAGCGTGATGCCGTCCGCTGAACGCGCGCTGCTGGTGAGAAAAGGCGTCGAAAACTGGTTGATCCGTACGTGACCGCCAGCGGCACACGTCGCCGGGATTTCCAGCGTGTTGAAGTACGCGGGCCGCGGGATATCCGTGTAGCGGCATCCGCTCGCCTCCACCAGCGGCCGTTGCGCCGGCAGAACGCCTGTCGCGGGCGTTTGCAGGATGTCGATGGCTGCGAGCTGGGGCTGGTAGTGAGCGGGATAATATTCGCCGCCGGCGTCGGGACCGACTACGCTCGTGGGCGGTGCTTCGCGCCGAAGTTGTTCGAGCGGTATCGGTGCATACTCGTTGCCGTAGAAATGCAATAACGCTGCTGCAGTCGCAAGTGCGAACGCAAGTATGCCGAACTGAATCCGCTGCTTTGTGACAGGTGACAACTGCTCGAGGATACCGGCGAGCACAACGAGGCAGAGTGGTATCGCGAGCGAAAGCAGTCTCCACGGAAACTGCACGAAATCGAGTTGCGCGGAGATGTGCCATAGCGGCCGCGTGAGGCGCGTCATCAACAGGATGACAAGCAGTGCCGCGCCGCCGAAAGCGAAGATCATGCGCGCGCGCGGATCATCGGTACGACGTAACTGGAACGCCATGCCGATCATCAGCGCGAATACCGGCCATCCGAACTGGGAGCGCGGAGACCGCCAGAAGATGTAGCCAACGGAAAGGAGATTGTCCGAGATGTGTCCAAAGATCTTTGCCTGCGCGGGGCAGAAGTATGCACTCCACCAGGTGAACGGGACGAATGTAGTAGCGAAAAACACGGCGAGCGCGCCGATTGTGATCGCAAGAAGCGGCCAGCCGGATTGCGACGACGTCACGATCAGGTAGAGCGTCAGCATCAGCAGTACGCCGGACGCGATAACGAATACCAGCACGTGCGCCTGCGCGAGAAGCAGGAGCAGCACAAAGAGCGAAAGGCCCTGCCACTTCCCGAACCGTCCGTTGTGGACGTCGATCAACAGCGCGAGGATCAGGGGAATCAACGTCGTGGCCGAATATTCCGCCACGCCCCCCTCGATCGCCTTGGTGAGCATGTAGGGCGCGAAAACGGACGCCGTAGCAACGACGAGCCTTGAAGTCCTGTCTGCGCCCAGCCGTGCAGCACACGCGTACACGCCGTAGAACATGACCGAAGAGAAGGCGAGTATGGCGAAGCGATACCCGGTCACAACGTCGCCTGTGGCCAGCGACAAGGCTGCACCGACGAGGTTGAACAGCTTGTGATAGAAGAACGGCACCGGTGAGCCAAAGCCGCTGGCGTCGATCGGCGTCCAGATGGAGAGCGGATCGCCGGCGCGTAGCGCCTCCGTCCAGATGTAAAGACGCGAGAACGAGACGTAGGTGTCGGCGCCGCGAACGATCGGTGAAAAAAGCACGACGACGACCCAGACGACCAGTGAGACAGCGACGGCGCCTAGCAGCATCCGCTCGCCTGGCGCGAACCGCGCCGGGGACATCACGTTCCGGGCGATCTCCTTTGGGGCGATCGATTCTGGATAGGGTGGCTGGCTCATGTTCAGTGCGGTCAGTGTGCGATAGACGGATGCAACGCACGTCGCAGGCAACGTATCGCCCGATACTAGATCGCCGGAAAAATATCCTGCGTACGCCAGCAGACATTCGCGGTTTGTTCGGCGCAGCCGGGATCGGTGAGACGCCGGCGCCGCATGGGCAACACACGGGGCACAATGCGCCGGCGGCGACCTACAGATGCTTCAGGAACGATTCGCTCAACGTCCGGATTTCGTCGAACTGGCTTGCAAATTCGAAGCCCAGCAGAAAGAGGGCGACATTGATTGCGCTTTCGTGTCGCACAGACCAGTTCAGCGCCGGTGCGGCGATCCATTGCCTGATCGCGGTGCTGTTGCAGATCACACAGATCGACACGCCGAGCGCAGCGCCGGCAACGATGTCGGTAGGATGGTGCAGCCCGAGGTAGATGCGCGGCAGGCAGACGAACAACAACGAGTACAGCAATGCGACCACGCCGAGCCGGCGCGACGCGATGAAGATGCCAGTCGCGAGCGCGCACCACATCATCGCGTGGTCGCTTGGAAAGGCACTCCACGTGCGAAGTAAATGCGTCGTCGATTCGTTAGGCGGAAAGGACATGGCAAGTTCCGGGTTCGCGAACGGACGCAGTCTGAAAGGGAGCCAGTGAGCAAGCGATCGCCCGAGGAGAAGCGCGCCGAAACTCGCCACGATCGTTGCAATCACAATTTCGCGATCGCGCCGGGCCGAAATACCGCCACGAAACCAGACCCACCAGAGCATGGCGACCAGAACCAGATGCGTCATATAAAGACCGGAAATGGCGCTGATAATGTGATCGGCGGTCGTAGAGCGAAAAGCAAACTGGTTTGCAAATCGCAAAATATCGAGGTCAAATGAATTCATTCTGTTATTAAAATGAAAGCAGCGTGTAATGTCCGGTGTCAACTCCCGGCTGTCAATCGAAGTATAGAAAACACGATCAGGACATAATGTGCGCAAGGACACCGCCGCGCAATCGGGACACGCCACTTTTTTAACGCGATTGCAGCATTTTTCCGGAGTGGACGACGAATAGCGTGGGGTGGGCGGGTTCTGGTTCTATGTACGTGCCCGGATGCACCTGTAACAGACGGACTGGCAGATCGGGTTTATACCGATCTGCCAGTTCAATGCCAATGGTCAGGGAAACTCGATGCCGAGCCCTGTCTTGCCCAGCGTCGAGACAACCGCCGTGGCCTGCGGGCCGAACCGGTAAATGCAAACGACCAGATTGATCCGCTCCGCATTGCCGCCTTTATTGCACTCGTAAATCTTGTCGAATTCGGGAATGATTTCGAGAAAGGCATAGCTGTCGATTTCCGGGCGGAATGGCCTGACATAGACATCGGGAATGCCGAAATCAGTCCGCAGATAATCGGAAAGAAGCGCCGCGTAATTCTCCCGTTTCTTGTTGCGCGCAACAAAAAGGTCGTTTAATCCCACTGTATCGAAGAATTTCTGTTGCGAGTAAAACGCGAGCTTTCCGGCTTCCGGCGACGCAATCGAAACGCCCGGTATGTCGCGGAGCGCGCGGCCGATTGTCTCGTACGGCGTGTGATCCACGATGAAGAACTCCGCCTCTTTGCGGTCTGAATAGAGGCGGTTCACGTTGCTGATCGCGAGCAGCGCGGTGATCGACAGGATCAGCGCAATACCCTGTTTTCTTGACACGGGCGATTTCACGATCAGATCGAAAAAATGCACCATCGCAAATGACAATCCAATCAGAACGGGCAACTGGAAGCGGTACGCCACATCCACGATGGGCAGCACCGTGAAAAGATATGCAAAGTAGACGGCGCACGCGAGATAGATCGGCAGATAGTGTTTCGAATGGTTCCGGTCCAGAAATGCCGTAGAGATAAGCGCAAGAATGACGAGCGGCAGCAGGTGGCCCAGAAATGCCAGCTGAAAGCCCAGAATGAAACGATATTGATTGCCTGGCAGCCGGCCGAGCAGGAGATCGGTCAAGGCGAACTTCAGACTGGCGGCCAGCGGAAGCGCCGTGCCGGTCAACAGGCTGACGGCGAAGAGCGCGCACAGCGCCGCGAGAAATGCGAATACGACGAGCACCACGCAGCTTTTGATCCGTTGTGCCTTACCTGCATCGGCGAGCCCGAGACCGAAGAAAAACAGCGAGAGCGGAAAAATCGGCAGATCTGGGCGGACGAGAACGGTTAGTCCGGAAAATATGCCCGCCCACAGCGGGTGCGTGCCGGTCGTTCGCAGAAAGCCCAGCAGGTAGATGGAGAAGGCAACAAAGAATATCGTGATCGACGTTTCAAGTCCGTTGCTGGCGGCGCGGATAAAAAAGGGACTTGAGATCAGCGCGATCAGCGGGCAGATGGCAAGCCAGCCGTTGCGGGCGGTGAAGTGGCGCACTGCGGTCGCGTAGATTGCCAGCAGCGTCAGGATGGAGAAGGCGAGGCATCCGTAGCTGTTGACGTCGATGACGTCGAGCCGCGTCACGCGGGTCACGAGCGTGACAAGCGTGACCCAGGCGACGCCCGTCATGCCCTGCACGGTGCCGGCATGCCGGTTCCATTCGTACGGGAAACCGTCCGCGCCGTTCTGTGCGTAACGGTACATGATGTAGCTGTCTTCGAAATTCGCCGGAAAGGGCATGAACCAGCAGGCCAGCCA
The DNA here is from genome assembly GCF_050436625.1 of Paraburkholderia sp. GAS334. NCBI lineage: Bacteria > Pseudomonadati > Pseudomonadota > Betaproteobacteria > Burkholderiales > Burkholderiaceae > Paraburkholderia > Paraburkholderia sp. GAS334. Next base: position 29,991 of record NZ_JBNDMO010000008.1, on the reverse strand, counting down.
GACAAACACCGCGAGTACCAGAATCAGTAGCAGTGACCTTTGATAGTGCAGCTTCATTGTCGATTACCTCGCTGTTTCATCGGACCACCCATTGCCCTTTGCGCATTACCCATTGCCCCGCGACGGGCCGTCCTCTGGAAGACGCTTCGTGCCAATCGGCATTCAACTGATTGTGGGCGGCTTGCGGACGCTCGCGTCCTGATGATGGCCGCACCAACTGGCTGTGCCTCGTCAGCGACGCGCGGCCGCACTTCCCGGATTGGGCGAAGTATAAGAAAGGTAAGGGGAATCGACTGTGCGGCAGGATACGGTCGTCGTTTCAGTCTTCCTGGCTCGACCCGCTGGCGGATTCAGGCGCGGGCGGGGAATGGAGTCGGCGGCTGGCGATGGCCAGAATCTTTGAATACCACGTTCGACTCGGACTCATACTAACCGTCGGTAAATTCAGTCGAAGGTGTTATTGCGGCGTTAAATAGGGTCCTGTACGTTGTCCAGAGGATTTGATGTTCTCGCGGGCCATTTTAGCCGCCCTCTGGACTCGAAATGAAAACAAGGCGCTCTGCGGCGGTTATTGGAGTCGTGGATGACGATCAATCCGTCGGGCTGGCAACGACGGCGCTGCTGCGTTCGGCGAACTGGCAGGTGATCACGTATTTGTCCGCGAGGCAATTGCTGCTTGACGCGCGCCGCGGGGAGCTGAGTCTCGTTATCGCGGATATTCATATGCCGGGCATGGATGGCTTCGCGTTGCTTGAGGCGATCAAGCAATGGGAGCAGCCTGTCCCGGTCATTTTCATTACGGCGGACACGATACGGGATCTTTTGGATAGATCGATCGCGTCAGGCGCGGCCGATTTCTTTCCCAAGCCTCTCGACGACGCGCGACTGCTGGCGCGGATCGACGCGTTGCTGGGACCCTAGCGGCGCTATCTGTTTCCGCCAGTCGATCGCCGCTTTGTATTCTTACCCCCGTTAAGCCCATTCAAACGTATTAGTTGCGCATGCAAGCGCACGACGCGTCACACCACATCGGACGATGGCGCCACGCGGCGTTCGCGCCTACCCTTCATTCGTTTCCCGGTGGTTTCGATTTTTTCATCTGCGATGATTCCAGGCGCCTGGATACTCCTCTTCTACATTGGCCAGTGAGGTGCGAGATGGACCAGCTTTACATGTTGCGTGCATTCGTTGCAGTTGCGCGGTATCAAAGCTTTAGCAAGGCTGCGGAATCGTTGAATGTGACCACCGGGTCGGTATCGAAAGCGATCGCCAGGCTCGAAGGGTGTATCCAGACGAGAGTGTTGCTCAGGACAACACGGTCCGTTTCCTTGACGGAAGCGGCACAGCCCTACTATCTGAGTTGCTGCCGTCTGCTCGAGGAACTCGATGAAGCGAATCGCCGCATTTCGCAGGCGCGTGAATTCGACAGCGGAAAGCTGCGGCTGATTGTGCATCCGATGCTGATGAGCGAAACCTTCTCGCGCCTGGTGCGGGGCTATCACACGATTGCGCCCAATGTGAGTCTGATCGTTTCCGTTCAGGAGGGAGTCGCGAACCTGTATGACGGCCGCTTCGACATGGCGATTCTGCCGCCGCATCTTGTCGAGCAGTCTGCCGCGATTCGCCGGACGCTGGCGAAGTCGCCGCGCATCTTCGTCGCAGCGCCCGGTTATCTGGAGCAATACGGCACGCCCAGAGCCGCCGTCGAGCTGGCCCATCACTTTCTCCTGCTCGACACGGATTCGCGGAAGAAGGGCGTGGACGTCATCGATCTGCTCGAGAGGGGAACACGAGTGAGCGTGTCGCCCATGTCGTCGATGGAGGGCAATGAAATCCTGCTGAGGGCGGCGGCACTCACGGGGACCGGCATTGCCGCCTTGCCCGAAACGATGGTTCGCGAGGATATCGACGCCGGGCACCTGACGCATATCCTGCCGCAGTGCACAACATCGGACAGCAAGGCCGAGATCTGTCTCTTCTACTCGCACCGCGAACTGCTTCCGGCGAGACTCAGGACATTCGTCGATTTTTGCATCGAGTTTTTCAGATCGCCGGGTCGATCTGGCGCGAGGGACCCACAGACGGTTTTGCCGCAGAAGGACCATCGCGAAGACTACGAGTTGGAGGCCGTCTGAGGTGCGGCGCGCAAGCGCTTCGCCCTGCGAACCGGTGGGCCGGTGACCTGCGCATCGGCCTCGTGCGTTATTGCCGGCTTTCCGCGTGATGTGAGGCGCCGCCGTGTGCCGGCAACGTGAACTGGAAGACGGTGCCGCTCGGCGAGTTCGGGGTCGCCCACAATCTTCCGCCATGACTTTCGACAATCGAGCGGCAGATCGACAGGCCCATCCCGAGCCCGTTGGGTTTGGTTGTATAAAAGGCCTCGAAGACAGTGTCGAGATGCTCAGGGTTAAGTCCCGGTCCCGAATCCTGCACCGTCACGCAGAGTTCACCGGCCTCGACCTCGCTTGTGCGGATCGACAGCGCCCGCTCGCCCGCGTTCATCTCGCTCATCGCTTCAATGGCGTTGATGATCAGGTTGAGTATCACTTGCTGCAGTTGTACCCGGTCGCCCTGAATGTGCGGCAATCCATCAATCAGCTGCACGGCGACATCGATGCCATGCTTGTTCGCTTCATCGTGCAGGAACGCGATCAGCTCGTGAATCGTCTCGTTGATATCCAGGCTGTCCCTGCGCGGTGATTCCTTCTTGAAGAAGGCGCGGGTCCGGTCGACGATCTGGGCGGCACGCGCGCTATCCGCGACGATCTGGGTGAGCGTGTGGCGAGCCTCGTCCAGCCTGGGCGGCGTAGCGGCCAGCCAGCGCAGGGCGGCACTGGCGTAGGCGGCGATCGCGGTGATGGGTTGTTTCACTTCGTGGGCGATCGTCGCCGATAGCTGCCCCATTGTCGCTACCCGGTTTGAGTGCGCCAGCACCATCTGCAGGTCGAGATAGCGCCGTTCGCTCTCGCGGATTTCCTGTTGTGCGCGCTTTTGTTCAGTGAGGTCGAGCACGAAGGCGACGCACTCGTCCTCGTTTTCACCAAATGCCGCCGCGCCGATCAGGACGGGCACCCGGCTGCCATCCTTGCGGAAGTATTCCTTCTCAAACGGCTGGGCGGTTCGGGTTGCCTTCAGTTCGGTCAACGCCAGTTCGTTACGGCTGCGCCACTCGGGCGGAGTCAGTTCGGTCCACCGCACGGTCCCCGAGAGGAGATCGTCGCGGCTGTAACCGACAAGACGCAGAAAGGCATCGTTGGCGTCGATGATCCGGCCTTCAAAATCACAGATGTAGATGCCGATGATATTGGATTCGACGAGGCGCCGAACCTTGTTCTCCCGTTCCTGAAGATCGGCATAAAGGCGGGTGTTCTCAAGCGAGATTGCCGCCTGTGACGCCAGCACGTCCAGCAGCGCGGAGCGGCGTGCAGTGAAAACGCCGGCGGTAACCGTGTTCTCCAGATAAAGCAGGCCGCCCAGCTTGCCCTGCCTGACGAGCGGCAAACAGAACACCGACCGGGTCGCGCCGCCTGCCAGGTAGTCGTCTTCGGCGAAGACGTGGGGTTTCAGGGCATCGTCGATGATGACGCTCTTTTGCGTGTGGATCACATAACGCAGAAGGGCGGCAGGGGCGGCCGAGTCGGCCACCGGTTCATGATTCAACACGATCTTGTCGCCGGCGATGCGGGCCTCCGCCTCAATGCGATAGCCGCCGTCCCGCGGCACAATCAACAGGCCCCGATCGGCGCCGGCCGTCTGTAGCGCGATCGTCATCAGGCGCCGGATCAGCCTGGGCAGTTCGATTTCGCTCGACAGGGCCTGGGAGGCCCTGAGCAGGCTCGCGGTGTCGAAGTGCCGGACATCGGAGCCGAGTGTCGTCATCGGCTGCTGGTCTTCGGGGCTGGCGAGGCCGGGATATCGCTCATCGAGCTGCGCGACTTTGCCGTCGGCGCCGCACAGCGCGAAGCATTGACGCGCGTTGCGCAAATGAGCATGGGCATTGGTCTCCAGATTGCGGCTCAGATAGAAGCGGCCGGCCAGCTCGTTGGCCATGCCTTCGTTGTGGAAAAAGCCGTTTTCGCGGGCCGAGCGAACCGCCTGTTCGTAGAGGCGCATCGCATCGAGATCGCGGCCCTCAAGGCGCGCGAGCTCAGCCAGAACGAGCGCATGGCGGTTGCGATAGTTCTCGGGGCAGTGTCTGGCCCACAGTTCGAACTTCTTCAGTTTCGCCGCGAGAATACGCCCGTAGGCCTGCTGCTGTTCGGCGGATGCCTGCGGGTAGAGCGCCGCCAGCGTGAGCGCGTGGAAGAAGTGATAAGTCGCTTCGATCGGCAGGGCCATGGCGGCACGCAGCGTGGTCTCTGCCTCGCGCGCGGCGTTCAATGCGTCAGCATACCGGCCATCAAGGAAGGCGAGCATCAGCTTGATGATGTGATAGAAGACGATACCGCAGCCGAAGTTCGCTTTGGTGATTGCCCCGAAGCAGGCCGCTTCGTCGAACTTGTCGTCGTTCAGCTTCAGCGTTTCGGTGGTCTTGCCCCGGAGGCTGGCGACGAATTGCTGCTCGAGCCGGATCGTCTCGTGAACGGCGTCGTTGTGGCTGTCCCGCGCGAGTGCGGCGTACTTTTCCGCTAGCACCTGCACGTCCTCGAGGACCGCCCCTGTCTCGATCGCCTGCCATACCGTGTTGAATGCGAGGTTGCCGGCAAAAACGAGGTCGCCCACTTCCAGGCAGGCGCCGATCGCCCGTTCGAGAACAGGCAGGTTAGCCGCCATGTGGCGTCGCCAGAAATTGATATGACTGGCATGCAGATGAAGCAGCTTTCCATAGAGGCGCCGGTTGCCGAACTTCTCGTTTAGCCGCAGCGACATTTCTGAGAATTGCACCGCAGTGGGTATGTCGTCAACGCCCGAGACCAGCATCAACGCGTAGTTGCCATAAGCGAAGCTCGAGTTGTCGGTATTGCCGTGCTGCAAGGAGAGGTTGACTGCCTTGAGGGTGATGAGTGGGTAGAACACGGGCCGCGCGGCAAAGGCGCAGGGCATCGCTTCAACCAGAAGGTTGATGATCGCCCGTGTGACGGGGTCCGCTGCCACCGGTGCATCGACGAGTTTGCCGATGGCCCGCCCCGCCAGATTGAGCGGAATGTCCCGCAACGCCGCATCGATCGCAGCCTGAATATCCTGGTCGGACCTGGGGAGGACAATGCCGAAATCGCGGAGCGCATCGCACGCGACGGCGAAGCTCTCATCATATCGGCCGGCGACCTGATACAACTGCATACGCAGGCTGAAGATTTTTGCCCGATCGAGATTGGAGCGAGCCCTGCCGAGGATCATGTCGAACAGGGTGTCCGCCTCGGCAAAGTTGCCGGTCAGATATTCGCATTCCGAGAACGCGAGATAGAGATCGAACGTGTTGTCGTAGTGCCGGACCCACGCATCGGATGACAGCAGCGTGACGCCTTGCGCCAGATAGGAGCGGGCCGACGCATAGGCGGTCGAACTCATTGCGCGCCTGCCCGCGATCAGGTTTAGCGCGATGGTGCGCTCGCGCTCCACCTCGGTCGTGATCAGCGCTGCGCCGCGATTGAGGTGGATGACGATGTCGAAGATGTTTTCTTCGAGCGCTTGTGGGCTCGCGTGCGACGCGAGTGCACGTCCGATCCGCAGATGCGCCGCGGCGCGCTCGCCGGCGGGAATGAGCGCATAGGCGGCTTCCTGCACGCGATCGTGCGCGAATGCATAGGCACCCTTCACGCGAAAGATGAGACCCGCCCGCACGGCGCCCCACAGCTTCGCGTGGACGGTTTCCTCCGGCCCACCGTAAACCCGTGTCAGCGCGGTGACCTCGGCGACGTTGCCGAGACACGCGAGCAGGCCGAGCGTGTCGCGCGTTGTGTCAGGCAACCGGCTCAGCTTCGCGGCCATCAGGTCGGCGATGTTCTCGGTGAAGCCCTTCGCACGAATCTGCGGCAGATCCCAACGCCAGCGTGCGGCGCCGTGGTCGAACGTGAGCAGGTTCTCTTCAGTCAATGTCCTCATGAACTGGATCGTGAAGAACGGGTTGCCCCCCGTCTTCTCATACACCAGTTGCGCGAGCGGCTCGGCCGTCGCGCTGTCGCAGTGAAGCGATTCGGCCACCAGTTGCGCGACGTTGCAGGGCATGAGCGGCGCGAGCACGATCTGCTGAACCTTCCCGCCGGCGTTGCGGATTGCGTCGAGCGTGTGTGTCAGCGGGTGCGACGCATCCACCTCGTTGTCGCGGTAAGCGCCGACGAGCAGAACGTGCCGCACGTCCGGATGCGTGGCGAGGTGGGCGAGCAGGTCGAGCGTCGCCGCATCGAGCCATTGCAGATCGTCGATAAACAGCGCGAGCGGATGCTCGGGCCGCGCGAACACGCTGAGGAAGCGGCGAAATACGATCTGAAAGCGGTTTTGCGCGTCCTGCGGCGGCAGCGGCGGCACGGGCGGTTGCTCTCCGATGATGTGCGCAAGCTCCGGGACCAGATTCACGATCAGCTGACCGTTCGGGGCAAGCGCCTCGACGAGCGCGCGCCGCCACGGCTGGAGCTCCGCGTCGCTCTTGCCTAGCAGATTGTGCGCCAGAGACTGGAAGGCTTGCGCAAACGGGGCATAAGGAATGCCGAGCTTGTATTGATCGAACTTGCCGGCTGCGAAGAGGCCGCGCGGTGGGACGAGTACCTTGTGCAGCTCGTTGACGACCGACGACTTGCCGATGCCCGCATAGCCGGAGATAAGCACCAGTTCGGCTGCGGCGCTGGTCACGACCCGATTGAACGCCGCGACGAGAGCTTCGGTCTGGGCCTCGCGGCCGTAGAGTTTTTCGGGGATCAGCAGCCGGTCGGACGCGTCGTGTGCGCCCAGCGCGAACGGGGCGATCTCGTGGTGCGTCTCCCACGCCGCGCGGCACGACTGCAGGTCCGCCTCGACGCCCGCCGCGGTCTGGTAGCGGTTCTCCGCCGTCTTGGCGAGGAGTTTCAGGACGATCTGTTCGAGTGGCTGGGGAATGCCGGCGACGCGCTCGCCAGGGAGTGCCGGCAGGCGAGCGATGTGGCAATGAATCCATTCCATCGCGTCCGCTGCCGCGAACGGCAGCGCGCCGGTGAGCATCTCGTACAGCGTGACGCCGAACGAGTAGAGATCGCTGCGCGCGTCGATCGAGCGGTTCATGCGGCCGGTCTGCTCGGGCGCCATGTAGGCGAAAGTGCCCGCAACAACTTCCGGCGGCGCGGGCGGCGTGTGTTCGTGCGGCAGGTGCGCCGCCATGCCGAAACCGGTGAGCCGCACGTTGTCATTGCCGTCCACGAGCACGTTCGCCGGCTTGATGTCCTTGTGAACGAGGCCGCACCGATGAACGTGGCCGAGCGCTCTCGCGAGGTTGACGGCGATTCGAAAAAAACTGCTGAGTTCGAGCGGCTGACCGAGAGCGCGATTGAGGGGCTCACCGCCGTTATCGTTGAGAAGCAGCATGGGCGGCACGCTGCTCCGGTCGAGCGCGAGCGGGCGAGCGGCCCAACTGGAGTCGAGCATCGAGCCCAATGCATACTCGTGCTCGAGGCGTGCGACGCTTTGGGAAGTCAGGCGCGAGGGAAGTAGCGCGAGTACGGAGACCGGATTGCCAGGATGCCGCGCACGATACAGCACGAAGTTGCTGTCATCGCGTAGCACCTCCAGCTCATATCCGACGAGGTCCATGATGAACACCCCTGTCCGGAAGCGAAGGCAATTCGGTGGCAATTGTCCACGCTTCTCGCCTTCCTGGCTACGACTAACCCTCCATCAGGCAACAATTGGCGGAACGACGGTGAGGTGTTTGTCTGAACAAAACGGACCTTGATTCGCACCCGAAGAGAAACCCTTCGAGGTGCGGCCAACCGAGTGCACCACTACAGCGCACGCGCCCGTTGCGCGAGCCCCGCACATGCCACCAGCAGCGTGCCGGTGACGAAGATTTAAACGCTTTTAAGCGTTCTGGAAAATTCGGCTGTCACCAATACCAGATTTGCAATCGACCCGGCCGTCTGCTTTGCTGTAATTTGCAGGTCGAATTTGTCACCCTTAGATCATCAAGACATGAGGAGCCTGACGTGAGCAATACACAGACACGTAACGAAACCAGGACGACCGTCGGAACAGCGCGGACGGTCGACATGAAGCTCGAGGTCGTTGTCATCCCCGTCTCTGACGTCGATCGCGCCAGGCAGTTCTACGTTGGGTTAGGGTGGAGGCTCGACGTCGATATCGAGAAGGATGACCAGTTTCGGGTTGTACATCTCACGCCCCCGGGCTCGCAATGCTCGATCCTCTTCGGCAAGGGCGTCACGACGGAAGAGCCGGGCTCGGTGCAGGGACTCCATCTCATCGTGTCTGATATAGACGAAGCGCGCGCAGCGCTTGTCGAGCGGGGCATCGACGTGAGCGAAGTTTTCCATGACGCTGGCGGCCTTTTCCACCATGCGGGCGAGGAAGGACGCGTGAGCGGCCCACATCCGGCGCGGCGCAGCTATGGTTCTTTCGCCTCGTTCAGCGATCCTGACGGAAATGGCTGGGTCTTCCAGGAGGTGACCACTCGACTCCCTGGAAGGGCAGACACGCAGGCCACGACATTCACTTCGGTAATGGAACTCGCAGGGGCGCTACGACGCGCCGCGGCCGCGCATGGCGAGCATGAGAAACTGTCCGGACAGCATGACGAAAACTGGCCGGACTGGTATGCGGACTATATCGTCGCCGAGCAGGCCGGCACGCAGTTGCCGACCTGAGACTGGTGGCTTAGCTGCGCCGTCTGAGGGATGGAGTGCTGTCCCGGTTGAATCGCATGGGCGTCAAGCGTGTCATGGGGCGCCCGTAGCAGCGCTGGCCGCGCTGGTGGTGGGAGCACTGTCCCGAAGCACAGCGACAGCTGCCCGGGAAAAAAGAAACCTCGCTCGTTGGCGGGGCTTGACCGGCCAGGTGCGAAGCGCGTGGACTACTTGTCCGGTTGATTTACCTTGCCGGTGTACCGGTCGAGATGAATTTCCACATCAGGCTTTTTCTGCAGCCCAAGCTCCATCAGCTTCTTGATATCCCGCTGTGCCGCTGGACGTTGTACGGAGGTAATGAAAGCGTCCCACTGAGGGCCGATCTCGCTATCGGGAGGGAGAGTGGCGATGTTGACAAAATACTTGATCTCCCCGATGGTCTGCTTGTCGAAGGATGCGATGCGCCGAGCCAGGGTATCGACAAACTTATCTAGTTCGGCATCCGGAAGCGAGCGGTTGACATAGCCATATCGTTCGGCAAGTTCGCCGTTGATATCGTTGCCGCTCAGCAGAATTTCCAGCGCACGGCCTCGCCCCATCAGACGAGGGAGACGGGCCATCGGTCCGCCGCCCGGATCGAATCCGGCGCCAACTTCAAATTGAGAGAGCACGGCTTTTTCGCGGCTGGCAAAGCGCATGTCGGATGCAAGGGACAGCTCACTGCCAACGCCCGTAGCCCGGCCCCGGATCGACACGATCGACACCACGGAGGAGCGGCTCAGGCGAGTCAGCATATCGGGCAACGGCGGCAAGCCTGTGGGACCAGCGGGGATGCGCGTAGTGGCTTCGAGGGGCGGCACAAAATCATAGTGGGTCAGGAAAAAGCCGGGTACCGCGCTGTCAAACACCACGACCTTCAGTGCGGGATCGTTCTCTATCTGGGTAATCACGCTGTTCAACTGCGGTATGGATTCCGGGCCAAAGATATTGAATGGCGGATGGTCAATGGTGACGCGCCAGTATTCTGGAGTCACGCGTGTGATCTTGAATTCCTGCTTCGCGCCGGCTTCCGGCTGCGCACCTTGACTCGCCGCGGTGCCTGGCTGGTCGTTCTGTGCTATCGCGCTGCCGTTGAAAAACAATGCGGCTGCGACCAGTGCCGCCATCAATGGTGTGAGTTTCATGTTTGCTTCCTGTTTGGGGGCCGAAGAAATACGCGGAAGAAAGAACGTGCGGGACGTTCGATCTACACAAATTAGTGTAGGCACCCACTCGGCAGATACCAATGAGTATGAATGCATCTATCAATCAAGAATCAGGAAACAATATTGAGTGATGCGAAGCAGTGCCGGGTGATTCAACCGACGACTTTCGTCGTTGCATAACAACTCGCCGCAGTCGTTTCGCGCTTCGCGTCCACACTGCTTGGGCTATGTCGGGCTTCCATGGGCGCGTGTCGACCGGTGGATGAGCAGATAAGACGATTTGCCAGCCCACGGTCTCGTGCAAGAAGACGCGCGCCCGAGGGATCTGTTTTGGACCAGGAAGGTCGAGCGCGACGGATTTGTTCGCGAGCGACACAACTGTTGTTCTCACATGACCGTTTACCCGGAGGGCTTGCTTCCGCACAATCGCTACAACTACTGCGGACCGCGGACTGCCGTTTGCGGTCGGTCGAGGCGGTAACGATGTGAGGCTTGCCAGATGGCTGCCTCTATAGGCGGCCCAATTGGACAATCGTGAACGTGTTTGCCCGGGATATTGCGTTGCTGCCGCACTCATCGCTCCACCCCATCGCACTTATTGCTAACGGGAGCTTGTATGTCTGACGATATCCTTCCCCAGACCCCATCGCGCCGTCGCTTTATTGGCGTGGCAGCGGCGGCCGCTGTTGCGGGCTCGTTGAGTCGACTCGCTTTCGCGGAAACGAATCAAGCCATCGCTGAAGTCGCGCAGTCGAGCGGTGGTGACAAGACCGCTATTCGTCCACTTCGTGTGCACGCGCCGGAATCGCAACTCATCGATTTGAAGAGACGTATCAAGGCGACCAGGTGGCCCGAGCGGGAAACGGTGACGGATGCATCGCAAGGCGTGCAGCTCGCGACAATGCAGAAGCTCGCGCATTATTGGGCGACCGGCTATGACTGGCGCAAAGTCGAAGCGAGGCTGAACGCTCTGCCGCAATTCGTCACCGAGATCGATGGGCTCGATATTCATTTCATCCACGTTCGTTCGAAAGACGCGAATGCGTTGCCGGTTATCGTCACGCACGGGTGGCCCGGCTCGATCATCGAGCAGTTGAAGATCATCGGTCCGCTGACCAATCCGACGGCCCATGGCAATGCGGCGTCGGACGCTTTCGACATCGTGATTCCGTCACTTCCGGGCTACGGGTTCTCAGGCAAGCCGACAGCGACCGCCTGGGATCCTGTTCGCATCGCACGCGCCTGGGTCGTACTGATGAAGCGTCTCGGATACACGCGATATGTTGCGCAAGGCGGCGATTGGGGGAATGCTGTCACGGAGCAGATGGCCCTGCTGGCACCGCCGGAACTGCTTGGCATTCACACCAACATGCCGGCCACCGTACCGGACAACATTGCAGAGGCACTCAAGCTGGGCGAGCCGGCGCCAGCAGGCCTCTCAGCCGATGAGAAGCACGCGTTCGATCAGCTCGACTATTTCTACAAGCACGGCCTTGGCTACGCATTGGAGATGGCGAACCGCCCGCAGACGCTGTACGGGATTGAAGATTCGCCTGTCGGCCTCGCCGCGTGGATGCTCGACCACGACGCCGCCAGCCAGGCACTTATCGCGCGCGTGTTTGACGGTCAGTCCGAGGGGCTTACGCGAGACGACGTTCTCGACAACGTGACGCTCTATTGGCTCACGAACACGGCGGTTTCCTCGGCTCGTTTGTATTGGGAAAACAAGCTCAATTTCTTTGCTCCCAAGCACGTTGCCATCCCGGTTGCCGTCAGCGTCTTTCCAGATGAAATCTACGCTGCCCCGCAAAGCTGGGCAGCGAAGGCGTATCCCAAACTGATTCACTATAACCGCCTTCCCAAAGGCGGACACTTTGCGGCCTGGGAGCAGCCGCAAGCCTTCTCGGAAGAGCTTCGCGTGAGCTTCCGGTCGCTGCGCTGAGCGCAAAGCCGCGGATGAGGGCGATGGAGGCAACGGGCGCGCGCGTCAGGCGCACTAGAAAGTCCGGCCACTGCGGCAAGCTTGTGGGGCCGGGCGGCATGGCGGTGAGGTCCTCGAGCCCGGCGTCAAAATCTGCGTGGCTCAGAAAGTAGCGGTCCACCGCGCTGTCGAAGACCACGAGACGTGCTCTCGGTTTCGAGAGCGTTGATGATCTCGTGGAACTGCGCGAGCATTGGCGGGCCCATGACGTTGATCGGCGGGTTGTTGATCGTGAACACGCCAATAGGCCGGGGACCGCCGGGCAACTTTGATCTGAGCGGGATTCGTCGTCGGATTCATTGAGGGCTCCTGTTGCCGACACACGTGCGCGGGCTTCATGGCCCGCGCCGGATTGGAATCAGGCCTGCAGGACCTTGAGCAGTTCCCTCGCAGTCGGACCGGATGAGGCAGGGTTCTGGCCGGTGATCAGCCGCCCGTCGACAATGGTGAACACGGCCCAGTTTTCCACCTTCTCAAAGTGGCCGCCCAGGCGCTTGAGCTCATCTTCGACGAGGAAGGGCATGACCTTGGTCAGGCCCACGGCTTCTTCCTCATCATTGGTAAAGCAGGTGACGCGCTTTCCCTTGACGAGAGGCTGTCCCTGACAGGTCGCCTTGAGCAGAACGCAAGGGCCATGACAGACGGCGGCGACCGGCTTGCCGGCGTTGTAGAAAGCCTCGATCAAGGCGATCGAGTTCCTGTCATTGGTCAGATCCCACATCGGGCCATGGCCGCCGGCATAGAAGATCGTATCGTAGTCATCCGCCTTGACGTCGGCGAGCTTGACGCTATTGGCCAACACCTTCTGGGTTGCAGGATCCTTCTTGAAGCGTTGCATCGTGTCGGTCTGATTGTCCGGATCGTCGCTTCTGGGATCGATCGGTGGGTGGCCGCCCTTGGGCGAGGTCACTGTGACCTCTGCACCGGCGTCCGTGAACGCATAGTACGGGGCAGTGAACTCTTCCAGCCAGAAGCCGGTCGGCTTGCCGGTATCTCCAAGCACGTTATGCGAAGTCAAAACCAACAGGATTTTCATTGCTAGTCTCCGTTCAATGGGGCAAATGCCTAAACGCGGCATCGCCGGGGGGAATTCTCGAAGGGGAAGTCGCTGCTCAGATCAGATGTTTGTGGTCCTCGCCTGGCTGGGAAATTGGCTCGCGCAGGCTTGGAGCACGGGGGGCCGCCGTTCACGATAAGGAGCACGCTGTCACAAGGGCCTCCTGGTGCAGACACATGCAATGAGCGCTTGTATTTAACGCCGGCTCCCGGGTCGCGCGCCATCGGACGATGGTATTGCCGGACCCATCCCATGGTATGAACAGGACTTCGCCGTTCACGTTGAACGCCTCAGACGAGGCCGTTCCCGGCGCGGCTTTCGCTTTCGAAGAAGCGAGGTCGGCTTGCACAGGTCAAAGCATGCAGCGCCTGTGTTTGGCCAGGCCATAGCGCGATGCGACTCCGAATACCAAAGCATGCGAGACACCTTGGTGCAATGGCGACTGCGTTGCCGTGTTCCTGCAAGCATCAATGCAAAAGATTGTGTCCTCACGTGTTGTGTTTTCACGTTGTGATTTCACCTATTGTGTTCTCACATACCCGAAGCGGTGGACGGGAAACCGATAGTCAAAGCCTCTAAGGAGCCAGACATGAGCAACATTCCGATGCCGGGCGAACACGCAGTTGGGACCGCGGGCGGTGGCACGTTCGACATGAAGCTCGAGATCGTCGTCATCCCTGTCACGGACGTCGATCGCGCTAGGCGCTTCTATGGCGAGTTGGGTTGGCGGCTTGATCTCGACTTCAAGGCGGGGGACGACTACCGCGTGATCCAGTTCACGCCGCCAGGCTCCGGATGCTCAGTCATGTTCGGCAAGAACATTACCGCGGCCGCGCCCGGCTCAGCCCAGGGGCTTTACCTCATCGTCTCCGACATCGAGGCGGTCCGCAACGAACTGCTCCGTCGTGGCATCGAGATCGGCGAGCCATTCCACGACACGGGCGGCGTATTCCATCATGCTGACGCGAAATGCCAGGTTAGTGGCCTCAATCCGCAACGACAAAGTTACGCCTCGTACGCCACGTTCAGCGATCCGGACGGCAACAGCTGGCTGTTGCAGGAGGTTACCGTGCGATTGTCCGGAGACATCGAAGTGGGCGACCCCAGGTTCACCAGCGAGGTCTTGAAGGCGATTCATGCGACGACACCCGGGTGACCTCACGGGGATTGGCTTTGTTCGGAAGGGTGCGGGCGCATGAACTTTCCCTGCATGACCCGACACGTGGTCTCGCTTCGGTTGGTGAATTTTTCGCGCTGGCGAAACTCGCGTGGAAGCGGTAATTCAAAACTGCCCGCTACGATCGCCTCGCGAACGTCTGTTTGCGAGGACCGGATGGTTCTCTCGCACAAGGACGGTTCGACTATGCGCCGACGCTGTGTATCGAGGGTCCATACGGTTTCATGGCATCATCGTGCGCACCTTTACACCACCGTAGGAGCCTACGCCATGGCAACTTATATTGTCTTCACAAGGGAAAGCACGCAGGATCAGGGTGAACTCGACACCTACCAAAGCAAGGTGGGCGAGACCTTCAAAGGTCATCCTGTCAGGTTTCTCGCTGCCTACGGACCTCAGCAGGTCCTTGAGGGCGACGCGCCAGAGGGCGTCGTGATCGTGGAGTTCCCGTCGACGGCGGCCGCGCGTGCGTGGTACGACAGCCCGGCGTATCAGGAGGTCGCGCAGCACCGGTTCAAGGGCGCGCGCTATCGCGCCGTTCTCGTCGAAGGCGTGTGACGAAAGGCGGCGACGATCGGGCGCGTGGACCTTAGCCGGACCCGGCCTGTGACTGACGCGGCAAGAGTGCGTCTGTGTCCTGTCGCCCCAGCACGAAATTTCGTCGATGTCGCCGCCGATAACCAGAATGCGGTCGTCTGACTGGCGCCTGAGAATGTTGTGTTTCGTCCGCTCAAGGAAAACGTGAGCGTAGTGACCACCGCCCTGGCCTGGAGTACCGCTCGTGACAATCCGCTGATAGACGCGGTTGTTGCCGTGTTAAGTAGCACAGTGGCTGGGCCCAGGATGCGTAAGCGATTGCGCTAGAGCCACTGGGTTGAGTCGCGCGCCTGCCACGTCTCGTGATTTCCGTCGAGAAGTTCATGGCGTATCGGTAAAACCCTCTTGAGCCTTCGGCGCGAAGCTCTTTCGACGCAACCGCCACGCCCGTTCTGAACGAGTACCACTCGGGAGCCCTAGGACGAGCCTATGGCGGGCAAAGCTAACTCGTATTTGCGCCTGAGCGCTGCCGGGGTTCCAATGCAGCTTGACCAATGCGGTTAACCACCGATAAAGACCTTGAGGGCCGTCAAACGCCGCCCGGCGTGCCGTTTTTCATCCGGAGAACGGCCTGAACGTTCTCGTGCTACGGCATGGGCGAAGCAGCGCGACGACCAATATGGAGTAGACAATGAAGATTCTTGTACCAGTCAAGAGAGCGGTCGATTACAACGTGAAAGTCCGGGTCAAGTCGGATGGCACGGGCGTCGACATTGCCAACGTCAAGATGTCGATGAATCCGTTCGACGAGATCGCGGTGGAAGAAGCGGTGCGTCTGAAGGAAGCGGGCGTGGCGACCGAAGTGATCGCGGTGTCGTGCGGTGTGACGCAATGTCAGGAGACGCTGCGCACGGCGCTGGCGATCGGCGCGGACCGCGCTGTGCTGATCGAGTCGAACGAAGACCTGCAGCCGCTGGCGGTGGCCAAGCTGTTGAAGGCGCTGGTCGACAAGGAACAGCCTTCGCTGGTGATCCTCGGCAAGCAGGCGATCGACGACGATTCGAACCAGACCGGCCAGATGCTGGCTGCGCTGGCTGCATTGCCGCAGGCCACGTTTGCTTCGAAGGTGGTCGTGGCGGATGGCAAGGCCACGGTGTCGCGCGAAGTGGATGGCGGTGCGGAAACGCTGTCGCTGACGCTGCCCGCTGTCGTGACGACCGACCTGCGCCTGAACGAGCCGCGCTATGTGACGCTGCCGAACATCATGAAGGCGAAGAAGAAGCCGCTGGAGACGCTCAAGCCCGAAGACCTCGGTGTCGACGTCACACCGCGCCTGAAGACACTGAAAGTGGTCGAGCCGCCCAAGCGCAGCGCCGGCGTGAAGGTGCCGGATGTGAAGACGCTGGTCGAGAAGCTGAAGACCGAAGCCAAGGTGCTGTGAGGGAGACAGAGCAAATGACGAATCTGGTGAATCTTGTATTGGCAGAACACGACGGCACGTTGATCAAGGCAGCGACGCTGAACACGATTGCAGCCGCGCAGAAGATCGGTGGTGATATCCACGTGCTGGTGGCGGGTCACAACGCGCAAGCTGCTGCAGATGCAGCAGCGAAGATCGCAGGTGTTTCAAAGGTCCTGCTGGCCGACGCGCCGCAACTCGCTGCGGGCCTGGCAGAAAACGTCGAAGCGACGGTGCTGAACATTGCGAAGGACTATACGCACATCCTGGCGCCGGCTACCGCCTACGGCAAGAACATCACACCGCGTATCGCCGCAAAGCTCGACGTGGCGCAGATCAGCGACATCACCGCAGTAGACAGCGCAGATACGTTTGAGCGCCCGATCTACGCAGGCAACGCCATCGCTACCGTGCAATCAGCTGATCCGATCAAGGTGATCACGGTCCGCACGACCGTTTTCGACGCAGTTGTGGCCGAAGGTGGCAGCGCAACGGTCGAGAAGATCGAAGCGCCAGCCGACACCGGCCTCACGCAATTCGTGAGTCGCGAAGTGACGAAGCTGGACCGTCCGGAGCTGACCTCGGCGAAGATCATCGTCTCGGGTGGTCGCGGTCTGGGCAACGGCGAGAACTACACGAAGGTGCTGGAGCCGCTCGCGGACAAGCTGAACGCCGCACTGGGCGCCTCGCGCGCAGCGGTCGACGCAGGCTTTGTTCCGAACGACTATCAGGTCGGCCAGACCGGCAAGATCGTCGCGCCGCAACTGTACGTCGCGGTGGGTATCTCGGGTGCGATCCAGCATCTGGCCGGGATGAAGGACTCGAAGGTGATCGTCGCCATCAACAAGGACCCGGAAGCGCCGATTTTCAGCGTCGCTGATTACGGTCTGGTCGGCGACCTTTTCACGGTCGTGCCGGAACTGGCAGATGCCATCTGATGCAAGCGCATCCCACCTCGCTCTATGAGAACTGAGATGTCAGATTTCAATCGGCTGCAACATCGGTCGTTTCTGTTTGTACCGGGTAGCCAGCCAGATCGCTTCAGCAAGGCGCTCGCAAGTGGCTCAGATGCGGTCATTGTCGATCTGGAGGACGCCGTTGCACCAGATGCAAAGGCGCAAGCCCGTCGCGCCGTGGCAGAGTGGGTAAGCCCGGAGCGGCCGGTTCTCATCCGGGTCAACGCGAGGAATACGCCGTGGTTTGACGAAGACGCACAGCTGTTAAAGCTGCGCGGTGTCGCCGGTGTGATCTTGCCCAAGGCGGAAAGTGCGTCGGATGTGGTGGCCTTGATTTCAGCGACCCGCACTAAAATGCCCGTATTTCCATTGATCGAAACGGCTCAGGGAATGTGGGACGCGCTGGAAATCGCAAAGGCCCCCCTCGTGCAACAACTCATGTTCGGGACGCTGGATTTCATCGCTGACATGGGGATGGCTTCCGACGGCTACGAACTGGATACCTTCCGCGCAAAGTTGGTCATGATTTCGCGGATCGCAGGGATCTTGCCACCCGTCGACGGCGTGACGCCGAGTATCGACGATACCGAACGGTTGACTGCCGAGACCACGAAAGGAAAACGATGGGGCTTCGGCGGAAAGCTGTGCATCCATCCTAAACAGATACCGATCGTCAACGCTTGCTATACACCATCCGATTCAGAAATCGCGTGGGCACAGCGCGTACTGGATGAATCCGGAAAAGCAAACGGCGCGGCGGTTTCAGTCGACGGCAAGATGGTCGACCGACCTGTCGTCCTGCAGGCGCAGCGCGTGATAAATCTGGTTCGTCGGTGACATCATGCAACCCTCGCTTCCCTGACGCGCGATCTCCATAGGTGTATCCTATGACGACACACAATGGGTCGCATTGCTATGGACGTCCGGCAGCTTCGCTATTTCGTTAGTATTGTTGATTACGGGAGCCTTGGGAAAGCGGCTGAAAAGCTTTTCGTCGCCCAGCCCTCGCTTAGCCAGCAAATGGCGCGTCTCGAGGAAGAACTGGGCGTGACGCTTCTGGTGCGCAGCAATCATGGTGTCACGCCGACATCGGCCGGAGACGCGATGTACCGCCACGCGCGGCTCGTCTTGCGCCAGATGGAGCAGCTCAAACAGGAGGTGACCAACGGCGCCGGCGCCGAGTCCGGCACAGTGGCGGTGGGTCTTCCCACGACCATGGCGTCAGTGTTGGCGGTGCCGCTATTCGAGCGGATCCAGGAAACCCATCCAGGGATCAGGCTGCAGTTCTTCGAGAGCATGAGCGGCTACCTCAACGAGCTGCTGGCCAATGGCCGTCTGGATCTCGCCATCCTGTTTCGCGAGTCCGACACGCCGGGGATCACTGCTATGCCCGTGCTCGATGAAGCGTTGTATCTTCTCGGCGAACCCGGCGGTGAAGTGTCCGCCCGGTCAACCACGTGTGCGCTCGCCAGGCTTTCCGGTGTGCCGCTCGTGGCGCCGGGGGTATCCAATGGGCTTCGTCTGCTCCTCGAACGGATCTTTTCTCGTGAAAACGTCGATCTGAATATCATCGCCGACATCGATTCGTTGCCAACGATGATAGCGATCGCCCATTCGGGAAAAGCCTGCACGATTCTGCCTGCCTCGGCCGTCGCTCAATGGGATTCCGCGCGCCTTCCCAAGATGCGGCGTATCGTCGAGCCGGGTATCGAGCGCCCGGCCAGTATCTGCTGGCCGAACGGCTTGCCGCTTCACTCGGCGACGCTCGCCGTGCGTCAAACAATGGTCGAAATTATTTCGGAGCAGGTCGCACGAGAAATGTGGAAGGGCGTGACCTTGCGGGATATCCGCTAATGATTCATGCGGTCCTTGCGTGGAAGTGGTGGCTTTTCATGCACCCCGCTCACGCGCAAGGTCCCGGCATGCGCTTAGCGTGTCACTGGCTCCGTTTGCGTTGGCATGGGCTCCCCGGCGCACGGCGCAATGTTCTCAAGCGAGTGACGGCTCGTTTCGACCCGTAACGCAGTGATCGCCACGCACAGTGCGGCGAATACGATGCTCACCATCGCAATCACACCCGACACGCCAAAACGTTCGTAGAGCAGCAAGGCCAGATATGGCGTCGCGATCGATGCCGCTCGCCCGCAAGTCCCCGCGACCCCGGTTCCGCGAAGCCGAACTTCGGTTGGGAATAGCTCCGGGATGAAGCCGAACAGTCCCAGTGTGGTAATCGTATAGATCGTCGTGACAAGGCAGAAACCGACAAAGATGATCGCAGTGGTATCGCGAAGATTGACGTAGATCCAGCCGAGCACGATGCTGATCAGCGCGGCGGCGACGATGCCTTTTGCACGGCCGATGCGGTCCGCCGTGAGGTAGCCGACCAGGCCGCCGACCGGCGAGCCGATGGACATCAGCAGAACAAAGCCGAGCGACTTGACGATCGACAGGCCTTCGGCCACAAAGAACGTGGGAAGCCACGCGATGAAGCCGTACAGCCCGATATTCACGGCGATCGCGGTCAACGCGGCCACGCAGGTTCTGCCACGCATGCCCGGCACAAACAGCGCGCGAAACGACGTGACGCCCACGTGCAGGTCGACCACGCGCTGAACGGGTGGCAGCTTGCCTACCTGTGCTTCGACTTCCCGTTCGATACTGGCGAGTGTCGCTTCGGCCTCGTCGAGCTTGCCGACTGATTCCAACCAGCGCGGCGATTCGGGCATCCTGTGGCGCAGAAACCAGACCACGAGTGCCCCGACACCCGCGATTGCGAACATGTAGCGCCAGCCGAGATTCGGAATGATCCAGTACCCTGCGGCGAGCGCGGCGAATAGCCCGCTATTGATGATGATGGCAAGCAGCGAGACCCATTTTCCACGGGTGGCTGGTGGGACAAACTCGGCGAGCGTGCCTGCTGCGACGACCAGTTCAGCACCCAGACCCACGCCCATAATGAACCGTAGGACAATCAGCCATTCGATGTTCGGCGCAAAGCACGCGGCTATTGACGCGAGACCGAAGATCCCGAGATTGAGCTGGTATGAATAGCGTCGGCCCAGTTTGTCTCCGATATATCCCGCGGCAAACGCGCCGATCATCATGCCGACAAACGTTGCGGAGACGAACATCGCTCCATACCGCAAGTCCGTGAATCCCTCTTTCACCATCGCCGCAACGGAACCATTGGCGAGGTAAATATCAAATGCGTCGAGAAAGGCGCCGCCGGCAATCAGTCCGAGGATTTTCCAGTGGAAGCGTGAAATGGGTAAGCGGTCCAGGCGGCCAGCTGCATTGACCGTGTGTGACATGGTTGTCTCCTGCTGTCCAGTAACTCGTGACGGCTGTCACGAGGAGGTGCTTCGCTTGTCGTACGAAGTCTGTTTGTGGTCTGCTTGTAGTCTGTTCGTCAGGTGGGAAAGCCTGTCTTCGACTCAGATTGCGCCGAGTTCGCGCATCGCATGAATCTGCGAATCGTCGAGGCCCAGCTCATGCAAGATGGACTCGGAATGCTGGCCGAGTGCGGGCACGCTGCCCATGAGCGGCCCGTCGGAAGGGTCCACGCCGGGCGGGTACAGCGCCGGAATCTCGCCTGCCGGCGTCTGAACTTTTGTCCATCGCCTGCGGGCCGCGAGTTGCTCGTGGTCCCAGACCGCTTGCATGTCGTTCATGCGGGCGTTGGCGATACCTGCCGCTTCGAGCCGCTCGATGACTTGCGCCGCGCTCAGCGATGAAAAGACCGCCAGAATGAGTCCAGTGAGTTCGTCGCGATTCTTCGCACGGCGACTGTTCGAGCTGAAGCGCTCGTCGGTCTGCAGTTGTGGTTGCTGGATCACTGTCTCACAGAAGCTCTTCCACTCGCGCTCGTTTTGCAGGCCCAGCATGACCGTCTTTCCGTCGCCGGCCTTGAACGGGCCGTACGGAAATATCGTCGCGTGCGAGGCGCCCGCCTGCTTTGGCGCGCTCTGACCGTCGATTGCGTAGTAAAGCGGATAGCTCATCCATTCGACCATGCTCTCGAGCATCGAGACATCGATGTGCTTGCCGCGTCCGGTCCGGCCACGCTCGAGGAGGGCGGCGAGAATGTTGGTATAGCCGTACATACCCGCCGCGATGTCGGCGATCGAACAGCCGGCTTTGGCGGGCTCATTTTCCGAGCCGGTGATACTCAGAAAGCCGGACTCGCTCTGAATCAGCAGGTCATAGGCCTTCTTGTCACGGAATGGCCCGTTCAGGCCATAACCCGAAATGTCGCAGACGATCAGGCGCGGGTACTGTTTGCTCAACGTGTCGTAGTCCAGGCCGAGGCGCTGCGTTGCGCCAGGGGCCAGGTTTTGAACGAACACATCGGCGTCAGCGAGAAGCTTGTGCACGACATCGATCGCCTGGGGTTGCTTGACGTCGAGCGTGATGCTTTCCTTGGATCGATTCGTCCAGACGAAATGAGAGGCTAGACCGGACACCCGCTCATCGTAGTTGCGAGCGAAGTCTCCCGTACCAGGGCGCTCGACTTTGATGACACGTGCGCCGAGGTCCGCGAGTTGCCGGGTGCAAAACGGCGCGGCGATAGCGTGTTCAAACGTGACAACCTTGATTCCTTCGAGCGGGCGCATGATGGTTCTCCCCGATTAGAACGAGCGGGGCAGGCCGAGAATATGCTCGGCCACGTACGACAGAATCAGATTCGTCGAGATCGGCGCCACCTGATAAAGACGTGTTTCGCGGAATTTGCGTTCGACGTCGTACTCGGAGGCGAACCCGAAGCCACCATGGAATTGCAGGCAGGCGTTGGCCGCTTCCCACGAAGCGTCAGCCGCGAGCAGCTTGGCCATGTTCGCCTGGGCGCCGCAGTGCTGATGCGCGTCGAACAGTTCGCAGGCCTTGTACCGCATCAGGCTTGCTGCTTCGACATTGACGAGGGCGCGCGCAATCGGGAACTGCACCCCCTGGTTCTGGCCGATCGGACGCCCGAACACGACGCGATCCTTCACGTACTGCGACACCTTGTCGATGAACCAGTAGCCATCGCCGATGCACTCGGCGGCGATCAGGGTTCGCTCGGCGTTGAGGCCGTCGAGAATGTACTTGAAGCCTTTGCCTTCCTCGCCGATCAGATTGTCGGCCGGGATTTCCAGGTTGTCGAAAAACAGTTCGTTGGTCTCATGATTCACCATGTTGGGAATCGGACGTACGGACATGCCCTTTCCGATCGCTTCACGCAGATCGACGATGAAGATCGACATCCCCTCGCTCTTCTTCTTCACGTCGGCGAGCGGCGTCGTGCGGGCCAGCAGAATCATCAGATCGGAATGCTGGATGCGCGAGATCCAGACTTTCTGTCCGTTGACGACGTAGCGGTCGCCCTTGCGCTCAGCGGTCGTCTTGATTTTCGTCGTGTCGGTGCCGGTGGTCGGCTCGGTGACGCCCATCGACTGCAGACGCAACTCGCCCGACGCAATCCTCGGCAGGTAGTACTGCTTCTGTTCGGCCGATCCGTGGCGAAGCAGCGTGCCCATGTTGTACATCTGTCCGTGACACGCGCCGGAGTTGCCGCCGGACCGGTTGATTTCTTCCATGATCACCGACGCTTCGGTCAGCCCCAGGCCCGAGCCGCCATATTCCTGCGGAATCAACGCGGCGAGCCAACCGGCTTTCGTCAATGCATCGACGAACGCTTCAGGGTAGGCGCGTTGCTCGTCGATCTTGCGGAAGTATTCCGCGGGAAACTGTTGGCACAGGTCACGCACCGCCTCCCGAATGTCCTGATGCGAATCGGTTGAGATGTTGATCATGGCAGAGGTCTCTTCCAGGCTAGGGATGGATGGGCGATCAGGCGAGCGTGGCGCGGGCAGACATCGTTAGCCACCCTTCGTGGTCTTTGGCCCAGAGTTCGACCGTTTTTCCATCCGGCGAAGGACGACCGCAAAGATGTAGCGCATTGCCCGCGAAGCTCGGGCGAATGGCTTTGAACGCGAAGTCGAGGACGCTGGCCTGCGGCTGGTTCCGGCGAACCAGATCCATCAGCAACGTCGCGATGAGCGGCCCATGCACGACGAGACCTGGATAGCCCTCGGTCCCGGTCACATAAGGCGTGTCGTAGTGAATGCGATGGCCGTTGAACGTCAGCGCGGAATAGCGAAAGAGAAGGACTTCGTCAGGGAGGACTTCACGGTGCCACGCGTCATCTGACGGTGCCTGTGTCGGGATCGGCGCCGCGGCAGATGGCAACGGAGCTTCGCGGTAGACAATGTCATGCTCTTCTTCGATGGCCAGTGAATCCGGCGTCCGTATGTCGTGTTTGACCGTGACGAAGGCCAGCTTGCCGCTGCGGCCTTCCTTCACCCTGACATCGGCGATACGGGAATCGCGCACAACCGGGGCACCGACCTGTATGGGAGAAAGGAAACGCAACCTCCCGCCGGCCCACATCCGCCGGGGAAGGCCGAGATCCGGCAGGAATCCTCCCTTCACGGGGTGGCCGTCTTCGGCGATCCTGGACTGAGGTACGACGGGCCTGAAGAAGATCCAGTGCCACAAGGGAGGGAGCGGTTCGCCGGGTTGTGGCGACGTGTCATGGTCGAGTGTCGCAGCAAGCGCTGCGACTGACGTCGGTACAACGAGGTCGACCACGCTTTCCGTGCGACCGATCGACGAGGCTGGGGTGTCAATCATCCTTGTCTCCGCCTGGCTGGGCCAGCAAATAGTTTCCTGTTGGGGGACTCTATTTGAAGGCGCTGACGGATGGAAATATGAGTTTCATGTGCCGGTCATAGGGCGAACCTATTCCCGGGCACTTGCCTTGCGACGTGCGGCGAAGATGAAATTTCTGGGGGAGAGGCGCGACGCGATGACGCCGATCAGCCGACGTCGGTGCCGCTGCCCAGCCATCGCGCGGCGGTCCATTTGCCGCACCGGACTGCATTGCTCATCTGATCGACGAGCAGGTCAACGACGCAGCGCACCGCGACGGGCACCCGGCGAGTGTTCGGCAGCGCGAGCACGATCTTGCGCAGCAGGTTGGCGTCCGAGAGCGGGGCGGCGCTCAGCAGTCCACGCGCCACATCGTCCACGATGGCAATGCTCGGCAAGATCGTGATGCCCAACCCGCCCAACACCAGCCCCTTCTGCACGCTCATGGCGTTGGTTTCCGCCGCGATCGACAACTCGATACCTGCCGATGCGCAGGTCTGTTCGACGAGGCTGCGTATACCGTGCGGCGCGTTAGGCAGAATCAGCGGCTCGCCGGCGATCTCCCTCAATTCGACGGGAGATGCCGCGTTAAAACCTGCTTCCGGTCGCCCGACCACCCACAGACGTTCCTCGAGAAGCGGTTGCACCTGCAAGACGGGGGAGGGTTTCGGGTCGTACAGCAATGCGGCGTCGACTTCGCCGAGTTCAAGCCAGTTCTGCAAATGACCGGTGTAGCCCATTGAGATTCGCAGCCTGATGGCCGGATAGGCCCTGGCGACCCTGGCCACCAGTTCGCTTGCCAGCAAATCGCACGTGCTGGGAAGCAGTCCGATTGTCACGACGCCGGCGACGCCTGCGGCAGGTTGCACTTCGGAGCGCGCGCGGTCCAGCTCGGCCAACGCCCGGCGTGCATATTCGACGAATATTTCGCCGGATTCCGTGAGCTCCATGCCATATCGACCGCGCGAGAACAACGCAGTGCCCACGTCCTCTTCCAGCAGACGAAGCTGCCTGGAAACGGCAGGCTGCACGATGTGCAGCAGGGTTGCTGCCTTCGTGACGCTTCCGGTCTCCGCGATCGTCACCAGTGCGCGCAATTGCTTGATGTCCACGTTTACCCCGCCAATGCCGAAATCACATACAGGAATCACGAAATTCTATTTTTCAGGCTATCACATCACAAACTAAAATTCCTGAATTCCCCTGTCTTTGGAGACGAACACATGAGTACAGATGCGCGCGAGGCGCCGGCGTGGCAACAGGAAATCTTCGACGTCCTGAAAGCCGGCAACGTCAAACAGGTCGCCTATGTTCCCGACGCGGGACATTCGCACGTGATCAGGAAAGTGATCGCCGACCCCGAGATTCATGACGTGGTTCTGACCACAGAAGAAGAGGGCGTCGCGGTCACGAGCGGCGCCTGGCTGGGCGGGCAGCGTGCTGTCCTGCTCATGCAGAGCAGCGGTGTCGGTAACTGCGTGAACATGTTTTCGTTGCTGCAAAGCTGCCGGTTCCCCTTTTTCACGCTGGTCACGATGCGTGGCGAGTATGCGGAGTTCAATCCGTGGCAAGGCCCGATGGGCAAGAAGACGCAAGCAGCGCTCGAACTGATGGGTATCACCGTGTTTCGCGCTGACGATCCCGAGTCGGTCGGCGAAATCGTGAGCGCAGGTTTCGATGCGGCTTTCGAAGCCGGCGAACAGGTCGCCGTTCTGCTGTCGCAAAGCCTGATTGGTCGCAAAAAATGGGAGAGAAAGTAATGGTCAAGGTCACTCGCCACACTGGCATCGACCGTCGCGAATTTGTCGCGGCATTGCTCAAGGCGGTGCCCGACGCGCTGGTCGTGACCGGCCTCGGTTCCGCTTCGTATGACGTGTTTGCCGCCGGCGACCGCGCGGAGAACTTCTACCTTTGGGGTGCCATGGGCGGCGCCGCATCCCTCGGCCTGGGTCTCGCGCTGGCGCAGCCCGACAAGCCAGTCCTCGTCATCACCGGCGACGGCGAACAACTGATGGGCGTCGGCAGTCTCGGCACGATCGGCGCGCGGCAGCCGCGCAACCTCTCGATCGTCGTTCTCGACAACGGCCATTTCGGCGAGACCGGAATGCAGCGCAGCCATACGAGCCTGGGCACCGACCTTGTGGCCGTTGCGAAGGGCTTTGGCATCGAGGATGCGTTTTCTGTCGAGACGCAAGGCGATGTGGCCCGCGTGGCCGAACGCGCGTTGTCGCACAGCGGACCTGTGCTGGTCAACGTGCATATCGCCGCGAATGAGCCACCTCGCGCGCTGCCGCCGCGAGACGGCGTGTATGTCAAGAACCGCTTCCGTGAAGCGCTTGGCTTCGCACCGTTCTGAAAGAAAGTCGCCTGCGCAGCGCTATCCGGCGCTGCGTCCCCGGGTCGATTCACCGGATCACTGTAAAGAGACATTGATGGAACGCTATCGTTTGTATATCGACGGCAAGAACTGCGACCCCGAGGGTGGCGAGTGGTTTCCGAGCGAGAGTCCGTTCACCGGTGAGGCGTGGGCCGAAGTCGCACGCGGCAACGCGGCCGACGTGGAGCGCGCTGTCAGCGCCGCTCACCGCGCCTTCGTGTCCGATGCATGGGCGGAGCTCAGTGCGAGTGCGCGCGGACTGCTTCTGCATCGGTTCGCCGATCGGATCGCAGCGGACGCATCACGCCTTGCCGCGATAGAGGTTCGTGACAACGGCAAGCTTTATGCCGAGATGCATGCCCAGTTGAGCTATCTCCCGCAATGGTTCCGGTACTACGGTGGGCTGGCCGACAAGATTCAGGGCGATGTCATCCCGCTCGACAAAAAGGGCTACTTTAATTACACACGCCAGGAACCGCTGGGTGTCGTCGCGATCATTACGCCCTGGAACTCGCCGTTGATGCTGCTGGCCTGGAAGCTCGCCCCGGCTCTCGCCGCGGGCTGCACGGTTGTCATCAAACCCTCCGAGTTCACATCGGCTTCGACGCTGGAACTCGTGCAACTGCTTGACGAGGTGGGTTTCCCACCGGGCGTGGTCAACGTGGTGACGGGCTTCGGCAACGAGGTGGGTAGCGCGCTGGTCGGTCATCCACTGGTCAGGAAGATCACGTTCACGGGCGCCGACGCGACGGGACGGCGGATCAACGAACAGGCCGCGCGAGACTTCAAGCACGTCAGTCTCGAACTGGGCGGCAAGTCACCGAATATCGTGTTCGACGACGCCAATATCGACGACGCCGTGAACGGTGCGGTCGCCGGAATTTTCGCTGCGACCGGTCAAACCTGTATCGCGGGTTCCCGACTGCTCGTGCAGGACGGCATCTATGACGCAGTGGTCAGTCGTGTGGTGGAACTCGCAAAAACCGCGCGCATGGGCGATCCGATGGAGGCCAGTACGCAGGTTGGACCGATCACCACGCGCCCGCAGTACGACAAGGTCTTGAACTACATCGATATTGCACGTGCTGAAGGCGCGACGCTTGCCCTTGGCGGCCATCCGGCAGGACGGCCGGAGTGCGGTAAAGGCTGGTTCATCGAGCCGACTATTTTCACGAATGTCGACAACAAGATGCGAATCGCTCAGGAAGAGGTGTTTGGGCCTGTTCTTTCGGTGATCCGCTTCCGTGATGAAGCGCACGCGGTCGAGATTGCCAACGACGTGCGGTTCGGACTGGGTGCCGGCGTCTGGACCCGCGACATCGGGCGGGCGTTCCGCATGGCTGAGCGAATCCAGTCCGGCACGGTCTGGGTCAACACCTATCGCGCGGTCAGCTACATGTCGCCGTTCGGTGGGTACAAGGATTCCGGTCTCGGTCGTGAAAATGGCGTCGATGCGATCAAGGACTACCTTCAGACAAAGAGTGTCTGGATTAATACCGGTGCTTCAACTGGAAATCCGTTTGTGATCCGGTAATCCTGTGCACGTGTCGGTCACGATCAAAGTCGCGACCGACGTGCTGGATCCCACGCCAGAGCTACAAGAAAAATGCGGCATCAGATCGCAAATGTGTAGGCATACTAATGGAGACATCATGAAAGTCGAAGCACTTGGCAGCGGTGCCATGTCGAGCAGTAGCGAAACCCGGCGCTGCATCATGGCCATCGTGGGCGCGTCATCGGGAAATCTGGTCGAGTGGTTCGACTTCTTTGTCTACTCGTTTTGCTCCATCTACTTTGCTCACGCGTTTTTCCCAAGCGGAAATACGAGCACGCAACTTCTGAATACTGCGGGCGTGTTCGCAACTGGCTTCCTGATGCGTCCTGTCGGCGGATGGATGTTTGGCCGTATTGCTGACAAATATGGTCGCCGGTCGTCGATGATCATCTCCGTTCTCATGATGTGTGCCGGTTCGCTGGTGATCGCAGCGCTTCCCACCTACGCCACCATTGGCGCTGCCGCGCCGGCGCTTCTACTTGTGGCACGTTGCTTCCAGGGCCTGTCAGTCGGTGGCGAATACGGAACCAGTGCAACCTACATGAGCGAAGTGGCAGTGGCTGGGAGAAGGGGATTCTTCGCCTCATTCCAGTACGTGACCGTGATCGGCGGACAGGTATTGGCGCTGATCGTCGTCGTGATTCTCCAGCAGATACTGTCTACTGAAGAGCTGCGTGCCTGGGGATGGCGCGTGCCGTTCGCGATGGGTGCAGTCGCAGCGCTGGTATCGCTATATCTGCGCCGGTCACTCGAAGAAACCTCGACGAATGCGACACGGTCACGTTCCGACGCCGGGACGCTGCGTGGTTTGCTCACGCACAAACGTGCGATCGCTACCGTCGTGGGCTTTACGGCGGGCGGCTCGCTTTCGTTTTATACCTTTACGACCTATATGCAGAAATACCTGGTCAACACTGCGGGCATGCATCCCAAGACCGCCAGCGCAGTGATGACCACTGCCTTGATCGTCTACATGCTGATGCAGCCGGCCTTCGGCGCGCTCTCTGATCGTATCGGTCGACGGATGTCGATGATCCTGTTCGGCGTGTTGGCGACGATTGGCACTGTGCCGTTGCTGTATGCGCTGAAAGAAGTGACAAACCCGTACGCGGCGTTTGCTCTGGTGATCATCGCGCTTGCGATCGTCAGTCTCTACACTTCGATCAGCGGGCTCATCAAGGCAGAGATGTTTCCTCCCGAGGTCCGCGCGCTTGGAGTTGGCCTGTCGTACGCCATAGCCAACGCTATTTTCGGGGGATCCGCCGAATATGTGGCGCTTTCGCTTAAGTCGCTGGGCAGCGAGCCCGCGTTTTACTGGTACGTAACGGTGTTATGTGCGATAGCAGGCGTCGTTGCTATTCGAATGAGGGACCCGTCAGAAACCGGATATCTACGAGGTAGCAGGCAACGCGAATGAAGCCGCCCGGTAGTTCGGCGCCAGGAAGTCATTGGCTGATCGTGCACGGCGAGTACGTTTGCAGGAGCTCGAATTTTCATGTACTCAAGAACGTACTCATTCGACATCGGCTTATATCGTGGAACGCGAGCATCTTCCTGGCGTCCAGGAAATAAAAAAGCCCGCAAAAGCGGGCGTTTTCATGAACAGCAGTCCAGCAATTGAACCGGACCTAATTTTCTGGTGCCAGGAGAGGGCTCGAATATTAGATGTAATCGATTGATTATTAGAGAATAAATTTATATTTTTGCGCGCGATATACGCACTTGTATACGCAAAAATCTCGTACGTGCGGCCTGATTGTCGGGAGGTGGTGTGTCGCTTTTATGCAGCTTCAAATAGGGCATGATCTATTCATCTGCAGATTGCCGTTGCTGGTGCCAGAATAAAGAACTGATAGTGAGCAACCGAGTCGCGGTGAGCATCGCTTGCCGGCAGGAGGCTGTATGGGGTTCGACCGTCAGCAGTTAGAGACTTTCGCCGTCGTCGTGGAACTGCGACATTTCGGGCATGCCGCAAGATCGTTAAATATTACCCGCGGAGCAGTGTCCCAGCGAATTAATGCACTGGAGGAATCTCTGGGGATGCCCCTCCTGGTGCGCGATGGTGCGGCGCCCACGCCTGCGGGCGAAGCGCTCTTGAGGCACATACAGGTGATCAGGGCAGGGGGTGGGGGGGGGGGGATGGTGGTGAGGGGTGGTGGGGGCGATTTTTTCGGCGCCCCCCCCCCCGCCCGGTGGTGTGTTGGGGGGGGCGGGGGCGGGGGGGGCGGCGCGAGG